>JANQKI010000077.1 GCA_028281165.1 Opitutaceae bacterium | reverse complement strand
TCCACATCGATCCCCTTCGATGGATACAACACTTCTCGCGTCACGATTAACCGCGGACCGAATTCGGTTCTATTCGGGATTGGTTCTCCAGGCGGCGTTATCGACCATTCTCTGAAGACGCCTGTCCTTAATGGCGATAGCAATCAGGTCAGGCTTCGCTTCGATCACCGCGGCAGTTATCGCGGCACTTTCGATGTCAATCGTACCTTGATAGAGGATCGCTTGGCGATTCGCGTCGCAGGCGTGTATGATAAACGAAAATACAAGCAGGAGCCTGCTGAGGAAGAGGACACTCGCATTTACTTGGCTTGGGATGGCGTGATCTTCAAAAACGAAGGCAGCGAGTTTCTCGGCAAGACCAACCTGCGAGGTCATGTGGAGTTTGGCGACATATACCGCAATCCTCCCGATCCCATTCCGCCCATCGATGCGTCGCGGTTCTGGTTTAATGGATACACGGACGTTGATTCGCTGCTCGCTGTTCCTGGCATCGAGCTTTCCGACCTTAACCGTAACTTGCTTACGACCGAGCAGGCTGACAACGGCCGCTTCATTCCCAAAGTCGCTTACGATAATATCAATGATGTAGGCGATAACAACACCAAGACGCGAACCGCGTCCTTCATCAATATTCCGCTATTTTACGAAAGTGGCGACCAGCAGGCTCCAGGGTGGAGCGATCCCGCTCTGGCCGGGCTTTCTGGCGGCATGAGTCGTATCCGTTGGCCGGGCAGTTCAGGCCGCGGTAGACAGGACTTTTTGTTCGCAGGCAACGCCATTCGGGATCTGGTCGGATTCTCTGGCTATTCGCTGCAGGACACCTCGCAATTCGACTACCGAAATCGTCTCTTTCAGGGAACTATGAACAGCGTCGACTCTTATTTCCATGTGCAGCAGTTGGCGCTTGAGCAAAGCTTCTGGGACGGGATGGTCGGTATCGAGCTTGGCTATAATCACCAAACCTTCGAGCAAACCGAACGCATGCCGTTATCGAGCGGGTTGGAAAAAGAGCTCTACATAGATATTTCTCAATTCCTCTCCAACGATGTTCCCAATCCGAATTTCGGGAGACCAGTAGTTCGTATGAATAATTTCAGTACGAACAAGAATAAGCGCGTTCAGGATACGCTTCGAGCGACAGCCTACGTGGATGTCGATATCAAGGACTACAACGAGAGCCTTGGAAAATGGCTCGGGCGTCACACGCTGACCGGCCTTTTCGAGCAGCGCGACAATGATCAGGTTAACACGCAGGATCGGTTCGTGTGGGAAAGCGATACCATCGCGGTCGCTACTAACGAGGCCTTCGCATCGACGGCCAACTCAGGTCGCCGCGCCGTCTCTTCGCTGGTATACGTTGGGCCTTCCGCCGTTAACGCGTCGACCTTTGGCGATGTTCCCATCACCGATCAAGTCAATGTTCCCTGGCCTGTCGAAGGCCAGCGCCACACGGCCTGGTACTGGGACCACATCGCGAAAGAACGGAAGGTAGGCGAGTTCTTCCCCACCGAAGCTCGCATAGGAGCGGATCTTGGCCGGACCGAGTTAACCTCCGAGGCAGTTTCGCTGAAAAGCAATTTCCTCGATAACCACTTGGTAACGGTTCTGGCCTGGCGGCAAGATCGCGAGAAAGCATTTGAGCGGCTGATTTCTACCGGAACCTTTACAGGGGATTTGCCTTTACGCAATCCGGATGGAACAGCCAACGCGAACCTCTTTCGTCTGCAGGATAATCCCAGTTCCGACTTCGAAGACGAAACCATTACTAAAAGCGTTGTAGGATTCTTTCCTGAAGAGTATCTGTTCGAGTTGCCGTTCGGCATGGACTTCAGCGCCCATTACTACGAAGGCGAGAGTTTTCAGCCGGCCGGATTCAGCCAGAACATCATCGGCGAAACCATTTCAGCGCCAGTTGGCGAAACCGAGGAGTACGGTTTCACTTTAGAGTTTCTCAAGCGTCGCCTTTCATTGAAGGTGAACTTCTTTGAGACCAGCAATACCAATAATCGGACCAACGTTAACGGCACCATTAATAATGCCACAGGACGTATCGGCGACTGGCTACGCGCCTTCCAGGCTGCTGAGGAAGAAAACATTCCCTTCGCGGATCTCGAAGTTGGCTCGGCTGCCAGCTCGTATTCGGAGCTGTATACGACGATTATCAATCTAGTGCCGGAACCCACTCGCAGTCTGCTCAATTACCAGGTCGATTCCGAACAAGGACGCGTGACTTCCGATGATATCCAGAATCTAACTTCAACTTTCGATTTCGTATCGGAAGGCATGGAAGTCGAACTCATTGGAGCCATTAAGCCGAATTGGAGCGTCTCTTTGAACGTGGCGGAACAGGAAACCGTCCGGTCCAACACCGCTCCTGCATTCAGTAGCGTTGTGCTCGATATCGAAAGGAATATCACCGAGAGCGGACTGGCCAATGTGCGCGACAACCCTACCTTAGGCGTAGATATCACCATTCTTGAACGCTATCAGAATGTAGTGTCTTTCCCAGTACGAGCCGAATTGGCCAACGACGGAAGGAAATCTCTCGAGCAACGCCAATGGCGCGTCAATCTCGTGTCGAGCTACGATTTTCTCGAAGGCAAGGCCAAGGGATTCGGAATTGGAGGAGCTTTGAGATGGCAGGATCGTTCGGCCATCGG
>JANQKI010000071.1 GCA_028281165.1 Opitutaceae bacterium | reverse complement strand
ATAGATCCACACCGTTGGGTAGAGAAACGAATTCCGGAAAGTGGAGCAGTAAGCAAGAGTCACCGATGCACTCCGAAGTCATCAAATTCCAAGATCAGCTGAAAAGCGGTCAGCTGGGCAAGGTCTTCGATCACCTTCCTGGAATTTACTTCGTCGTCAAAAACAGGAAAGGGCGCGTGATGATGGCCAACCGCTTTGCATCGAGCCTTTGCGGGTTGCAAAGCGTGGAAGAGATGATCGGCAAAACCGATCACGACCTCTTTTCGAAAGAACAAGCCGATTCCTATATCGCCGACGACCGTAACGTCTACGAAACAGGCAAAGCCCTTGTAGATCGCATCGAACTCGCTCCCGACCCTCGCAATTCAATCAACTGGTTCGTAACTACCAAAACTCCGCTCTATTCAAAAAACGGCAAAGTCATTGGCCTGGCCTGCATCGGGCGAGATCTTTCCCACGCCGCCGAAGAAATTCGTCCGTATTCAGAAATGGGTGACGCTCTTGAGTACGTACGCAAGAACTTCTCTACTCAAATAAAGATCGAGAAACTCGCCAAACTCACCAATCTTTCCACCGGCCAATTTCAGCGACGGTTCAAACAGATTTTCAAAATCACTCCAGCCACTCATATCACAAACGTTCGAATCCAATCCGCCTGCCATTTACTAGCACAGACGAACGATACCGTTGCCACTATTGGCCAAGAAGTCGGCTTCTACGACCACAGCCATTTTACACGAAGCTTTCAGAAGGTGATGGGCACATCCCCCTCTGAATACCGTAGCAGCGGGCAGTTTCGCCACTGGTAGACACAGTAGGCCTCTACACACCCGCGCGCGAATCATACAAGACGCGCCATGCTTTCTTAGGCTATAGTTGGCATGAATGGCTCGCCCTCGTTTCGCCCTATTTTGGTTATGGTTCTGCATATTGGTCGTAGCATCCCCGATACCCTCGAGATGTAGCGACGAGGGCGACCATTTCACCTCGCTATTCAACGGTAAAAGCTTCGAAGGTTGGCAAGGAACGACGCAAAACTACAAAGTCGTCGACGGAACGATCCAATGCAAAGAAGACAGAGGTGGTACGCTATACACAGAGGCTAGTTACTCCGATTTCGTCCTAAAAATTGAGTTCAAGCTCCCATCTGGTGGCAACAATGGTCTGGCCATTCGCTATCCGGGAGAAGGAGACCCAGCCTACGCGGGCATGTGCGAAATCCAGATTCTGGATAACAGCGCTCCCAAATACGCCTCGTTGGACGATCGGCAATATCACGGTTCCGCTTACGGCTTAGTCGCCGCAAAACGAGGTTATCTCAAACCGGTCGGCGACTGGAACTCCCAAACGGTAACGGTCATCGGACACCGGATTAAAGTGGAGCTCAATGGAACCACTATCCTCGATGCCGACCTCTCCGAGGTGAACGACTTCTTCCAAAACAAGCCTCATCCCGGCAAAGACCGCCTATCCGGCCACCTCGGCTTCGCCGGCCACAAAAGCCCAGTCGCTTTCCGCAATATCTACATAAAGGAGCTCTAGCCCGCTCTCTTCCAAACCGCATATACAATGAATCACAGGCAAACAAGACGCCAAGCCCTTAAGAACATCGCCGCCGTAACAGCATTTTCAATACTGCCGAGCGCGACTTTCGGGCGCGCCGCTAAGCCAAAACTTCGCATCGCTCAAATCGGAGTCAATGGCCAAGGAGAATTGAATCTCGAAACCCTACTAAGGCTCCCCAATACAGAGATAGTGGCTATAGCAGACGTTGACAGCAATGCTCTCGCAAAGGGATCCGAGAATGCTCCGAATGCAAAAACGTTCAAAGACTACCGCGTTTTGTTTGACAAAATGGCCGACGGAATCGACGCCGTCCTCGTATCCACGCCCGATCATATGCACGCCCCCATAACGATGGCCGCCATGGAGCGAGGGAAACATGTCTATTGCGAAAAACCGCTCGCCCACAATGTCCATGAAAACCGAGAACTGCGGCTAAAAGCCGAAGAAACTGGGCTCGTCACCCAGCTCGGCATTCAAGTCAGCGCCTCCATTGCTCAACGCATGACTGTCGAATTAATAAAGAGCGGGCTTATCGGAAAAGTGAGCGAAGTCCACGTCTGGTCCAATAAAGACTGGGGGCTGTCCTCCACTGATTATAAACACCCGATAATCGATGCACCAGACAACCTCGACTGGAACCTTTGGCTCGGCATTGCCCAGGAACGCCCTTTCCGCGAACAAACCTACCACCCGATGGAATGGCGACGCCTGCTCGACTTTGGTACTGGCACGCTAGGCGACATGGGTGTCCACATATTCGATACACCTTATCGAGCTCTAGAGCTTGGAAATCCCCTCACCGCTCGGACTGAGTGCGAAAAGAACAACGATTTCGCGCATCCTCAAAGTTCTACGACTGAGTACAGGTTCGCATCGACTCAGTATACGACCAAGCAACTCAAATGGACGTGGTACGACGGCAAGCACGCGCCGCCCTCGATCGAAGGCCTCGAATTAGAACCAGGTCGCAAACTACCCGATCAAGGGTGCGTCCTCATCGGAGAAAAAGGAGCTCTCATGATGCCTCATAATAGCGGTCCTCAAACCTTTCCCAAAGAACTTCTCCGCAGCGTCCGTCACCCAGAACTCAAACCGCGCAGCCACCATGGAGAATGGGTAGACGCCTGTCTGGGACAGGGGAAAACCAATTCCCCCTTCTCCTACGGCGGCCCGCTCTGCGAAACCCTTCAGGTCGGCGTTATCGCCAGCCGTTTCCCTGGAAAAACGCTGAAATGGGACGCAAAGAAGATGCGTATTAAAAACCTGAGAAGGGCAAATCAGTATCTAATTCGCGAATACAGAGAATTCTAAAATGCTCAGCCCACACCCAATCCGCGTACTCTGCGTAGGAGCTGGAAACACCGGACGCTCCCACATACTCGCCTACCATCGGCTCGAAGGCTTCGAAATCGCCGGCGTTTGCACACGTTCTCCCGACTCTCGAAAAGAGGTCTTGGGGGAACTCGGCACCGTCTATCCTGAATTCAACGACTACGAGGAAGCCTTGTCAGCCACACAGCCAGATGCAGTTTGCATTTCGACATATCCAGACACTCACTACACCTTCTCCAAGCTCGCCTTTGAATCAGGCTGCCACGTCTTTCTCGAAAAGCCGCTCGCCGAAACCATAGAGGAAGCGGAGGAGCTAGTCGCTCTCGCGGAGGAAGCGGATCGCAAACTAGTCGTCGGCTATGTACTCCGTCACCATCCCAGCTGGATACGTTTTGTCGAGAAATCTCGCGCATTGGGAAAACCGCTCGTCATGCGAATGAACCTCAATCAGCAATCGTCGGGAAAAACCTGGGAAACGCACCAAAACCTGCTTTCCTCGATTTCTCCCATCGTCGATTGCGGGGTTCATTACGTCGACGTTATGTGCCAAATGACGCAATCCCAGCCGATACGCGTATCCGGAATTGGAGCGCGCCTTTGCGACGAGCTACCGGAAGGGAAAATCAACTACGGCCATCTGCAAGTCACCTTCGAAGACGGATCGGTCGGCTGGTACGAAGCCGGCTGGGGCCCGATGATGAGCGAGACCGCCTTCTTCATCAAAGATGTCGTAGGCCCTCGAGGCAGCGTGTCCATCGTAGCTAAGAACGCTGGCGATCGCGGCCAAAGCGACAACATATCCGCTCACACCGCTACGCAAAGCCTCCTCGTTCATCACAGCGAGCTCGACGGCAGTGGAAAATTCGTCAAGCAGGACGAATACATCGATATGGAATCCGAACCTTCGCACGACGAACTCTTCCAGCTCGAGCAGGAATACTTTCTTAAAGCCATTTCCGAAAATCTCGACACCAGCGAACTCCTTGTCGCTGCCTGCAACGCCAGCCGTATTGTCTTAGCAGCCGACGAGAGCTTCCGTACCGGAAAAACCGTCAGCCTCGCTTAGATCCCCTCTCAAAACTCGCCCATATGGAAAAATCCAATACAAGCTCAGCAACCGGCCTTCGCCTTTCCATAATGATGTTCCTCCAGTTCTTCATCTGGGGAGCTTGGTACGTTACTGTCGGCAACTACATGACCAAAGAAGGCATGGCTTCCGCCATTGGCTGGGCCTACTCGGTTGGGCCGATCGCCGCGATAATCTCTCCCCTTTTCCTCGGAACGATCGCCGACCGCTTCTTTCCATCCGAAAGGGTGTTGGGTGTCGCTCATATTCTTGGAGGCATCTTTCTGTTTCTCGCCCCGAACTTCGCAAACTCGGAAAGCGCCACCCCGTTTATTCTGTTCTTGCTGGCCCACACCCTTTTCTTCATGCCGACCCTCGGTCTTACAAACACCCTGTGCTTCCACAATATGGACCGACCCGAAAAGCAGTTTCCACTCATTCGAGTCTTCGGAACCATCGGATGGATCGTATCCAACATCGTAGTAAGTAAATGGCTAAAGGCGGACGAGCTGGCCCTGCCTCTACAGATCGCTGGCGGAACCGCGGCGCTGATGGGGCTCTACAGCTTCACGCTCCCCCACACGCCACCTCCCGCTAAGGGGAAAACAGTAACGCTAAGAGAGATGCTCGGCCTCGATGCCCTTTCAATGCTCAAAGATCGTAGCTTCCTCATCTTCGTGGCAAGCTCCCTTCTGATCTGCATTCCGCTTTCCGCCTACTATGCCTTTGCGCCAGTCTACATCAATGCCGCTGGCGTGGAAGACCCGGCATTCAACATGTCATTCGGACAAGTTTCCGAAATCGTATTCATGGTTCTACTACCTGTATTCCTTTCGCGATTCGGGATAAAGTGGGTACTCGCTATCGGTATGCTCGCCTGGGTTGCTCGTTATGGACTATTTGGAATCGGAGCGATCGATCGTTCCTACATGCTGCTCCTCGGAGGCATCGTCCTACACGGAATCTGCTACGACTTCTTTTTCGTTGCCGGACAAATCTACACCGACAAAAAGGCCGACAAAGAAATACGAGCCCAAGCCCAAGGCCTCCTGGTTCTCGCGACGCTCGGACTTGGAATGTTGATAGGAGCGCAGGTCAGCGGAAAGCTCTTCAACGCGACTGGCTTAGCAGACTCGCCTAAGGACATGGCTCTCTGGCAACAATTCTGGCTAGTACCCTGCGGCCTAGCCGCCGTCATCCTCCTCGTATTCATCGCTTTCTTCAAAGAAAAGAAGGACTCCCCCAATTAATCTCCACCGACTCGATAGGTTTGCTCTCGCTATCGAGCCAATAAGCCGACTCATCCATGAAACGAAATTCTCAATACGAACAGCTCGAGAAAATTCCGACTCGCATCGCGCAAAACGCGAATGAAGCCTGTCGCGAAGTCGCTCAGGAGATTGCCGCGCTGATCCGCTCGAAATCCGATTCCGGTCAAAACGCCGTCCTCGGCCTAGCCACCGGTTCCACACCCGTTCCTCTTTACCGCGAACTCATTCGCCTCTACCGAGAAGACGGTCTCAGCTTTCAAAACGTCATCACCTTCAATCTCGACGAATACCACGGCCTTTCACAAGAGCATCCCGAGAGCTACTGGCGTTTCATGCATGAGCAGCTCTTCGATCACATCGACATCCCAAGCGGACAGGTCAACGTTCCCGACGGAAAAATAGCCACGTCGGAAGCATTTGAATACTGCGCGACCTACGAAGAGAAAATCGAAGCCGCAGGCGGGATCGATCTCCAAGTGCTCGGCATAGGACGCACTGGCCACATCGGATTCAACGAACCCGGCTCTCCCCCTGATAGCCTAACTCGCATGATCGCCCTCGACTCGCTGACGATCAGAGACGCAGCAGCCGATTTCCAAGGCGAGCGGAACGTCCCGCGACATGCCATCACCATGGGCGTCGGCACCATCTTGGCAGCGGAACGCGTTGTATTAATGGCTTGGGGACAAAACAAATCAGACGTCATCGCTGAAGCCGTAGAAGGACCCGAAACCGAGTCGATCTCCGCCAGCTTCCTGCAGCGGCACTCAAACGCCACGTTTTTCGTGGACCAATCTGCGGCCTCTCGCCTGACGCGCATCGACAGACCCTGGCTCGTAGGTCCGGTCGATTGGAAGTCGCGCCTGATACGCAAAGCCGTTTCCTGGCTTTCTCTCAAACAAGGCAAACCCATCCTCAAACTGCTCGACGAAGACTACACGGAGAACGGAATGGGCGATCTCATCACTCCTCGCTCCACTTCCTACCATCTGAATATCAAAGTCTTCAACGATATCCAGAGAACCATTACAGGTTGGCCAGGCGGCAAGCCCAATGCGGACGATTCGCAACGCCCCGAGCGAGCGGATCCTCACCCGAAACGAGCCCTCATCATCAGTCCTGAACCGGACAACGACCTTCTAGGCATGGGAGGCACTTTGAAAAGATTGATGGATCAAAGACACGATCCACAGATCGCCTACCTTACCAGCGGAAGCCTCATGGTCCCCGACAGCGAGGCCAAAGCCATGGCCGAGTTCGCCCAAGAGCTTCAACCCGAAGCGGACGAAAACCTCCCCCGTTCCACCCTCAAGCAACTCGAGGAGAAGTCCGAATTCGATCTGGACTCCACCGAGATACGGGATTTTAAAGGACACATCCGCCGCGTCGAAACCCGCTCCGCCCTAAGGCGGTTGGACGTTCAGCCAAAGCGTATCCATTTTCTCGATCTCGCCTTTTACCAAAAGGGCAGACCACGCCAATTCCGCTTCGAAGAAGCCGACGTGTCAGCAGTCGTTGAACTCCTGCGTGAAGTCCAGCCACATCAAGTATACCTCACCGGCATCGAAGCCGACCCTTCAGCGCTCCCAGCCATCTGCTTCGCTCTCGTCAATCAAGCCATAGAGCGATGCTCCGGGGACGACTGGCTAGAAGATTGCCGAATCTGGCTGTATCGACTGCCCGAAAGAAACTGGGAGATCGAAGAAATCGACATGGCGGTGCCCATCAGCCCAAAGGAACTGACCGACAAAATTCAGGCCATCTACCACCACAAGTCCCAACGCAGCCAGTCTCCCGGAGGAGACGTCTCACTCCGCGAACACTGGCAGCAAACAGAAAAAACCAACCAGGATCTGGCAGTACAGTACGATCATCTCGGTCTCGCCGAATACGAAGCCATTGAAGCCTTCCAACGCTGGCGATAGACATTCGTATTCGTTTATTAACGTCACAAAGCCTTTAACCTTCGAGCTTGTCACTCCATCCGATAGAACGGAACTCAAGGCGCTTCTGGTAAACTCCCTCTGGGTTTAATGCAGATCGTCCTTTATCGCATTGCCCTTCGCTTCAAGGCCAACCACAAGATCAGCCCCTACAAGATTCTCAGTCGTCGCAAAATGGGGCATGCCTACGCCCAATTGAAAATGAGTGAAACGCCTATTCACTCGGATTCACCGATGCCTTCCATTTTTCTCGCGCCTTTCACCACGCGACGCTCGCAGACAACCCTAGCCAACTAACAAAAGCGCTGCCTAAAGCAGCGCTTCGAAATGCAAGACAGAGCAAAATCCCAAAAACTCAAGCAATTGCAGCAATTTGAAACAGCCACCGATCAATATTGCCGACCTATACCTAAAGGGGTTAATCAGAATCCGAGCCTATTGCGCCGCGATAGCTAGGAATTGAAGGCGCGCACATACAATCTAGGCTCTGTAATGAAAGTTATCAGACCAAGTCTTTTAGGCAAATCCGATTTACCGTCGAACCTACTCTCGCTTGAGCAACCGAATAGTTTTTACTCAAAAGAAAACGCGAATGACCAAAGATTCGGATTCGGACGTAACGAGAACCCAATACCTCGATAGACCCAAATTGATCGTCGGAGATAGTGATCATCAATACCTCTGCCAACATGGTTGGGGAAACCTGCCAAAAGACCATCTTTGGGGAATCACGCATGGGATCGCTAATGACAGAGACGGTTTGATCTACATAGCCCATACTGTTCATCCAGATAGCAGGTGTCGTGATGCGATTGTAGTTTTTAAAGCCGATGGCACATTCGTTAGGTCGTTAGGAAATAAATACGAGGGATCAGCTCACGGACTCGAGATAGTCGAGGAAGACGAAACTGATTTTATCTATTTAACTGATTTGGAACGAGGGCTGTTTAAACTGACTCTGAATGGCGAAGTCGTTTGGCATTTCAAAAAACCTTCTCTTTACGAGAAAATATTTGGATTGAATTGGAAGCCATCGAACATCGCTCTCGCTCCGGGAACGGATTTGTACCTAAGCGATGGATACGGAACGGGATTCATCATTAGGATTGACCGCGAAACGGGCAAAGAGCTGGACTATTTCGGTGGCCCAGGCAAACGAGACGAGAACCTCACCCACCCTCACGGACTCATTGTCGATACACGCCAAGCGAAACCGCTCCTCCTAATTGCGGACAACCTGGATAACTGTTTTCACTACCTGACTTTGGACGGAGAGCATGTCCGCTTCGAGCACGAGAATGACGAAACTCTCGTCGCGCCTCGTCATTTCTGTATTCAAAATCAACTGCTCCTCATGCCTGATCTTGGAGGGCGACTGAGTCTTTTCGATGAAGCCAACGAGCTCATCACAGTGTTAGGCGATGCAAAAAAGCCATTCGAGAAACTTGTCCCGTTGCACGACCTCCCGACAGAAAAACATACCCCTGGTCAATTCGCCCTTCCTCACGACGCGATATTCGATGATGACGGTAACATTTACGTAGTAGAGTGGATTGCTACCGGACGCGTCAGCAAATTGACGCCACTAAAGGACTAATCGTCGGTAAAGGGCCACTGACCCGCTTTTCTCATTCGATCTTCCAATCCCGATCTTCTAAAAAGCTCTGCCGTTTCACTAGCCGATAGCCGTGGAACTTTATCCGTGTCGTCATTCGCTAAGGCTTGAGTCATCAAGGCGACAATCGCGCTGGATCTTGCCAGATGAAAACGATCTACTTTGTCAACCGTATCCGCAAAATCATGATAGTAGCGAACATCCTCGCTGTTTATGGGAGCGTTTAAGGTAATGGAAGGGACTCCTTGCAAAATGAACGGATGATGATCCCCTCCTAGCCAGGCCTTGCTTTCCACTTTTCGCTCGAACGACCAGCTACCCAACTCGTTTGAGAATTCTTCCAGGAACGGAACAAGCTTATCAAACCCCATGGCGTTTACAGCGATTGGGTTGCCAACCATATCGAGATTCACCATAGCCCGGATTTCATCAAGCGGAGACGTGGCCGCATAATGTCGCGAACCCCAAAGCCCTAACTCTTCCGCGTCGAACCAGACGAGGTCCACCGTATGCAAATTTTGGTTACTATACTTTTTCAGCAATCGAGCTACTTCGTAGACCTGGGCTACGCCGAGACCGTTGTCCATCGCTCCTTGCCCCAAATCCCATGAATCAAAGTGGGCTCCCAACACTATCTTTTCTCCCGAAGATCCGGGTAAAGAAGTAATGAGATTGATCCCTTCGAAAATGCGCGATTCCGAAGTAGTTTCGATTCGAATACGAACCTTAGTGCCATCAAGAAGCAAGCGCTTCATCCAAAGGCCCTCTTCTTGGGTGATCGTCACCATTGGAATGGGAGACGATTCGCCGTGGTGGTTCGCGACTCTGGCCAATAATTGTCCGCCGTTCACTCGATTGATCATGGCTATTCCTAAAATCCCCTGATCGTTTGCCAGCGTTGTCAGGTCCTGATGGGAAAAGCTAAGATTTGGTTTTAAGAGAAGAATCCTCCCTCTTAATTCCTCCTTAATCAGATCCTCGATCCGATTGCTTTCCACGTAAACCAATTCGCCTTCGACTTGACTTGAAAGACCCGCGTATCCAATCGCAGCTGCTCGGATCGACCGTTTGAAAGGTTGCGCAACCTCGACCTTCGATTCTCCTCTAGCCCAACCAGGAAACTTAAAAACCTGTCGTTCTGTTCGAAAACCCAGATCCGACAACCTTCGCTCCAGAAAATCCATAGATTTTCGATGACCATCAGTCCCTACCATGCGAGGCCCAAATCGGTCGCACATTTCTCGCAGAAGTTGATAGGCTTCCTCGTTTAGCAAGGCGTCCCCCACCATAGCCTCCCGAATCGGCGAGGTCTGCCCACAATAAACAGATGAGATCCCTAAAATCATCCCCAGGCCGCAAAGCAAAAGGCAACGACTTCTTTCAAGAAGGGTGACTGGACGAAAACCGCTCTCCACAAAACTGTTCTATCCTAACTAGCCTAGCGTGAGAAGACTACCCTGTTTTACAGTAAAATCGCTACGGATTTTAGCATTTTTCCGCATGGCATCATCCTCGCCGCGATGACTAGATCTCAGTCTGCCCCG
This sequence comes from Opitutaceae bacterium, assembly GCA_028281165.1. Taxonomy (GTDB): domain Bacteria; phylum Verrucomicrobiota; class Verrucomicrobiia; order Opitutales; family Opitutaceae; genus JANQRT01. Next base: position 8,538 of record JANQKI010000071.1, on the reverse strand, counting down.
CGCATACAAACGACGACAGTCGGCTCCTATCCCATTCCAGATTGGTTGGCCAATTCTCCAAGCGAACAGGCGGTGATCGATGCCACTCGAGTCATTTTCGCCACTCAACGTGACGCCGGTATCGATCTTCCTACGGATGGAGAACTTTATCGTTTCGATGTCAATCATCCGGATACAAATGGGATGATCGACTACTTCACAAGCCGCATAGGCGGCATTTCCTATGAGGTTGGTCGCGGCCTCGCCGAGCAATTCGCCAAGGAACGTCACATGAAATTCAGAGCGAAACCAGCTGGCGTTGTCAACGAAGCCATAGGTGAAGGCTCGTTGAATCTCCTCGAAGATTGCGCCCGGGCGGCAAGCGTTGCAGGAGGTCCCTTCAAGTTCACGCTTACCAGCCCCTACATGCTGGCTCGCACGTTGTTGGATAAGCACTACAAGAACTTTGAAGAGTTGACCCTCGCTATAGCGGACGTACTGGCTGAGCAAGTCATCGGGCTGGAGTGCGCCTGCATTCAAGTCGACGAAGCGAATATTCCGGGAAACGTTCAGGACGCCCCACTTGCTCAAGAAGCTATCAACCGAATTCTTTCCAAAATCGAAGGGAAGGAACGCGCCGTTCACTTCTGCTTCGGCAATTATGGGGGACAGACCATACAGGCAGGTGGCTGGAAGCCCTTGATTGATTTTTTGAATGGACTGAAAACGGATCATCTCGTCCTAGAAATAGCTCACCGCCCAGACGATGACCTTGAGGCCCTAAAGGATATCATACCTGCCATCAAACTCGGCATCGGCGTTGTAGACGTGAAGGTCAATCACATCGAGACGGCGGACGAAATCGCCAGGCGTATTGAAAAAGCAGAGGCAGCCTTTGGTGAAGGTCGCGTGGGATTCATTCACCCGGATTGCGGTTTCTGGATGCTTAAGCGATCAGTATCGGACCGGAAAATGGCAGCCCTAGCGGCGGGTAGAGACCTTTACCTGGGCATTACTCAATAGAAAAGCATGGCAGCGCCAAGTCAGCGAATCAAAGCTGCGATTATTGGATATGGCGAAAGTGGCAAACTATCGCACGCCTACGGTCTACAGGCGAATCCCGAATTCGAAATCGTCGCGATCTGCGATCTAAGTCGCGAACGTAGAGATCAAGCGCAATCGGAAATCGGCTGCGATACCTTCGCCAACCATCAGGAATTGCTCAAGGCGAGTCCTGAACTCGACCTAGCCTGCATCGTAACTCGGTCGGATACCCACTGCGAAATCGCCTGCGATTTCCTCAGGGCCAAGATCCCGTGTGTAATCACCAAACCATGGGTTTTGAATCAATCGGAAGCGCGGGGCATTCTCGAAGCCAGCGAGAAAAACCAAACGCGAATTTTTCCTTGGTTTCCTATGTATTGGTCTCCAGAATACACTTTAATACGAAAACTAATCGATGAAAAAGCTATCGGGGATGTATTTATGCTACGTCGCCATGTAACGCAATTTCGACTACGATACGATTGGCAAACGGAAATGAAATTTGGAGGCGGTTATCTACTAAACTGGGGACCGCATATAGTGCAACCAATTCTGGGCCTAATCGATAGTCCCGTAAAATCGGTTTTCGGCAAACTCCAGCAGGTCATCAATCCTGGCGACGCGGACGACAATTTCTACGCCTTGCTGGAGTTTGAAAATGGGACCATTGGAATCGCAGAGTATACTCAAGCCGAGGAAGGCCTTCCATCATTCATGATTCAGGGTAACCGCGGAATGCTTCGTTCTGACGGGGAAAGAGTGACGATCATCAAAAAGGATCCCTCCACAGATGACGAGCCCTTGCTGGAAAAGATCCCGATCGACGGCAAAAGATTCGGTGACGAAGCTCACATTTACCGAGATATTGCCGCGTGTTTTAAAAATGGTGACAGCTATCGCGTTTCTCCTCAAACTGCCTATCGCGGCACTATCATACTAGACGCGATTCGAGAATCGCACCTGAGCAATCAAAAGGTGGATATTTCGGAAGGATACGTGACGCCAAAAGCCTGAAACAACCAATAGCAGTCAGGTGAAAATCCAGGAAATTCAACTACATAAAATTGATTTGAAAACCCGTTTGCCCTTTCGCTACGGCATAGCCAAAATGACTAGCGTTACTCATATTTTTCTAACGGCCCTCATTCGAATCGGGGAGAAGGAATATGTCGGCATCGCTGCGGATCATCTGCCTCCACGCTGGTTCACCAAGGACCCCAGCCAATCGATCGAACAAGAGGTAAAGCAGCTTTTAAGGGTAATACGTAGAGCTGCTATGGAAGCAAGAGGGGCAACCATAAAAACCCCCTTCGATTGGTGGCTTGTCGCTTACCAAGCCCAAATGAATTGGGCAAAAACTGAATCAATACCGCCTCTATTGGCCCATTTTGGAGTAACCTTAATAGAACGGGCAGTAATCGACGCCTCAATTCAAGCTGCCGGAAAGCCTTTTCATCGTCACCTGCTTTCTGGCGGACTTGGCTTCGACCCATCATCTGTCCATGGCGAAATGAAACACTTCGATTGGAAGTCTTGCTTTGCCAATCGACCGGTCTCTCAAGTAATCGTTCGCCATACTGTAGGTTTGGAAGATCCCATTGAGACCCAAGATATTCCGAGCGAAGAACGGCTAGAAGATGGCCTTCCCCAATCGCTCGAAGAAGCCATCCGGCTGTATGGACTTTTCCACTTCAAAATCAAGCTAAGCGGCGATCTGGATAACGATGCTAACCGCTTGGAAAAGCTTTTTAGCTGTATCGAGAAAAACTGCGGCCAGGAGTTCGCCTTCTCGCTTGACGGAAACGAATGCTATGATTCCCCAGACTCGTTTGTCCAGGCCTGGGAAACTCTCTCTCGATTGGATTCAATATCGAGAAATAAGGATCGGCTTCTTTTTATTGAACAACCGGTCCATCGTGACGAAGCTTTGAATACGAATAGCAAGTCGTTTGGCGACCTTCCGTTAAGTCCGATGATTATAATCGACGAGTCGGACAGCCAAATTGAAAGCCTTAAAAAAGCCCTCGATCTCGGCTATTCCGGCACAAGCCATAAAAACTGCAAAGGCGTCTTCAAAGGATTGTTAAGCAAATGCCTAATCGGTTTCAGACAGTCGTTGCCAGAAAGTCGCCGGCTGATTTTAAGTGGAGAAGATTTGTCGAACATTGGACCTGTCGCCTTGTTGCAGGACCTCATAGTGATGGCATCACTGGGCATAAAATCAGTGGAACGAAATGGTCATCACTATTTCAAAGGAGTAGCTGCCTTCCCGAAATTCGTCAACGAGGGGGCAGTCAATCACTATCCAGACCTTTACACAGCGAATATAAGGGGTTATAGTTCACTGCTGATCGAGGGCGGCGTTCTGCAAACAAAGTCTCTTCAGTCTAGCCGATTCGGGCCTTCATTCGAATTTCCGTTGGATTTCGCCGAAACCATACCCCTAGTCGCCTGAACCAGGTAAAACAGCAGAGTTAAGTATCAAGTTATCGCTTATCATACACGACCAACCATCAACCCAAAAATCAGATGAACAATGTCAGACCATCGTGCAAAACAATCGCCAAGGAAGCAGGCGTAAGCCGAATGACCGTATCCATGGCATTGCGCAACCATCCTCGAGTCGCCCCGGAAACGCGTGAACGCATCAAGAAGATCGCCGCCGAACAGGGCTATACGCCAGACCCGAATTTGACAGAACTCATGCGATACCTTCGCAAGAGAGATATCAGCAAAGAAGAGCCTGTACTGGCTATCCTCAACGGAGTGAAACGTCCGCTCAGCAAACTGCGCAAACAAGCTTTGCTCATTCGGCAAGGCGCAAAGGAACGAGCCGAAGAACTCGGGTTTAAAATCGAGGATTTCTGGCTACACGAGCCCGGAATGCGAATGCAGCGCATTGTTCAAATCTTGCGCACGCGAGGCATTCGCGGCATTGTGGTGCTTCCGGTGGAATCTCTGGAAGACGTGTTTTCTCTGCCGCAGGAAGATTTCGTCGGTGTCGCCACTTGCGCAGTAGCCGCAAAACTTGGATACAATCAAGTGCATCCTCATTTTTACCAGTCGATGCATGTAGGCATATCCACTCTATCGGAAAAAGGGTTTAAGCGTATCGGATTTTGCGTTACAGAATCGCAAGACGAACGATCGAACCATCTCTTTCAAAGCTATCTGCTGTGGTATCAGAACACCATTCCCGAAGAGGAGAGGATCCCCGCATTAAAGCGAAAGACGATTTCTCCCGAGGACCTCGAGTCTTGGGCTCGCAAGTATGAGCCTGACGTGATCATCAGCCCGAATATCGATCATTACCATTGGCTGCAAGAAGCCGGATTCGAAATACCAAACGATCTCAGTTTCGCCGCTCTAGGCCCTGCCATGGAAGAAGAAGGAGAAATTGCTCAAGTCCAAATCGGCTACCGAAAAATAGGTTCTACCGCGATCGACATTCTGAAAACAAAGCTCGCTAACGAACACCTCGGCCCCAGCGACAGCCCTGCTGTCACTCTCATAAGAGGCAAGTGGGTCGACGGAGCGAGCGCTCCGAATCCAAACGAGCTCGTGGCAGCATCCTAGCTCTACTTTGACAATAAACTGGTATTCATTTTCATCATCTATCTCCAGCTACTATCCCTCCCATAAACTGGCCAGAAGATGGGAGATTATGGTGAAGATGAAAAGAACTAGACCTCCGTTGGAATTAGTATCTATTTTATAGATACCATAAGCCAAAGCAGTAGAATTATCACACCTACCATAACCCAGCTTCCTCCAAAACCAAGAAAGTCCATTTTACCGGGTTTGGCGATTTCCCATTGGGTATTGGGGAAGAGTTTTTTCGACTGAAGCGCTTCGGGATGACTCGCCGCACGGGCGACGGCCTTTTCATCTTCATCTGGAGTCGACTGAACAGGAGTATAGATTTTCCCATAGAAAAAGTCCAAACGTTCTTTGTCTGTCGGCTTGGTAATGAGTGAAACCAAAATAAGAATGACAAAAGGGAAAAAGGCGTTGAAGAAAAAGCGAGCGGCTACGAGTTGGGATTTTTTGAATTCGGTAAAGTCGATTCCCAACATGCTCATTACCCATAATTCCGCTTCGAATCGACCAATGCCGACCATCGGAGAGTTCGGATCTTCCGGATTTTGACGCGCTACGCTCTCGAAGAAGATGCCCCGCGGTTCGACCAGGACTTCCTTTTCAATAACGTCGCCCACATTCTCAGCTCTTCCAGCCGCAACGTCGCTCGCCAAAGCAGGCGATTTATATACATGGGAAAACTCCTTGGTTTGCACCAGAAAAGAGGGGTTAGTCTTCGCCCAGTCCCAAGATATGAAAACGTTGGGTATCACGGCGAAAATGGTGAAACAGATTACGATTTCGACCATCACGGCAACGCGAGTCAGGCGACGCCACATAAATCCAAGCCAAATCGGAGCCCCGAATATGGCCGGGATAGAGATGAAGTATTTAAATAGCTCTAGCAGGTTGTCGATGTAGATAGCGGCTCCTATTCCTCCGAGCAGCGTCACCGCAATGGTGACTCTGCCCACCGCCAAGTAGTGAGCTTCGGGCTTTTCGGGAAGCAAAGGCTGGTAGAGATTGCGAATGAATAATGCTGAATTGGATACAGACAAAGCATCCAAAGTAGACATATTCGCAGCCAGAATTCCAACTAGCATCAGACCAATGGCCCCTGGGGCCAGCAGATCTCTACTCATAACGCCCCAAGCCAAATCGGGGTCGTGCAACTTGCCCGCGTAAAGCCCAAGCGCGATCAGACCGGCCAGTATCCAAGCTAGCATTAAAAGGCGCTTGAAAAACATGCCGCCGATAATGCCGAAGCGAGCGGAGTTTTCATTCGTAGCCGATCCGGCGGTCTGCATCATGAGAGCCACTGCTACAATCGATACTAGATTCGAACAAAAGAGAGCCAGTATCGTGTACCACGCGTATTCACTTAGTGATACAGATCCGAAAAGTTCGAACTTGAAAGCCGGCACCGAGGCGTGCAGCCCAGCGAAGCCGCCGAGCTTGGCCAGCCCAATGGGAATTAGAATAAAGGAAAACAATATGATTAAAACGCCTTGAATGGCGTCAGTAATGGCAGCCGCTCGAAAGCCTCCCATCATCGTGTAAACGGCAACAATAACACCATAGATGAGATAGAAAACGATGGGATCCGTGTATGAGAAAAACGACTTCAATTCGCCGCGCAGATTTTTCTGGCGCAGCGTTTCATAGCGCGTTTGCTGCTCGGGAGTACGCTCGTCAAAGACCAGCGCCCGAAGCTCTTGGAATTCTTTAAACTCTTCAACAACAACACGCTCCTCTACTGTTAGAACTTCCACAGACTTAGGTGTCAGAGCCATCATCGTCTTGCCGGCAACCAGATAGCCAACCCCACCGCCAACAAAAGCCATTATCAAGGTAAAGGCCGCATAGCTCCCGCCAAGGACGGGGCTTCGAAATCTTTCCGTAAAAAGGTCTCCAACCGTCGTGAGACGAATGCGACGAAACCAAAGCGCAGTGAACCAGTAGAAGGGAGTGATAAACAGCACCACAAACTGTATCCACATTCCACCAACGCCTTGCCGATAGGTTTCACGGGTAACGGCAACTGCCTGATCAGCGTTGGTTGAGGTTCCGAAATTCAGAAAGAACTGGTAGAACTTTCCGAGAGATCTTCCGGCCAGAAAAAATTCCGCCGTATCCGAATTGCTCTCACCGGCTTTTTTGCCTAGCCAGATAATGATCACAAGGTAGAGGAAGAGAACAATAATGTCGAAAATGTGCAGACCTATAAAATCCATGAGCAATTCAAATGCGCTAAAAGAAGCCGAGGGGGTTGCGATCTAAGAAACGCCACTTTGCGACTTTAACAGTCAGCAGGATACTCAAGCTAGCACTTTATCAACTCAACACGCGTGCGAAGTATACCGTAAACTGGACGATCCATTGGTCCAGCGAATGTCTCGAACAATTTAGCGTTAGTAATGCCACCTCTTAATTACGTATCCACAGGAAGACCGGAATACGACCAGCTCTTCCCTAGAATTCGCGATTTCCTCGAGCAAGACACGATGGATATGAATATTGATGGGGAGGCCATCCATGGGTATCGCTCTCCCGACTCGCCCGCGATCTGGCTTCGAGATCATAGCGACATGATGCGCGGCTTTCGGTTTTTCGAAAAGGACCTGAAATCAGCAGTGGATCACTTTGCCGCTACCCAAGCCCGCAATGGTCGCATTTTCGACTACTTCACCGTCCAGCCGTCCGACGAACGTGAAAACTGGTGCAAGTACGTTCGCGTTCCGGTGGAAGCGGACGTCGAGTACCGCTTCGTCAAAGCGGCTTATTTGGCCTGGCAAGCCACTGGCGACGACGCCTGGATCGCTTCGCTGATCGAGCCTATGGAAAGAGCTCTCAACTACGCGTTTACGCACCCTCACAGATGGGACGAAAAACGCCAGCTTGTGAAGCGAGCCTATACGATTGATTCATGGGACTTCGCCTATAGCGCCGGTACCCATGACTGGCTACAATTCCAAATCGACGAAAACACCTTCTGGGGCATTATGCACGGCGACAACAGCGGCTACTACGAAGCCTGCCGACTCCTCGCGCGTATCCAGCGCCATCTAGGCCAGAGTGTTCGAGCAAACCACTGGGAGCAGTTCGCTGAAAGCTTGAAGGCTCGGATGAACGAGATCTGTTGGAACGGCGATTTCTACACGCATTTCGTCAAAGATACGCCTGTGACTATAGAGGGTGTCGACGAATCGAGCCAACTCAGCTTCAGTAACGCGATGAATATCAATCGCGAGGCCGCCTCCCACAATCAAGCGGTATCCATTCTCAGAGAATATCAGAGGCGCGCTTCAGCCACCGGATTTTTCGCCGAGTGGTTTTCCATTGAACCGCCTTTTCCCAGCGGCATCTTCGGCGACGAGAAACTAGTGGAAGGCGCCTATTGCAATGGCGGCATCATGCCGCTAGTGGGCGGAGAACTGGCCAGAGCCTACTTCAATCATGGCTTCGAGATCCAAGGAGTGGATACACTCCGCAGGTACTATCAACTCATTTCGCAGGCCAACGAAACGTATCTTTGGTACTTCCCCGACGGTTCTCCTTCATCGGTCGACACTAGCACCAGTCCTGACGCCATGCCTACGGATGGCTGGGGCTCTAGCTCCATGCTGCACGGATTCATCGAGGGTCTCGTTGGCATCGAAGATCAATCGAAACTGCTGCGGGAAACCCGCATCAGTCCTCGTTGGCATGCGGCGAACGTCACGCAAGCCGAAGCCTGGGTTGGATACGAAGTTTCAGGCGCCTCGATCGGATACCTTTACGATGAGAAATCTAGCGGTATTCGCATTTCCGTTACTTCCGAAAATACCAACGCAAGATTCCACGTCTTGCTGCCTCAAGATGCCACTATTGACGACGTCTCTTGGAATGGAAAGAGTATCGCTTACGCCAACTCCACCGTCCAACAAAGTCGCTACG
>JANQKI010000067.1 GCA_028281165.1 Opitutaceae bacterium | reverse complement strand
AGCTCAGATTTCCGACCCTGGATTCGACTCGAAAAACGTAACCACATTTAGGATTCACCTGCAATCCGATAGCTATCCGTGGGGAGGTGATATTCGGCGCTTTCGGCAGCGTCTAGACAGAGCATTGATTTCATTGCCAGGACTCGAATCGCATGCGATTGCAACGAATGTCCCAGGATATGGCTACTTTCGAAGTCTGCTCTATTTTCCGGGCATCGAAACAAAGAAAGGAATGGTCCAGCCCATGGCCGATATCGCGCGCGTTTCGCCAGGCTATTTCGAGACGCTGGATCTTGAGCTGCTTCAAGGAAGAGTTTTCATGAACCTAGACCTGGAATCGAAAGGCGAAGCGCTTATCATCGATAAACGCTTTGCCGCATTGTATTTCCCAGACAAGAACCCAATTGGCCAACGTCTCAATCTAGGAACTTTGCCTAGCCAAGACGAGGAATGGTCAACGGTCATTGGCGTGGTGGAAACAGCCCGCAACCTGGCATTGGACGATCAGGAAAACTTTCCTTTCGCCTATCGTTTGATTCCGCCAAAAAGTGGACGCGAATTTAGCGTCTTTCTCAAGTCGAGAACCGATTCGCAAAAGGTGTTGAACAACGCTTTGCAAATAACGCGCGAATTGGATCCAGGAATAGCTCCTTTTAGATCTGGAACGTTAGATCAGCTTTTGGGCGAGGGCCTTCAACGCAGAAAGGCCATTCTCTGGCTTATCTGTATTTTTGCGGGGTTTGCTCTGCTTCTATCAGCTACCGGAATCTACGGCACCTTGGCTTATCATATTTCGCAAAGGAAAAAGGAATTCTCTATCCGCTTGGCCATAGGGGCCACCAATCGCAATCTTATCGAATCTGTAGTTAAATTGGGATTACGCCAAACTACTTTGGGGCTACTCGTTGGATTCTTGCTAGCCATTGTTTTGGCTCGATCCATCTCCAGCATGCTTTATTCAGTTAAGGCGAACGATCCTGCCGTCTATGCAACCATAGCTGGACTGGTTTTTATAGTGGCAATCTTGGCTAGTTCCATCCCGGCGATTCATGCCGTGAAAAGCAGATCCTTGGAAGGAATAAAATCGGACTGACGCCTTACTTGCTGGTCACTGAAAGCGCCCGGAAAACGAAAGGCTGGGCAGCCTTGGCAACGACAGGCTTACCTTTGATGGTAGGAGGACTGAACTTCCATTGCCACAACGCATTCTGGGCGGCAATCAAGAGCTGGTCGTCAACTCCGTCATCGGCAGCTCTAACCGTCGGGATGTGAACGTCGCCCTCCTCGTCGATGTAGAAATCCAGAATCGCTCTCATCTCCGAGCGTCCTCGAAGCAGTTCTTGAGGGAAAATAGGGCGTTGCACATAGATAGGTTCCGGAATGCCATCTAAATCCTTAATGGATGCCACTCCGTATTCGTGAAACCCTGAAAGGCGGTTGCCAAGCATGAGATTGATTGATGAAGATACGCCAGTGGCATCGATAAAACTCCCCCTAGATTCGAAATTTATATCGAACCGATTAACCAAGGGCACGGGCTCGCCATTGAGGGTCGGAACGTCGAAATTCCATTCTTCAATAACATTATCGACCGACCTGGCTAGAAGGTAATGGCTTGCTTTGACAACGAGCCAGTCGATCAATTCTCCCTGCTGACCGACCGCCGTGAGGACCGTCACCGTTCCACCAGTCATCCCATCGCGCTCGAGGGAAGGAGGGAAAACGGGCGAAGGCGAGAGATTGACGCTTAATCTCAACTCGCCCTCTGGTGTGTCCGCCACGATTGTTTCTTTAGACGCGAATCCTGAGCTGAACGGAAGCGCTATTCCTGCAATCAATGGCCCTAATGCTTTTAAAAGTTTCATTTTGGTTCTTCATGTCGACAACCGAATCTTTGGTTGCCATGAAAACTGGTTCTTGCTGAAATATACGTTGTGATGGGCGTGATCACTTCAGATAAAAATATTGAAGGGGTTTCTGACCGGCTGGTTTATCGAAGAAAGCGCTGGAATTCTTACCGTAAGATTAGATGAAGCCCGATGATAAACTGGAAAAGCTGCTTAAGAAATGGCAGCCAGACTTCAAGCCTGATCCCATGCTGGCAGAGCATGTGGAAGATCAGATCGACGTATTGGAAAACAGTCGCAAATCCAGCCTGTTGGCTCCATTTTGGGACTGGTTTCGTGGTGTAACGGCAAGTCCGATCTATGCCGGAGGCCTGGCTTTGCTGCTCGTCGTGGTAGGCATAGGTCTGTCGGAGATCTGGAATGGATCGAAGGAAAGATCTCCCGATCAGCTCTCCTCCATTTACCGACTTTCCATCGATCCTCTCTATCGTCTCGATGCGTCGGCCAACGAAGCTCGTCTCGCCGCTGAAGCCGCTCTGGTAACAGGTCTGCCTTTGAACGAATCGCTCGTTTGGCTGCAGGAAGAGCTAGAGCTCGATCAACCTCAATACGACGCCTTCTTAAGCCTCCATACGAAATATCAGGATTCCTTTAACGAGCTTTTCGCGGAGCTTGTGTCACTGCAAAGCGGATACCAAAAATTCGAAACGGACCGCAAAAGCGACGATGTGATCGACTTCATGGCCCTGTACGAGCTTCTGCAAAAGCAGAAGGAACTGCGTAAATTGTCTGAGGATCTAACCCGAGAGCTTTTAATCAAAGCGTCCGAGCTTATGGACCCTGAACAAAAAACTCGTTTTCTGGAATTGTACAAAGGCGTCTCGCCTAGTCTTGAGGCCCGGTCCCATACCCCGATTAATGCTTGATGAACAGAGATCCGATGCCGAGCTGATGCGCGACCTTGTGGCGGGCAAGCAATCGGTATTGCGAATGCTCATCTCCCGATGGGAGCGTCCATTATTCTCTTTCGTCTATCGCTATATCCAAAATGAACATACAACGCGTGAAATCATTCAAGAAACATTCGTACGTTTGTATACCAAGCGAGAGCGCTACAATCCCGATTATCCTCTATCTTCTTGGATCTTCACCATAGCTTCCAATCTTTGTAAAAACCATGCTCGCTGGTTGAGACGGCATCGGGAAGTGCCTCTCGAAACAGAGCTTGATCGGGACGAGAATGGAAACGCCAAACGAGACACTATTTCCTCAGACGCCCCTGATCCTTCGCAGATCGCCGATCATAACGAGGAGCTGGCCGAGCTTCGCGAAGCCATAGCCAGATTGCCTCACGATTTAAAGACGGCCATGTTGCTCCATCACTACGAAGGGCTCTCTTACAAAGAGATCAGCAAAGTCGCGGGCTGTTCTGTTCGAGGCGTGGAAACGAGACTTTATCGCGCGCGCAAGTTGGTAAAAAAGCGGATCGAGAAAACGCTTTCCCAGGATCGCCTTCTGCAAAAAAAAAAGCGTTCTCAGCC
>JANQKI010000219.1 GCA_028281165.1 Opitutaceae bacterium | reverse complement strand
TGAGAATGAGATCTCGAAACAGTGCGAGAGGAGGATCTAGCCCTTTGATTGTCCGAACTCGAATTGCTGGAATCGCTGACCGAGCGATGTGGAGATGATCGGCTACGAGCTTGGCCTTCAGCATTCCTGGGAGCAAAACTAGCCAACAATATTAAAACTATAAAACAGTAGGCGACCTTAGCTAAGGTTTGCTTGCTCATGGGGTTACGCAATTTCATCACATCATTTCCTTTCTAGAGCCAGACGTCTCCAGTTGACGGTGGAGCGTTGCTGGAACTGCAAAAGTCTAATCCTTGGGACGAAGAAAAACAGACTTTATTCATGGTTTTCTAAGAAACGCTTGAGATCTTTTCACACACGGTCGAAAGAGACCATAAATTCATACGCCTTCAGAAAGCAGTCTGGTTTCTAAAATTAACGAAAATCTTTCCGGAAAAGGAAAGAAATCCAAACTCTAGACAGCTAAAACCAGCGCTTTCCGGCCAGCCTCAAGCTTAGCGATTTTCGACCGAGCTTGGCTCGAAGAGGAAGCTATCCAGAATACGATAAAGCTCTGAGGCGTCGATTGGTTTTGTAAGAATAGCGTCGCACTTGCTTTCGATGGCTCGATTGATATCAGTCCTGAAAGTGCAAGCGGTTTGAGCGACGACAGGAAGATCGGGCCACATTGTTCTAATCAGGCGGATAAAGTCTTTGCCTTTAGAATATTGTAATTTGATATCAATGACAACCAGAGCGATATCGCTTCGTTTCTCTAGCGCTTCTATAGCTTCTTCTCCATTGATTGCGCGATACGCGGCCGCCTTCTTCAAGTCCATGAGATCCTTAAGCAGTTGAAAATTGCTGTCATTATTTTCAACTACGAGAACGCTGGCTTCATGCCTTGTTGATTGAGACCTCTCGATTTGCGTCTTCGAGGTTGAAAAACGAGATTGTTCGGTTCGGCTCCGGGCTGTTTCAATCGACGTTTCGAAATAGAATGTCGACCCCTTCCCCAACTCCGAATCGACCCAAATTTCTCCGCCAAACATGTCTGAAAGCCCTTTACAAATGGCAAGGCCAAGACCTGTGCCTTCGTATTCTCGAGACAACGACGAGTCAATTTGGCAAAATCGCTTGAAAACCTTTGGCAAGCATGAGTCGGTAATGCCAATTCCCGTGTCCTTCACATAAAGACGAATTCGATTTTCCCCAACGTCTTTGTAGCCGAAATGAATTTCCCCTTCGCTTGTGAACTTTACAGCGTTGCTCAGCAAATTGTATAGGATCTGCTTTAAGCGAGTCTCGTCGCTTCGCATAGGACGATGATTGTCAATTTCGTGATCCAAAAAGAGCTTCACATTCGAATCCGGGTTTGAATTGGTCATCGATTCAAAAGTCGAATACACCTCCAAAAGCATGCGGTGCAAATCGAAATCCGCCATGCGTAGCTTAAGACGATTTGTTTCAATTTGAGCGAAATCCAACACATTGCTGACGATTCGCAACAGGTGTTCTCCATTGGATTGAATAAGATTGATGTAATCGTTTCTCTCTTCCGGATCGGGAACTCCGCTACCAAGAAGCTGAGAAAGGCCCATAATTCCGTTTAGAGGAGTACGAATTTCGTGAGACATGTTAGCTAGAAATGTAGACATCAGCTGTTCTGCCTCTTCCGCTTTCTTCTCGGCCAACGCAAGGGCTTTGACGGCTTCATTCTTGTATGTAGTATCTTGAATGATACATAGGAAACCTATTAGAGCATCGTCTTTATCGGTTATTTCGGATACAATCGTCTTGCCCTTGAAGACCGTTCCGTTTCTCCTACGAAAGTCAAGCGATGGAGGGCAGGCTCCGGCTTCTTCGTTGTCTCGGTCTCCGCTGTGGTTGGTGAAAAGATTTCCACCCAAACCGTCAAGCAAGGCATTCACCTTTTTGCCCAGAATCTCTTTCTCCGAACAGCCAAAGCAAGTGAGAAACGCCGCGTTAACCCGGCTGATCTTCCAGGACGCATCGGTAAATAGAGTAGCTTCAGGACACAGTTGGAACAGCACTTCGAACTGAGATTGCCACCATTCCGAGCCGTGGGATGAAACGCTAACCGGATCTATATTTTCTTCAGGCGTCATTTGAGGGGCAAAACATGGCAAACTGGATACAATTTGGGAGGCGCGAGAAGACCAAAGGCCAACGGAAGCGACACTATCGTAGGACACTCCTAGGTCTAGTCGAGAAAAGATAAGCGCTGAATGCAAATAATATGGTGATTTTCCAGTATTATTACTAAATTTACAAACTTGATATAGTAATAATACTTAAACTAGCCTCGATAGAATCACCCTATTCTAGTGAGAAATACCAGTATCGGCCGCATTCTCTAATGCTTGCAGCTCGTCAGCAGTCAGCTCAACGGCTACGGCCCTCAAACTATCGTCCAACTGTAACTCGTTGTAGCAGCCAACGATAGGGACTATCGGAACGGGCTGATTGACAAGGTATCCGAGGACGATGCCATTTGCATTGCAGCCTTTCTTCTCCGCTAGTTCGCGCACCACCTCGGCGACTTTCAAGTTCGTCTCGTTGTAAAACCGATTTTTCTTCAACGCTTCTTGCTCGACTTCAACCTCGCCCAGAACCTTGGTGAAGAATCCCAAAGCCTGAGAGGAATATGGCGTGATCGCCATATTCTCGCGAAGATGGTAATCGTAGGTCGCTTTATCGACATGAAACAGTGTCGGATCCGGCATTGGATTCATGTTCCAGCTAGCGAGACTGAATTGCGGCTGATTGACGACGAAACCATGCTTACCTTCTTTCATGGCGTAAGCGTTTGCTGCTTCTAATCGTTCCGCATTCCAATTCGCCACACCCAAGTAGCGAATTTTGCCTTCTTCGATAAAGACCTGAAGAAAGTCGACAATTTCTTCTGGAGACAAAGTCAGGCTGTCGCGATGGAGGAAATACAAATCGATCTCATCGACTCCGAGAGCCTCGAGACTCTTTTCGATGTCCATCCGAGCATATTCGTAAGTCACACGATTATAAGCCTTCTCCGGCCAGTCGTATGCCATACCTTTGGTGGCCAAAACAAAGCGCTCTCTTTGACCAGGGCTTTTGCGCAACCAATCGCCCATGATCCGCTCCACTCGTCCGCGTTCGCCTTCAATCCAATCGGAGTAAACGCGAGCAGTATCGATAAAGTTGCCACCTAGATCCAGGTAACGATCCAGCAAAGCATGCCCATCAGCCTCCGATTGGCTTGTTCCGAGAGAGGCCGTGCCTAAGCACAAGCGACTTACATTCAATTCTGTATTGGGAATATTTATACGAGAAACCATTCTTGCAGCATGTTGATTCTGATAAGGCAAAAAGGCATGAAAAAGGTTTCCAACCGGATGTCACACAAGAAATTAAACAATATTCAATGCAAACCTCACTCTGGCGCGAAAGATCACGCTAGGTTGCGGGATCGGCATCGAACTCCATTTCCATGAAATGAGCTCGGTAATCGAAAATCCGTTTAAGCCTCTGTTTGACAAAAAGCATGCGGGCAAACGCGCCCAACGGCCCAAACGGCAGCTGATAATGCACTCGATCAAGCATGCGAACACCTTTTCTCTCTATTTCGAAACGGTGAAGATGATGCCAGAATCGATAGGGCCCCATTCGCTGCTCATCGACAAAATAGCGTTGCGGCTCGCACGAGGTGATTTCGGTTATCCAGCGTTGCTTAATTCCTTTGATCGCCTCAATGCGGTACTCGATGATTTGTCCCGCAAACATGGGTTCATCGGCTCCGCTGACAATCTCGAACTTTAAAAATTCCGGCGTCATCCGGTTTAGATTTTCAGCTACGGAGAAAAACGCCCACACTTCATCCAATGACTTCGGGAGCCATTGTGTTCGTTCAAGTCGATTCATGCTAGTTTTTATGTGACACTCTTTGCAGAGTCGTCAGGTCGTACTCGCGCTCATTCAATTCATCGACCAGACTTTCATACCGCTGCTCGGAGATTGATGATTCGCGACTCATGATCCAGGCCAGCTTTTTATTGGGATTCCCAATAATCGTGTATTCGTAGTCGTCATCCACATACACAATATAATAGGGAGCGTTGATAATTCGAAAGAAGCGCATTCTCCATTCGGCATTGCTTTTTTCGTCATAAACCGTGGCAACCGGATGGTAGCTTTTCTCAGGTCCGTCATGGCCACCCTTCCTGAATCGATAGGTAGTCAAAATCCTTCCATCCTCAGCCATTTCATAAGATTCAGTCGCATCAAAAGCATTCTTATCAATGGCAGTGGGCGTATAGCCATGCACGTACCATAGTCCCATGAAACGGTCGAGATCTACGAAATCCGCAAGCTTCTGATTTGGCTTTTCAGGGGCCTTCGGGCCCAAACAGCCAGAAAACACGACCAGACAAACCATTGCAGTTAGTATAGCGATTATAATTACAAATGTTTTCATGTTAATTCAATCTTCCTTAATATTTTTCAGAACCAGAATTCGATTGGCTCGTAGAATAAAGTAGCAGCCTACCCCAAAGAAAAGCGCCACACCTGGTCCAAACGTCCAGGCAATCGCCGTCTGTGTCGAAGTAGCTTGCTCCAAAGTGCCCTTCTCAAATCCGAAAAGAGAAAGCATCATCCCAGAGGCCACAATCCCGCCTGCCCGAGCTAGTTTCATAGCCATTCGCCACAGACCGTAGTAAGCTCCCGAAACCTCGGATGAGGCGGTTTCACGATTGATCTCAATCACATCGGAAAACATGGACTCCAACAGCACAACACTGGCAATCAAAGCCCCACCAACCACAGCGATGATGATGACTGGCCACAATAGTCCTTTTGGCAAAAAGGGGTAAGTGAAAGCAGTCAGAATCGTCAAAGCAGCCACTGCAAACACGCTCAAAATTCCTTTTTCGAATCGCTTGGACAACGTTACCCAGCATGGGGCAGCCAACATAAGTACCAGTGTAAGAATCAGTAAAATGATACTAAACTCCGTTTCACCAAAACCAAGTGAACCTTTATAGAACGGCAACGCTAGGCTTCCATTAAAAGCTCGTCCGATTGAAATGAATACAAACCCTGAGATAATACAGAGAAACAAAGGCGAGCGGAAGGCATCGGTAATAATCGAAAAACTAAATTCAGCAGGCCTATCTGCAGAAATCCTACTATTCCTGTTTTTAAGTGTTCTAAAAACTGATACACAAGTGATGACAGCCGTTAATGTTGCCAGTATTCCAATGATCATCCCCGTATTAGATCGATTGGCGAGCAGAGCTTCGATATCTCCGCTCACTGGTCCTTGTTCCCAGAAAAGATCAACCAGACTTGGAGCAGCGACTCCTACCAGAAGACCTAATGCTCCTAGCACGAGCCGCCAACCGAATAGACCAGTCCTCTGTTGATCATCATCCGTCAAGTCATTGATCAAGGCTAGATGAGGAACGCCTATTAACGTCATGGCTGTATTCAGAACCAAATACCAGAAAAGCAATCGAGCGAACAAGGCCGACTGGGAAGTTTCCATACCAGGCGAGTAAAGAAAGGCAAAGGAAACACCAATCAGAAGAGCTCCCGAAAAAAGGTAAGGCAATCTTTTGCCAGCCACCCCCTTGGAAGGAGTTCGATCGGAAATCATTCCCATCAAGGGATCGCTCACCGCATCCCATGCTATTGCAATGGCCAAAGCAAGGCTTGCATAGAAAGGCTCGAGGCCTGCTAAAACATATAGATCGAGCAGATAAACCTGCAACAGGAGCTCTATGGCGCTCATACCTATCTCGGCAGAGCCATAACCCGCTTTGCTTTTCCAGTTTAGCGATTTTGTCATTTAAAAGCGGACCCGAGTGGACCGGTTATTATTTAGGTCCTCGACTCGCAGACAAGATCTCTTTGCGGCGAAACAAAGGACTCCTTCAATCCCCTAACCCACTTGCCAGGAAACGCGCTTTGTCCGAAAGCCGCTCCCAAAAGCCCTCCCAGCGGCATCCCTCTGTGCGCATTGTCCCCTCCGGCCATAGTATTTTCAATCAACGCTTGGCGCGGATCATTTCCGTGTTTCAATAATAAATACAAAATTGCAGGAACAGCCCTCTCGATGTAACAGGCTAGCCCTACCTCTTGTTCCAAGCAATTCCGAGTATCTTGATTGATCCATTTATCCCAAGGGCGTTTAACAAGAAAGCTGTTTTGCCTCTCAATCACGTGTTCAGCAGCTAATTTCGGCGTATCGCCTTCGAGAATACGCTCGTAGATATCCAAAATGATACGAGCGCCCTCTTCCATCAGCCTGCCAGGATGCAAAAGAGACAGTTGCTTCATAGCATAACGACGACCCACATTGAAATCATCCTGATACCAAGCCAAGACCGGGAAAAGAAAGCAAAGCCCGCCCACGTGTTTTTCGGGTTCCGCGCAAGCCCTGGGCTGAACGCCAGCCGCGTAATTGGAAAAGAAATTTCTGTGGCACTCTTCAACATAAGTATCGCCATGACTTCTGGGCGTCACCATAAAGTGAATATATTGTTGAAGAAAATTATCGCCATTCCAGCCTTTATTGGCAATTAACGATTTCCAAAGGAGATGGCACAGCTTCGCGTTCAAAGTATTTTCACCTGCTTCAAGAAACTGATGATAATGGACCCCTCGCCGACCCCAATATTTAGCCTGATCATGCAGGATCTCTCCCTTTCGATTCAAGGGAGTATATTTTGAACGCCATAGAATGCTATCGGGATGTGGATTCTTGGGAGCCATGAAGCGGTCGATTTCTCCATAATCCTTTCTCAATGCGCTTTGATTGTAATACCAATGAGCTGGCATAGCCAGAGCATCGCCAATCTGCAGACCCGTAAGCAGGCTCCGCGACCTGATATCCTCTTCGCTATTTCCGATTAAATTCATTTACTCGAATTCCAAATACAATCAGATCGCCCTACTGTTGACCCGGGAAAGCCCACCGTCCACTCCGATGACCTGTCCTGTTATCCAACTTTGCCTTGAGTCCAAAAGCCAGGCAATAGCGGAAGCCACATCATCCGGTTGTCCAATGCGACCTAAAGCATGCATCCTGCGAGAAGACTCATAAGCCGCATCGCTTTGCACTATCTTTTCGGAAAGAGGAGTCTCAACCAGTCCGGGAGCAACCGCGTTTACTCGAATCCCACTGGAAGAATAGGTCGAGGCAGCGGATCGCACGAGAGCTTCAATCCCTCCTTTAGCTGCAGCTATAGCTTCGTGGTTAGCATAGCCATGACTGGCAACGGCAGACGAGACCAGCGCAATTGAACCGCCTGTCTTCATAAAGTGACGACATGCGGCTCTAACAACGCCAAATGCGCATCCCAAATTCCTGTTCAAGGTGAAATCGAATTCTTCGCGACGCGTCAAATGGGCTGGCTTGAGGAGTATTGAACCAATACATACAGCCACTCCTGACAAAGCAACATCGTCATTTTTGAGTTTTAGGAAAAAGGAATCTATCTCTTCCCAATTTTCCGCGTCCACCTCCGCCAGACTGAGGCGTTCCGAATCTAGCAATCCACCAGAATTGCCGCCAGGCCTGACACACGCCCAAACCTGATGCCCCAGATCCGACAACATTAAGCAGGTCCGCGAACCAATTCCCCCAGCGGCTCCAAAAATGGCGTAGGTTTCCCTGATCATAGTCCCTTCAAATTCACGTTTCCAAATCCCTTGCGAACAACTAAGTGAATTCCTCGTAGTGGGGATCTCAAGCGCAGTCGAAGAATTGAATCAAAACGAATTAATCCAATACCAGTCCAACTGCAAAATACTCTTGCTTGAGCTAAAAGACGAATTGGCGAACTGAATCTATTCCGAGTCGTGATTCGAGTTTTTCTAAACCTGTCTCTTCAAGATCTCGGGACTCAATTGGCAGGATTTTCGCACCACATCAAATTGCGACTGATGTCGCCCCCGATAACGAAATCCTTATCTCCATCTTGGTCCATATCTGCCGCCCGAATATCGTAGGCTGCCTGACCGGTGGCAACGAAATGATTTGTGAAGTTACCTCTCCCATCATTCTCGTACCACCACACCTCGAGGGACCCCTTGGCGCAAGTCGCAATATCAGTATCGCCATCTCCCTCCATGTCGAATATCACCAGCGCATGCGGAAGGCGGATATCCATATGAATCGGCTCTAACTCCCAATCAGGGCCTTTGAACCAAAAAACACCATCGGCATGCCCTCGCGAAGCAGCAAAATCCATTTGGCCATCTCCGTTTAAATCGGCTGGATAGATATGAGATGCTCCTGGGTGTTCTTGATTGATCAGATGCTTAGTCCACGCCCTTGTCGGATCCGCTGGAGCCTCCCACCAAGCGAAATAATTTCCATTTGGAAACGCCCCGATCTTCGCTCCAACCGCCGCGTCAATCCGGCCGTCATTGTTAACGTCTCCCACACCTATATAGTGAGTGGCCCCCGGAGCGTCCTTATCAGCAAACGCATGAGGTTCCCATTTTTCAGCATTATGCGGATCCTCAGGAACGCTAAACCAAACGAGCGACTCGGGATAATCCGTGCTTGGCTGATCGGGATGCGTCGATGTTTTAAGAGCGCTGGTTGCTAGAAGATCCAGTTTTCCATCACGATCAATGTCTGCCGTAATCAAACTATGGATACCAATCAGTTCAGAGCTGACGTTGCGAGCGATCCATTTATCTTCTAGAGGATTTTCCGGCTGCTCAAACCAGACTATGATTCCGGGAGTTCGATGCCTCCCTCCAACAAAATCCAGATCCCCATCGCCATCCACATCGAACTCGGCGCTATGGATGAAGACGTGGTCGGAATGCTCATGAATCACCAACGGCTTAAACTTAGGACCAACGAATAGGATGGTCTGGCCTTCGCTGCTGGTGATGATATCAGGAATACCGTCTTTGGTGTAGTCGCCTACGCTTGCCGTACGCATACCGCCTCGGCTTTCATGCAAGATATGTTTCTTCCAGCCGGAAAAACCGTTCGAATAAAGCGAGGTAGCAAAAATGGAGAAAGCGATGGGAAGAGACAGGAAAACGCGCATCGAGTGATTGGGGTTGAGAATAGACTTAGGCAATAGCCAAGTCCTCTACTAGAGTCAGGATGATTTGCTTGTTATACATAACAAGCTCTTTTTGACGCGGTTAATACCTTGCTTTTCCCTTTCCCCAAAAAAGCCTGCCTCAAACAAGGCAGGCTTCAAAAGTCGGATACAGAAATAAACTACTCGTCGTCCTGAGGCTTGTACTTCTTGTGACCCTGCTTGCGGGCGTCGTTGATTTTCGCCACCAGAGCCGAAGCCTTATCGTTGTTGTCTTTCTTTAGAGCCGCGGCGAGTTGCTCGAGGAGCTTAACGTTTTCCTTCATGGCCTTTTGATAGCCCTTGAGCCATTTGTCTTTTTGGCCTTCGGGAATCTCCTCAATCCTCATAGGGGTCAATTCAACAGAAGCTTCGGCGTGCTTGATCATGCTCATAACGAGTTCGATCGTGGCTTCGTTCTTTGAAGGATCCGCTACGGCACGGCGAACCTTACGCCAGGCTTTATTCATAGCATCCATCTCGTCTTCGAGAGGAGTATGCTCATGATCTTCTCCGTCTCCATGACTAGCGGCCAAGGCCGAGCAAGGAAGTAAGACAAGCATAGATAAAAGGCTGAATAGTAATGATTTTCTTTTCATAATTGAATTTGGTGGGAGTAGAATATTTCCGTTGAGAGAGCCGTTAACGGTTTTTGTTTCAAATTGCTAAAATGAAGTTAGTCAAGTAAGGGACGATTTATTGTCGTAGATCACAACGCTCTCAGTCTGACCCCTTTCATATTTAGACCAAATTCATCATTTGCCGCTATTTTTATGAAATTTATTTCGTATTTTCGCCACGTGCAAAGTTCGATCGGCGACATGGGCAAATGGCTCGTATGGGGAGGCCTTTTCAGCGTTTCAGCAAGTTTAACAGCCTCAGAAGATGCGGTGGATGAAATTGATTTCCTAACGGATATCAGACCGATCCTAGAATTCTACTGCTTCGACTGTCATGGATACGACGAGACGGAAGGCGGCATTGATTTGTTAGCTCTGGACGAGGCCGGCAAGGTCTACGAACAACGCAAGGACTGGGAAAAAGCTCTCAAGCAAGCCAAAGCCGGCTCCATGCCGCCTGACGGAGAGGAAGCTCCCTCTTCTGAAGAGCGAGAGCTTATCATTTCCTGGATACACGAAAAGCTAAGCTACATCGATCCCAACAAGCCAGTCGATCCAGGCCGCGTAACGGTACGTCGCCTAAACCGTATCGAATATGACAATACGATTAACGATCTCTTCGAAATCCATTCAACGTTCTCATCGGCTTTTCCAGATGACGGAGTTGGCTACGGTTTCGACAATATTGGCGATGTCCTAACGATTTCGCCCATAGCCATGGAGCGCTATCTCGATGCGGCGGAAAAAGTGACCGAAATACTCTTTAGCGCAGGCAAACGCGTTGAATTGGATCGCAATACCTTCACAGGCTTCTTTGACATCCAGCGGGCAAGAAAAGTGAAGGCCGACAACAGAACGCTTTACCCAGGCGACGAGGCCTCCATGGATATCGAATTCCCAGTGACTGGCGAATACGAAGTAGCCTTTAGAATCTGGGCCATCGTCCCGGAATCAGTCGATTCGAATGACGACGACGTATACGCCGAAAAAGAGCTCAAGTCTCCTCCTCTTTCAGATTTCAGGATGCTCGTTCCCGCGCGCATCCTCGTAGATGATCAGGATCTCGGTATCCACTATCTCAAGTTGGGAAGTCGCGAGCAATCCGGTTGGACTAAGGTGCGCGTAAATGCCAAAGCCGGCAAACGCATCATTCGTATCCAAATGATCGAGCCAACAAACCTCAGCCAAGAAGAGCTAGCCGCTTGGCGAGAAGACCCGCCAAGACTCGGCATGCGCTCTTGTGACATAAGCGGACCTCACAGTGTCAATTTAGGCGAACTAGGACGTCTGCATACCCTACTGCTTACCGTTAGACCCGAAAATGGGATATCAGTCGATGAAGCCGCGACTCAAATTATCAAGCCCCTGGCGGAGAGAGCCTGGCGTCGACCATTGAAGAATCGCGAAACAAAGGCGCTTGTTCGCTTCGTCAAGCGGACCATGCAACGCGATTCGGATTTCGAAAATGCCATTGAAAGAGCGGTTCACGCCATTCTCCTCTCGCCAAATTTTCTATACCGGCTTGAACTCGGTCCCACTCCAGCTAATCCCGAAATCATCCATCCCGTGGGAGATTTCGCTTTAGCTTCGCGATTGTCCTATTTTCTCTGGCGCAGTACGCCAGATGCAGAACTCCTAAACCTCGCCCGCGGGAAAAAACTGTCGGATGAAGACACGCTCGTTTCTCAAGTCGATCGAATGATGGTGGATCCGAAAGGCGAGCGTTTCGTAACGGATTTCTTCCGTCAATGGCTCGATTTGCGCAAACTGAATGACCTGAAAATCGACCGCAATGTATTCAAAAACTTCAGCTCCAAACTGAGATCGGACCTCGAGATGGAGACACTGTTCTTTACTCGATCAATCGCCGAAGAGAATCGAAGCGTACTCGAATTGCTCACCGCTGACTACACGTTTGCGAACAACGATCTAGCGGAATTCTACGGATTACCTGAAGTCGGTAGTCCCTTCTTCGAGCGCGTATCCATATCCGAGTTACCGCGCCGAGGCATTCTCACGCAAGCTAGCATCCTTATGCTGACTTCGTACCCGAATCGCACCTCGCCGACAAAACGAGGAAATTGGATTCTGGAAGCGATTTTGGGCGACGAACCGCCACCGCCACCGGCGAACGTTCCAGCTCTTGAAGAGGTGAAAGAAGGTGCCCTCGATATCTCGATGCGAGAGGCTCTCAGAATTCATCGCGAACACCCATCCTGCGCTTCTTGCCATAAAACAATGGATACAATCGGCCTTGGTATGGAGAATTTCGATGCCATCGGACAATGGCGAGATATGGACGGTCCCCATCGCATCGATCCTTCTGGAGATTTGCCAAGCGGCGAAAGCTTCTCCTCGCCACAAGAGCTACTTGAAATTCTGCAAAGTCGAGAAGAGGACTTTGCCCGAGTGATTACGCAAAAGCTGATGACCTTCGCCCTGGGCCGTGGTCTCGAATATTACGATCGCGTAGCGGTTGATAAGATTTTGCAGAACACTTCGAAAGAAGACTATCGATTCAAAGACATCATCACTGGTATCGCCTTGAGCAGCCCATTCCGATTGCAGAGAGGAGAATAAGCGGCTTAAGAAACCTTGGAGTTTCGCGGCTTCAAGACGTAGCGGCATGACTAAGTCATGCTGAAGAAGTCATATTAGAGCCTAATCTCTACATTTCGCTGAGATTTGCCTTCAATGTTGCGTATTGAGATGCTCGCGACACCATTGTTCCAGTCGACTTCGATCAATCCAAAATTGTTTTCACTGAAAACTTCCCCAACACGATGCCGGTTGAGCTCTCCCGGAAAGCTGGTCCAGCTGTGAGTCAGGCTGCTAGAGGTAACGTCATATAGACCATAAGAGAGCCCTTCAAGGTTAACCCTGGAGATTTCAGCAATGTGCCTATCGCCACTGAGAAAAACCACTCCCTTGGCCCTGGAATCGCGAATCAAATCGAACAACCGCTTTCTGGCTTTGGGGAATTGAGCCCATTTCTCATACCGATGATCTTCAGGGATAACTTGGATTCCTGACGCTACGATATTGAGTCTGGCTTGACTCCCCCTGAGTTGCTGTTCCAGCCACGCCCATTGGGCTTTGCCGAGAATGTCGCCATTCGAATCGCTTGGATCATCGCGATGGTAGCGACAATCCAGCAGAATTATCTTCACCTGTCTATCACCTTGACCGTAGGTGTGACTCCAATACACGCCTTCCTGCTTTCTACGAGAGCTATCTTTAGGTGTATCCAGAAAATCAAGCAAGGCTTGCTGGCTCATCCCCTTGGCGGCGTATTCCTTTCCTCCGTTGTTAACTCCAAAGTCGTGGTCATCCCAAGTTCCAACCACTTCGCATATTTCTCTCAGAGCCGTGTAGCCTGGCTTCGCCTTTAAAGCGGCATATTTGGCAGCGAGAATGTTGGAGTCCTCCGTATCTCCATAAACGTTGTCCCCTAGCCAAATCCAAACTTGAGGCTCTGCCTGCAAAACAGTCTTCCAAATCGGCTGCTCTAAACTTTCACGCGCGCATGACCCAAAGGCGATGCGAGATATCTCCTTCTCGCTGGAATCTTGGGCGAACGAGGCAGAGGTCAGAACAACAAGCAGACCAATACATGTAGCAAAACGATTCATATCACCGTTCCTAGCGGTATGAGCCTTCAGAACAATCCTTAATCCCACTTGTCATCAAATTGAGACTAAAAACGGCTGACGATTCCTAGCCGAAGGCCTAAAAGACGGTCAAATAGCCAGTCGAACAGCCTGAACGCGACTGCCACTACAGTTTCTAATTCCTCCTATCTCCACCGGAGATCGCAACTTTAGCGAAAACTGGACGCGGGCTCCGGCAAAAAAGGATCGCTATAGCTGCCCTGTAAAGACAAGTTCAACAGTTCCACTAACATTCGAAATATGTATCCAATCAATAGACACGGAAAACTCCTTATTAGTACCATTATCGGTCTTATCATGGCACTTGATTCTTTCTCTGAAGATACCGACCTTCTTGCGGCGATTGAAAAGCGCGAAAAAGCAGTGCATCCCATGGACGACTGGATGCGCGACCCTTACATCGTATTGGGACCCGACGGCGACTACTACCTAACAGCAACGCAACAGATCAACGAGACAAACAGCCGGGGCGTTCCAGTCTGGAAAAGCGAAAACCTAGTTGATTGGGAATTCGTTGGCTTTCCTTACACCCTTGATGACGCCAGTAACTTTGAAGAATACGAAGAACGCCTCGCTCAGCGAAATGCCGACCGTCAGAGCCGCGGCCTAGGTGAACAGCCGTTGCGCGTTTGGGCTCCAGAACTGCACTACATCGATGGTCGTTGGGCCATCATACATACTTCGAATGTAGGCTTGGGGAATTTCATCCTTACTCGCGACAAAGGGTTGTATTCAAAAACAAGCGACTGGGGATCGGCGTTCGGCAGGCAGCATGATCCGTTCATATTTCAAGATGACGATGGTAGTAAATACCTCGTAGCGCGATGCGCGGAGATCATCAAGCTGAAGGATGATTTATCGGGATTTGACGGCGAACCCATAAGGATTGATCCGTCCAATCGCCGCATGGGTCACGAAGGAGCCTTTATCATCAAGTTCGAAGGGAAATACGTTTTGTTTGGGACGGCTTGGTCGACCGACACCATGAGACATGGAACCTACAATCTGTATTACGCAACTGCAGACACTGTCACGGGACCCTATGGACCACGAAAATTTGCAGGACGTTTTCTCGGTCATGGCACCCTTTTCAAAGACAAGCAAGATCGCTGGTGGTGCACGGCCTTCTACAATGCCAATCGCCCCACTCTATCGCCTGACCAAGCTAGAAATATGGACTTATCGGATACAGCCTACACCATAAACAAACAAG
This sequence comes from Opitutaceae bacterium, assembly GCA_028281165.1. Classification (GTDB taxonomy): domain Bacteria; phylum Verrucomicrobiota; class Verrucomicrobiia; order Opitutales; family Opitutaceae; genus JANQRT01. The sequence continues at coordinate 29,075 of JANQKI010000219.1, read as the reverse complement.
GTCTCACCCTTGTCCCCATGGAAATCAGAATGCAGGACGGCGAAGTAATGGTGTATCCAAAGGACGATGATTATAAGTTGCCGGGAGCAGAAGAAGTTCAGAAGTTCCAATAAGCTAGCTTCCCAGCTTGTCGATCACTACTCGACATCAACGATTTCGATATCGAAGATGACAGTAGCATAAGGCGGAACTTGGTTTTCGCGGCCTTTATCGCGATAGGCGAATTGAGAGGGAATGGCTATGGTGTACTTTCCTCCTTTTCGCATCAAAGGCATGACTCGCTCCCAGCCTTGGATGATTTGAGGCGGAGTCGCCCCAACCTCAAACTCGAACATATGCAAACGACTTCGCTTCTGATTGAAGATGGTTCCATCCAGCAAACGGCCAATGTATAAAGCAGTGATTTTGTCTCCCTTTTTGATTAACGGTCCTTCTCCCTTTAGCGTCTCAATAAAGCGAATACCACCTTCTAGCTTTCTGGCGTCTGAGAGCTTCTCGTCAACGATAGCCGCATGTCCCGGAGGCATGTAGTCAAGCGTCGGGATTGAACCAGCGCCTTGACCGAGCAACGAGTTGACCAGGATTAAACAAACGGAAAAAGAGCTAAGGAAAGAAAGGTGGCGAAAGGTCCCATTCACACCTAAACCAGAAGCAAAATTCATGCCTCACAGCAGATGCATTGAGCTCGCTTTTGATGCATTCTGATATCCGTTTGCTGGCAAGGATTTCTCGAGAACCTCTCAGCACGGCCACGAAATGCGGCAGCCTTTTATAAGTGCGTGACAGAGAAGGAGTATCCATTATGACTTTTGGCTTTCTTGCCGCGTAAATGAAGAAATCCGTCCCGATTTACCAACAACTCAAGGTCTACATCTTCTCCTTTTTCGAAGACCTCCGCGTCTCGCTCATCGACCTCTCGGTCATTATCGGTATCATATCCTTCTACCAATTCGGCATTCTTCAGGCAGTTCCAGATGACTTGACGAGTATGATTATAGGCTTGCTGCTCGTTGCGGTCGGGTTAGCCTTTTTCTTGCGAGGCCTCGAAGTAGGCATCTTTCCTCTAGGCGAGGATTTATCTCAACGACTTGCCAGCGAAAAAGCTCGTTTCTGGATCGTCATATTCGGCTTCGTCATTGGCTTCGCCACAACCGTAGCGGAGCCCGCCCTTATAGCGATTGCGCACAAAGCGGCGATTATCAGCGATGGCCAAATCGAGGCTTTCACGCTTCGCATGGTAGTAGCCTTCTCAGTTGGCATAGCGATCGTCCTGGGAGTGCTTCGCATCATCTTCAATCATCCAATACATTGGTATATAATGGGTGGATACGTCTTAGTGATAGTGATGACGCTTTTCTCCCCCGAGGAAATCGTTGGACTGGCCTACGATTCGGGCGGTATCACCACCTCAACCGTCACAGTACCGCTTATCGCGTCTCTCGGAATTGGATTGTCCAGCAGCCTTAAGGAAAGAAACCCGCTGATGGATGGTTTTGGCCTCATCGCCTTCGCCAGCATCCTGCCTATGATTTTCGTGCAGGGCTACGGCATCATGGCATATGGCGAGGCAGCAAAACCGTATGACCCCGTTCCCGTTGACCCTGAAGTCGAACCTCCTGCTTCATTATTCTGGGTGTATTTCCAAACGCTGCTGCAGAGCGTTCGAGACGTACTTCCCGTCGTTATGGTGATTCTGGTTTTCTACAAGCTCGTGCTGAGAAAAGAAATACACGACTTCGGTAAACGAGCTGGCGGTTTTGGCCTCGTGGTTCTAGGACTTTATGTCTTTGTGATCGGTCTAGAAATGGGCCTGTTTCCTATTGGCGAAAGTCTAGCTATCCAACTGGCAGCCAGTGAAAACCTTTGGCTCATCTTCAGCTTCGCCTTCGCCGTTGGATTCGCCACGACCGTAGCTGAACCAGCCTTGACAGCGATCGCTAGCAAGGCCGAGGAAATCAGCGAAGGCACCATTAGAAAAGGTCTTCTGAGAGGATTTGTAGCTTTCGGGGTTGGAATAGGGATACTCTTGGGAGCGTATCGAATCATTCAGGGCGACTCTATAGTCTACTACATCCTGGCGGGCTACATCGTCGTGATCATCATGACGTTCTTTTCGCCCCGCACCGTCATCCCAATTGCGTACGATAGTGGAGGCGTAACCACTAGTACGATTACGGTCCCCATCGTAGCTGCTCTTGGACTTGGTCTCGCTACCAGCATTCCCGGTCGCGACCCGCTTGTAGACGGGTTCGGGCTCATCGCCTTCGCTAGCCTTTTCCCTATGATAGCCGTTCTTGGATACGGCATTAGCAAACGCGAAGCCATTCGTTTTCACGAGCGACGCATCTCACGCTACACGAAACAAGTAATGACCAATGTGACCCGCCAGATAGAAGCCGACCTCGATGGAGATGTCGTCGAAGATAGCGCTTATATCAGTAGGTTGCCCCTCAGTAAAAAGAGCATCATTACGATTACAGGTGAAATTGGCTCAGGCGTAACAACCGTCACGGAAAAACTTTCGCGCGTTTTGGAATATCGAAAGTTCAGCGCAGGGGGGCTTTTCCGTGGTTTGGCTCGACGCTATGGCATGACCGTCGAACAATTAAACGAATATGCTAAGCAAAACCGAGTCATCGATCGCGAAATCGACACACTCATCCGACGTTTAGGAGAAGGCGCAGAAATCATCCTGGATGCTCGTTTAGGCTATTATTGGATACATGACAGCTTTAAAGTCTACCTGACGGTCGATATGGACATTGCCGTTAAGCGCATCTACAAGGACATTTCTCAGGGCCTTCGCAATGAGGAAAAGGGATCCTCCATCGTGGAAACGATCGTAAGCATCCAGAAGCAAGGCGAGAGCGCTCACGAACGCTACTTCCGCGATTATGGTATCGACATTAGCAATACGAATAATTTCGATCTTATTGTGGAGACAGATCGGCGCAGTGTCGACGAAGTCGTGGCTCTGATTCGAAAACGCTATAAGGAGTGGCAACAGCGATAGACCAGACCTGCAAGTCGTACGCGTTATTAGCTCGCGCATTTTTTTGAATAAACGCAAAACGGGCCCCGTCATAGGAATCCTAACCTCAAGTGTGTAACATTCAAAGGGATACTATAATGAAGACTCGTTATCTGTGTTTGCTTTCACTTCTTCTCTCTTCTCTCCTGCTTGGAACCGGATGCTCGGTTATCCATTCTCACTCAACGACTAAGGTCATGGGCAAACAGGTGTCAGATCAGACCCTTGCGCGAGTTGAAGTCGGCAAGACCTCTAAGGACTGGATTTTGGCTACGCTTGGAGAGCCGACCGCTAGCGAAATCGTCGATGAATCGACATCTATTCTAAAATACGCTTCGAAGCGGATAAAAAGCTCAAACTCCACCCTCCTTTTCGTCTTCGATACAAGTAGTAAACGAGAAGAAAAGAGAACCATCTATTTCGAGTTCAAGGATGGAATACTCGACCGCTATTGGGAAGAGACGCACTCCTTTTCGAGAAGATAACGATTAAATAAAATTCTTCTAATCATCCAGCTGGTTCAAGGAGCAAGAATGTCTACTTGAGCCTGATTGGCGTTATTCTATCTATCCGATGAAAATGGCCGGAAGGCTATTGGCTCAAAATACAAACCAGACCCAGTAAATCCTTTCCATCAAGCGACTTGTTGAGTGGACCAAACTGATTCATTAGCTACGCAGTGTCCTGAATTGCCGCATGGAGACTTCTTCTTTAGATGACATGACCAGTGGACCAGAAGATCGCGACGATCGACCTGCACGAAGTTCGCCTCTTTCCAGCTTAATAGCGTCGATCAGCCCAAAATCCTTGATATTCTGGACAAGGTTTCTCCAAGCGAAATTAAGATTGTAGGCGACTTTCGAGACACGCAGACGGAAATCGCCTCTTTCTTTTCGACCCTGCTGGGCAATCACGCTGCCTCCCAAATTGTCGGATTCATCGAATGCGATTTCTGGATACAAATTTCTTATTCTAACTACAGGAATTTCCCAATGCCATTTGAGGTCGACATCAATAGGCCGAGCCTTGGGCAGATTCATGGCAAGCAACGCCTCCGCTGCATCCCGGTTGACAACCTGGGCAAAAGTATAGCCGGGAACGCGACTAAATTTGACGATGCTAAATCCGTTGTCGGCTCGAACGGTTTCGACCCAACCCCGACGTGATCCATGAAGCTTCAAGTAGTCCCAATTCTTCGATAGATTTTCTGCGCTTTGAATAGCGGCGCTGAAATTCGGATCTAGCCTAACGTCGTCCTCCAATACTACGGCAGCGCTTAATCCTCTTTCCAAAATGAGCTGCCAACACTTTCCATGGCTAAGATGACATGCAATCTCGCCCGGCGACAGCGATTGATAGTAACCTGAACGTCGACGATACTTTCGCATAAAGGCTTTATCGAAATCGCGAGCGTCCACAGCGGATACACGCTCAAAATCGAGATCTTGTTGATTCAACTGACTAGCCACAAAATCAAAACGATTAGCGCAGCGATCGAGACTAATAATGAAAATCGGGTATCCCATGAGGCTTTGGCGTTTCTAGTTGACCAATGGAGTGTCTCGCACGGGATGCGGTCACTCATTGTCCAAAAGCGGCATATTATTAAACGAGTGATCGAGGCGCCAATAAGCCTACGTTACGTTGTCGCTTCAAATAGGTTAAGAGATAGTGAACACTGACCATCTGCTTAGAATCGATCTCGGCAAACCACCAACCTAGATTGATACCGGGATTTGGATGAGCCAACTTAGGTCAACTACCTTTGATCGGTTTTTGTTCATAGACGCTTTCTTTGAAGAGCTCGCGGCAAAGCGAAACATCGCCCTTTAGGCCCAGCATCATTGAGAACCTAAATGGCAGCAGCAGCTTTTATCAATGAATGAAGGGATCTAGTCGACAGGTTTAACAGGATCCCTCGAAACTGATTCCTGCACGGAAAATCAGTTCGTCCAGTCGATGAAGTCCTCTTTCTGGATACGAGGAGCTGGTACTTGAGAAGATTTGGAATCTATCGAAAATTCTGAAGTTGAAAAATCACTACTTGGAAGCATTTTAGCAGGAGCATCTTCATTGCTAACCAGATTTTTCATACCTTCAACCAGCTTATGCAGTTCGCAGCTTTGAGCGTACAGATCTTTTGAGGCTGACGCTGTTTCTTCCGCATTAGCGGCATTGCTCTGCGTTACTGCATTCATCTGAGCCATCGCGCTATGGATTTGGTCAATTCCCTCTGATTGCTCTTGAGAAGATTGAGCAATGCTCGTCATAAAATTATCAATGCTTTCGACATCATTGTGAATCGCTTCCAAACTTTGACGAACCGACTCGCTTACTTGCACCCCAAGTTCGCTGTTGCTGATCGACTCTTGCAACTTTCCAGCCGTTTCGTTGGCAGCGCTTGCGCTACGTTGAGCTAGGCTACGTACTTCATCCGCCACTACAGCGAACCCAGCGCCGGCTTCTCCTGCTCGAGCTGCTTCGACTGCGGCATTTAAAGCCAGAATGTTTGTTTGGAAAGCGATCTCGTCGATCGTTTTGAGAATGTTGGAAATATTATCGCTAGAATCCTTGATAGTATTCATAGCTTGGATCATATTCCGCATTTTCTCCTCTCCTTCTTCAACTGAAGCTCGAGCTCGCTTGGTTGTGTCCTTAGCGTCTATGGTTGCCGAAGAATTGCCCTTTGTCATTTGAGCGAGACTTTCCAACGAAGAAACGGTCTCCTCGATGGAAGCTGCCTGTTCACTCGCTCCGTTGGCAAGCGTTTCGCTAGCTCTTGAAACTTCATTGGAAGCCGTAGACGTTTTTTCCGAAGTCGCCTCTAAACGGGAAATTGTTTCTCTGATGGGTTTGGCGACGAAGCGATTGTTGAATACATAGAAGCCACCGGAAACGATCGCGAGAATCAAAAAACAAGCAATGGAAGCCTTGGTCATGGTTGCTGCAATAACCGGATCGTCTGATAGTTTGCCTTTCAACACGAAAGCCCCTTTAATGTCCCCTTCCCTCATGCCTTCCATTTTGAAGCCCAACAAGTCCAAACCATCTGCCGTAGGACTCGCGCTTGGATTTCCATGACAATCAAGACAACTTTCACGGAGTGTTACAGGACTAGCAGCAATGATCTCGTCATGCTTTTTATCGATTTTTAAATATTCGCTTTGACCTTGTCTGAATGACTGGAAGATATCTACGAATTCGTCACCGTATTCATTTTTGGGATTCCGAGCGGCAACGCCAGGAGCAGTAGGAATATGAAATTCATACCCGTATCTCTGGGAAATGCCTTCCACTGAATTCCACGCGGCAACAACCGGTATTGTCCGGTAAAACGCTGTTCCTTTATATACCTGGTTTAACGGTCGACCAGCGCTCTTCTCTCTCGCCTCTTCTAGCATGCCAGGAACATCAAAAGCCCCACTTGTATGCATTTTATCCATACTGTCCATAACATCGTCCGCTTGAGCGAGAATGCCACTCATCTCTTGATGTAGGCTTTTGATTCGATTATGCTTTGAGGTTATGAAGACAGTTGATAAACAGGCAATCGCCATAAGGGCGCAGGCGATAGCGGCTGCTGCTTGAATCTTGGTACTGAGTTTCATGTTACTTGCTGGGGAAAAACGTTGCTTGCTATAGCATCAAAAACGACCGTTTCCAGGCCGTCTTAACGCAAAGGCAGGAAATCCAAGCAGTTTAGCAATTGCTTAATAAGGCACTGTAACCCAAAGAGTTACAAAAAGAAAAATGAAGATTTCACTCGGTGTTAACCTGAAGAGAAAATGGTCCTAGACTAATTTAAAAGCTGTCCAGGAATTCGAGGAGGCGCCTTGTCTCGCACTCGAAAGATCCCATCAGAAGCGACTCATGCCTAACTTTTGTCCAAGTCTTTACTCATTAATTCGAGCTTTTTATCGATAGCCTGAATACGTATGCCACGCTGGGCCAACCCTGAGGGCAGGTCCGTTTCCTTATCTAGATCTTCAATCCCATGAGCCTTCTTTTGCTCATCGATTTCCTGAGCCAATTGGGCTCGCTCGGCTTGCAGCCTCTCCCGCTCCGCAGCCCGCTCAGCTTTATCGAAGATACGCTCCTCTGGCAGCTGTTCTCGTCTCCTCGTTGATCGATACAGAGTGCCTCCATCGCTCTCAGGCAACAGTCGAACATCGTCCGCCAACGGTCGTTGAGCCATAACGGATGGAGAAACGATTTCAATCCCCGCTTGATGCAGTGTATCCAAGACTTGGACATTCAAACGGGATCGACACGATACAAGACGAGTGACCTCTTTCAGAAAGCCAGCCACTCGATAGCTTACGGAAAAATCGCCCAGCTCCATAACTTGAACAAAGGGGTCTTCTAGCTCCGCCCGCTTTGCCGCATTCAAGAGCAGAGGCTCCACCTCTTCATGATCCAGGTCATAGCCTAGCGAAACAGTCGCTGATATAACAGTACCTGAACGGCGCACCACAGAAACAGGATGCGTGACCAAGTATAAATTAGGAATCGTCATCAGATCGCGATCAGCAGTCTGGATTTCCGTATGGAAGAGGCCCCGCTCGGTAACGCGACCGAAGTGCTCATTAACACGGATAAAATCCCCAGCCCAGAACGAACCCACTGAGCGAGACATGAGACCAGCCATTGCATTCGAGACAAAGGTTGTAGAGGAAAGAGCTATGATCGCTGTTATCGCCAGACCCAAAAGGCCAAAGAGCTGGTCCTTCATGCCTTCCTTAATTGGTAGAGACAAGATCAGTGAGGCAACCGCGATAGCCGTGAGAACGATTAGCGTTATCTGACGAGAAAAATTATTTTGTCTTCCCAGCTTCGATGCCCTGCGTCGTATCACCTTATCAGTGAATACAAGAACAACTCCAGAAACAATGATGGTAACCAGTATCGGCAACCATTGGATCGAGGTATCGTAAGCTTCGGCAAGGTCTTCCATTAGGAAACGAAGCTAAATCGAAGTTTCAACAATGCCAAGACTGCACTTGAATTCTTCGAAGAGGCCTCATGCCACCTAGCGCAGGATTAAGAAAACGTAGTTAAAGTTATTGGACTATCTTGAAGATAAACCTATTTCAAATGCTCGTCAAAAAAGGCGATGGTCCGACTCCAGGCAAGCTCGGCTGCTTCTTTGTCGTAACGAGGTGTTGTATCATTATGGAAACCGTGATTAGCGCCTGGATACATGTGAGCCGTATAGTTGATTGCATGTTCCTTGAGAGCTGCCTCGTAAGCCGGCCAACCTTCGTTGACCCGCCTGTCTAACTCTGCGTACTGCAGCAAAAGAGGCGCTTTGATTCTAGGAACATCTTCCACAGCAGGCTGGCGGCCATAAAACGGAACCGCCGCTTTGATAATTTCGGGAAGCCGCGCCGCTAATGTGTTCGACATGCCTCCTCCGAAACAGAAGCCGACCACTCCTACGGTTCCATTCCCTAAAGAATGAGTATGCAAATACTCAGCGGCAGCAATAAAATCTTCAGTGATCTTATCGCGATCCAATTGCCGCTGCATTGAGCGACCTTCGTCATCGTTTCCTGGATACCCGCCTAAAGGAGTCAAAGCATCCGGACCAAAGGCAAGATAGCCCGCTACGGCAACCCGTCGCACTACATCCTCGATATAAGGGTTCAGGCCACGGTTCTCGTGAATTACCAATACAGCGGGTAGTTTCCCTTGAGGATCAGCAGGCTTGGCCAAATAGCCTTTCATCGTTCCGTGGCCTTTAGGAGATTCGTACTCCTCGTAGCCTACGCTTAATCGCGAATCGTCAGGAACCACTTGTTGAGCCCAAGAATAATGAGGACTCAACATTTCCAGCAAAGCCGCCGCCGTAACGCCACCCGCTGCAAACTTCGTCGCTTTATCGAGAAAGCCTCTTCTATCTAACAATCCATGAGCATAGCGGTCGTAAAGATCGAGTAGTTCTTGGTCGAAATCCGAGGCTTTCTTTCGGGTCATGGGATGTCCTTTGCTTGGAAGTTTCAGACTTTGGGAAATGAAGGCCATATTTCTTACCCTTCTGTCCCCGATTTACAATGCTAGAGAACAGGTGGTCAGCTAGTCCGGTCATTAATCGTTCTCGCTTTCTTGCAATGAATGGCAGGAGAACGAATCCATAGACGCTTTTTAGGCAAAGCCGATTGCCCAAATGTATCCTATTTTCGTTTACAAACGACGACTCGCCGTTCTTACTTGATTTGCGATATCGGAATACCGGGAAGTCGGTTTGCCCATCAGCTTGCCAGATCCATCATAGACGGCGACATTTGGCACGAAGGTTATCCCCATCTGCTTAACGATCGGAGACTGCCAATTAACAATATCAACCTTCCGCAAGTAGACATCGGGATTGGTCTCAGCAAGCTTTTTAAGTTTGGGATCCATGCTGCGACAAGGACCGCACCAATCCGCAAAGAAGTCGACAATGGTCACCTTTCCAGGAACGATAAGCCGACGAATATTCTCCTGCATGCCGTCATTTCGAATCTCGACCACTTTCCTAGCGTAAATTTTAGGGGTTGGATGGGAAGGAGCCCCACCAGACTTTGATCCTGTCGGATAGAACTTTACCTTCTCAACCGCGAATACCTTGTCGTCCTTGATCTTAACTCGAAGCGTATCGTAAACCAGGATCTGCACGGAGCCCGCCATTATCTCGCTTTCCGGCTTTCCAAATTCCGCTAAAACCATCCCATAGGGATCTCCTTTTTCTATCGCTCCAGGAGCTGGGCTTTCCAATGCGAAAAAAAACGAAGCGGCAAAAAGAATCGCTTTCAGAAACCTTCGATGACAGGCAGCAAATTTCATCTGGCAAGTATTAGAGCGTTACAGGTAAACTTCCTCAGCAACATAGCCAGATTCGGCTCATGCCCTAATACCTTTACCCTAGCTGCCTCAAATGAGCAGATAGCTCTAACTTCTTGATTATTAACGATAGGAGCCTCTACCTAAGAGGACGATAGAAAAACGTATCGCTGAATAGTAGGATACCAGCGCCGCCTAAGGGATCTTTAAAATTTCGACTTGCTCGATCTAACCCTCGTTTAGTCTCGAATTAAGAAGTTCTGCGATATCGTTGCGCCCCTTTTCGATCGCAATCTCCGCAGCGCTTTTGCCCAAGAAAATCGGCTTTCCATCATGCGCAACGCCGTTATCCAAGAGCCATTCCGTCATGGAATAGTTTCCAGTCTCTACAGCAGGTCTTATAAAACCTCGTTTCATTTTCGCGCCATTGGATTTCAAATACGCGACCATCTCTATGCTACCGCTAAAAATGGCATGAAAAGCAAGGGCTATGTTGTGAGGACCCGGAACGTGAACGATATTCTTGTCTGAACCTACTATAGCTTTAACGGAAGAAAATTCCCCCATCATCGCCATATTGAAAATATCCTTACGAGCTCCATGCTCCAAAAGCAGCATCGCAATGTCCCTCCTACCCATGTGCGATGCTGCTCCCAAAGCCGTTTCCCAGTCGCCTCCGCCCCAATCCCAGGTGGCATTAGCAAGCCTTGGCTCTTGAGAGAGCAAGTCTTTAACCGCCTCGATCTCACCATGGGCGGAACGTACCGTCTTTAGGACAAGATCCGATTCAAGCTGAGGCTTTCTCCTCCGTTCTCGAGGCCTCCTGGGCTCACTATCCTCAGAAGCATTTTGACCGTAAGCGACTCCGTTCCCAGCCACAAACAACCCACCTGCAACAGCCTTTCCCAGAAACTTCTTACGATTTATCCGCTTCATAGAGAAAAACGGTATCCAGTCTGGAAAAGAAAGCAGGCTGAATATGATAAACGGTGGCTACCGCTATTCGAATAGAAATGAAAATGACGCAGGGAGATACAAAAAGGAATACTCTACCCTAGCTCAGCCCTAAAGCGGTTTTAGCTTTTTCGCGATAGCTTCGACTTAGCTTAAGCTTGTCTCCCGTATTCAAGATTACGATATATTCCCCATTGAAATGGGACTGCATTTCCTTGATGCTGTCAACGTTCACAATAGTAGAACGGTGAATACGCACAAATTTGCTTGGATCCAATTTCTGTTCCATGCTCCCCATTGTCTCGTAAATCATATGCGTTTTCTTCCCGACGTGAAGCGAAACGTAGTTCCCCGCCGCCTCGAGCCAGTCTACCTCCTTGGGGTTGACAAAGAACACGCGACCACTCTCTTTGATGACCAGTCGATCCTGTTGAGGCTTGGATGGAGTTTGAGCATCCTCGCTAGCACTTTCAGAAGTCACACTGTTCTGATCGAGAAAATGTTTCAGCCTTCGTCCAAATGCCGCTTCTTCACACTGAGCGATTTGCTCCCTTACGCGGTCTAGCGTCGCATCGAATCGCTCCTGGTCGAACGGCTTGAGAAGATAATCGAAGGCGTGCTCTTCGAAAGCTTTCAAAGCATATTGATCGTATGCCGTTATGAATACAATGTAAGGACGCTCCTCCGGGGCTAGCTGCTTGAGCATGCTGATGCCATCTAGCCCAGGCATGCGAATGTCTAAGAAAACGAGATTCGGTCGCGACGCCACGATAGCCTCTTTGGCTTCAAGGCCATTCGAACACTCCTGAGCTACCTCAATGTCAGGATGCTTTTCAAGCATAAGGCGAACAACGTTCCTTCCATGAGCTTCATCGTCGACGATCAAGGCCTTGATTTTCGCTTCACACTCCATAGCTTATCTCGACTTTACGTATTTCTTATGGGGCAAATTAATAACGACCTCAGTCCCGACACCTTCGATTGATTTCACAACCAGATTGTGATCATCGCCGTAAAGACCCTTTAACCTTACACGCGTATTGGTAAGTCCAATACCATCCCCTTTATGAGCGCTCTCAATTCCAGGAATGCCAACCCCACTGTCTTTCACTACTATTTGGAGCATAGCATCGGTCGGAGCAGCCAAGACATGAATAAAACCTCCCTCAGTCTTTGGGCCAATGCCATGTTGCAGAGCGTTTTCCACAATCGGCTGCAAAAGCAGATAGGGCACCTCGGCATCAAGAATATCAGGATCTACATCGATTTTCGTTTTGAGCCGTTCTTGAAACCGCTCCTTTTGAATACTTAAGTACAGGTCAAGCGAATCCAGTTCGTCCTTTAGCGGGACTACTTGCTCGTTGCTTTTATCCAAAGTAAGTCGCAACAGATCGCTCAAGCGAGTCAGCATGCGAATTGCGCCGTCGTTGTCCTTCTTCATCATAAGCGACATGATGGAATTGTGCGTATTGAATAGAAAATGCGGGTGCAGTTGCATCTTCAAAGCGCTAAGCTGGGCCTGAGCTAGCTTTGCTTCAAGCTGACTGGAAGTGAGCTCCGATCGACGCAGTTTCGTGTAATTATCGTAAGCCGTCACCGCTCCCAAGACAGCCAAATAGATAATCAAGTTAACATTAAATTTGTATACGAAAATGCCTGACGCTTTCTTGGCTGTTAGAGTGTAGTCAAGAAGAAGTTCATTAGCTATATAGGAATACAAAATGTCAATACAACTATGAATCACCACAACTCCCAGACCCAGAAGCAGCTGCCTTAAAGTCGACGCTACCAGAGCCTTGCGATCAATCGGAAATCTCCGCGCGAAATACACGACAATAAAGCTGACAATTGCCCAAAGGAAAAAATTGCTGTACCAAATAACGGAAGAAAGGATTTTAATCTCAGCGCCCCTAACCCAGTCGAAGAAAAGAGAGATGCCTATCAAGAGCCCCCCAAATAAAATCCAGAAACCAACTACAAATGATCGAAACCGCAAGGCGGATATTTGATAGTCGTCGTCCGAGAGCATAATTTCAAATGTATAGCGCTTTTCTCGGCTATGAGGAGAAGGAAATTCAGAGATTTACGTGAATACACTGTTTCACGTGACAAAGCGAGAAATCGAACATGTAAAACGGAAAAAGAACTAGGAACCAAGCAGCTTTTCCGGAACCGTCGGAGGAGCAAATGGCCAGTGCCCCGCATTCCTCATTTTTCGACGATACACCTTGTCTTTGCTTGCCATGTAGAGATATTGCAGTCCTTCACCCCCAAAAACTAAATACACGGGCGATTCTCCGTCTGGCTTGATCATCACGCCCTCGGTACGGCCCTGATGATTTACAATCTGCACGCCTTGATCAGTAGATACGAAGAGACGGCCCAGCACATCGTAAGCGCAATCCAATCCGCCAATCCGCGTATCGTTCTCCCAGATCTGCAGCTGATGGAACAGCTGTTCGTAAATCAGCTTGCCAGGCTCACGCGTCTCGTAGAGATAGCCAAATTGATTGCCAGGCTGAAAAACGGAGAGCCTCATTTGATCGATGAAACGACTAATGCAATAAGGCTTCTGAATTTTCGTTTGCAGTCGCGAGGTCGAACCCGACTTTTCAATGTAAACGATTGCCTGCTCATCAGGAAGCGTCGCGTAAACGCCCTCTTCTAGCGGAAGCAAATCGCTCGCTGCAAGGCCAGAAGCTATTTGCCGTGTCGCGCCGCCTTTATCAATACTTTCAATAGTTTGTGTATCCGAAAAACTAACATAGACGGTACCTTCATTATCGCAAGCCAAGCTTCTGATTTTTCCTTCGACAAGAGAAAGCTCGGAAAGAGCTCTATTTGTATCCAGTTTTAGGATTTTTCCGCTGTTATTCTCGGCGATGAAAACATTTCCTTCCTTGTCGTTTGCCAAGCCTCCAATCTCGCTGCCTTCATAAACCTGTTCCCAGCCCTCGCCTGGCAAGAGGGATTTGTTGATTTCCTGTTTTTCGCTGAAAGGCGTGCGAATAGGCTGATCCCAATCCTGCCAGAGCCATGTTAGCATCTTAGGCAGAATCGACCCAGCATGGATGGAATTGTGGCGCCCGTCACCCCATTCGTGAGCCACTTCATAATCAGCCCAACGCAGGAAGAATTCCAACTCCTGATTGGCCATCCACCAGCTGCCAGAGTAGTTGAATTTATCATTACTTCCTTCCTGCAAAAAGACGCGCAACGGTCGTGGTTCGCCCTTTCGCGCCATCGTCATGATACTGCCCCCAGCTTTGTAATTCGTATAAGTGCCGATAGTCGACAGAACCCGCCTAACGCGATCAGGTCGGTACCAGGCCATCATAAACGCCCCAACCGCTCCAGAGCTAACCCCGGCTACGCCCCATCGATTGGGGTCTTCGCTCAAGTTGTATTCAGCCTCGACTTGCGGAATAATTTCGGAGAAGAAGAATTTCGTATTCAAGTCAGTGATACTATCATATTCCACACTGCGATTGTAGCGAAAATGAGCGTTCTCATTGGGCTCGGGGATACGTCCTGGATTCACGAATATTCCGATCGTTACCGGCATCCGTCCTTGATGTATCAAATTGTCCATGACAATAGCCGAACGCCATTGTCTTTGCGGATCCAAACGTCCCCAACCGTCGAGATAAATCATGACACACGCCGGCTTAGCTGGATCATACTGGGCTGGAACGTAAATCCACCAATCTCGTTCAGTGCCTGGGAAGATAGCGCTCTCGTTCCAGCGCTTCTCGATAATCATCCCTTTAGGAACGCCCTCCTGCTCAAAGGAATCCGGACCTAACTCATAGTCGTCAATCGCAGGCATCTGGATTGGGAGAAGGAGGGCTGGCAGCAGAAACAATCTCTTCATACGGATCACTATAAACCTAGGTGAAACCTCAAGAGGCAACTCATTTGCGGAGCAGAGCTCTTTTTAGAATCAGAAAAGACCTAGCAAAAGGAGCAGACTTTAAACTTCGTCCACCCCGAATTCATAGACCGTCTTACTCGAGTACAGTTGTCCGGGGTCCAAGCGAGTCGAAGGAAATTGAGGCTGATTCGGAGAATCGGGAAAATGCTGAGTCTCCAGACAGAACCCGTGGTTCTTTTCATATTTCGCGCCTCCCTTTCCTACATCCGACCCATCGAGGAAATTTCCCGTATAGAATTGAACGCCAGGCTCATTCGTATACACTTTCATGATACGTTTGCTCTTTGGTTCGCGAACCTCTGCTGCAAGATTCAAACCTTGCGACACCTGGTTTAATACGAAATTATGATCGTATCCGCCAGCAAATGACAATTGCTCGCTTTGTTCATTGATGTCTTTTCCGATTGGCTTGAAAGCCCTGAAATCGAACGGCGAACGCTCCACTGAAAGCAATTCTCCTGTTGGTATAAGCCCTTTATCGACAGGCGTAAAGCGATCGGCATTCAACTTTATTTCATGATCCAGCACCGATCCTCGATCATGACCTGCCAGATTAAAGTAAGCATGCTGAGTGAGATTTACAACAGTGGGTCGGTCGGTAGTCGCTTCGTATTCGATGGCCAACTCGTTATTGTCCGTGAGCCGATAGATAACCGCGACGTCAAGACTGCCAGGATACCCCTCTTCCATATCTGCGCTACGGTATTCCAATCGAAGACCCGAAAAGCCTTCTCCTTCTAATTCAACAACACTCCATTCGATTTTATCGAAGCCTCTTAAGCCTCCATGCAAATGATTCTCCCCGTTGTTAATGGCCAAGGAGTAGACTTCTCCATCCAGCGAAAATGATCCTTTGGCAATACGGTTTCCATACCGACCCACTAATGCTCCAAAATAAGTCGTCGTATTTTGATATTCCTCGATGGCATCAAATCCCAAAGTGACATCGGCGAATCTCCCTTCTCTGTCGGGAACATGAAGTTCCATAATCGTGCCCCCACGACTCGAGATTTTTGCCTTCAGACCATTGGCGTTTTCCAAATAGTGAATACTCATAGTTACACCTGGGAAGAAGGCGCAATTCAGCCTTTAAGGAAAGCGTTTGTTGACCACTGGCAGTTTTCGGGAAATTGAAATCGACACTCGAGTCCCAGCGAGAGGATTACATGTAACACGCGTGTTGAATCGCCATCTTTTCACTGACGATCAGCGTTAATCTTGACTCGTGTAAACCCCAAATCATTTTTGCCTGCTTCGATCCAGCGCTCCCTAAACCAGCTGAATCTTCCACATGAAAGCTGCGAATTTTCTATTTATATTTTCCGACGAACACCAGAAGCATACCCTTGGTTGCTACGGCAATGAATCCATCATCACTCCGAATCTGGACAATCTAGCGGCGAGGGGTACCCTTTTCAGTCGAGCCTACACGACTTGTCCTATCTGCGTTCCTGCTAGAGCTTCCCTAGCGACTGGCAAGTACGTCCATGAAATTGGCAATTGGGACAACGCCTTCCCCTATGATGGAACTGAAAGGTCGTGGCATCACGAGCTCAGAGATAACGGGCTGACCGTTGATCTCATTGGCAAACTTCATTTCCGTAGCGAGCAGGACGACAATGGATTCACCAACGAATATCAGCCTCTCCACGTTGTGGATGGCGTTGGCGACCCCTTTGGAGCGATTCGCTGGAATCCTCGTGTTCGCCATCGTCGAAAAGGCGTTATCAACGCTGGAGCGGGCGATTCGACTTACCAGCAATACGATACTTTGAATGCCGACAAGGCTATCGAATGGCTTGAACAACATGCCAACGACGAGAAGCCTTGGACTTTGTTTTTGTCGTTCGTCTGCCCTCATCCGCCCTACAAATCAAGGGACGAGTTTTTTCGACTCTACAATGCGGACGATCTGCCACTCCCTCCTCAATGGAAGCAAGATGATTGGCCTCAACATCCCGCTTATCAATGGTTTCGACGCTATTTTGACGCTGATGCTCCATTCACCGAAAAAGAGATCAGAAACTGTATCCACGCTTACTACGGGCTGGTATCCTTTCTAGATCATCAGATCGGTCGGATATTAAAAAAACTGGAAAGCCTGGGACTTGTAGACAGCACCCGCATACTCTACTCGTCAGATCACGGAGAGGGTCTGGGAGCCAGGGGATTGTTCGGCAAGTTTACTCACTACGAGGAATCTGGCGGAGTGCCTCTCATCATGGCCGGTCCTGATATACCTCAGGGAGAAGTCTGCAAAACGCCTGTATCGCTGTTGGATGTACACAATACAATCTACCAGGGCGTGGGTGTGGATGCGCCCACCCATAGACACAGCAGGTCCTTAATCGAACTGGCAAATCTGCCCGAACAGGAAAGGGATGTTTTCGCGGAATACCATGCGGTCAACAGCAAGGACGGCTCCTACCTTCTAACCGACAATCGATTCAAACTGATCTACCACGCCAATCAGCCACCACAGCTTTTCGATTTGAGAGAAGATCCAGACGAAGTTAACGATCTCGTCGAGCATTCCGAATACAAAAATGTAATGGAAAGCATGATACAGCGTCTCAAATCGATTTGCGATCCGGAAGCTGTCGACGCCAGAGCCAAGTCAGACCAACGCGCCCTGATAGATTCCTACGGAGGCGAAGAAGTCGTGATTAACAAGGGCTTTTTCGAGAACTCCCCGGTACCGGGCGAAGAACCTAAATTCACGAGCTGAGCCTCCAGTATCCCTGAAAGCCGCTAAGGGCTTAATCAGAGATACCGGTAGCTTTACAGCGAAGAAGAAAAGACAGGAAAACTAGCTACGATCGAGCCATATCCAGCGACAGCTGGCTCGAATCAAAGCGAGTTTGCCAATCATATGTCTATGACATCGTCTTCCTCTTCGTCGACGGGCTCGATTCCAATCGGAGGTTTCTTCGACTCCAACGAATCAAGAAACTCGTGATCCTTCGTTCTCTTGCTCTGACGAATCATGCGAGCGAGAACCGAGGCCACGTCCGTTTCCAAACACAGCTTAGACGCTGATGGATCCATTTTACTCATTTCCGTATCCTTTTCATTGGCAACGTTGGATCAATTATCACGAAGGCAGCCAAAGATCGAAAAGACCGCGTTTATTCCATCCCGAAAAACGAAATCTAAAATCGACACTAGCAACCCCATGAGAAAAGAAGCCCTCGCCTCTTTCGAGAAAGCGAAGACGCCAACGTATTGGGTTAGTGAATGCGCTAAGCAGGTGCCGCTATTTTCTTTGGCCACGAAGCTTAGCTATGGAATTTGGATAATGGCATACGGCAGCAACCGTATTTGGAATAATGGAATAATACGCCGAGGAATATGCGATAGCTTCCATCGACAAACAAAGGCAAAGGCAGCGAAGCGACGTATTTTAAAGCGTTTTTATGCGCTGTAAGCGAAGCCCTGAGAGGTTCCTCTACGACACCCCCTTTTCTCAACAGAGCCAAAACGCGCCTCTGGATAAGCGCATTTTCCTAAGAGCAATGAGGCGGCCACGATCGAGAGCATCGATGGCGTATTTCTTCGATCTAAAACGCCGGAGTTTGAATCAGTTTCTAGCTCGATGCCAATCAACGACATCCATGTAGCGTACGGATCCGCCAAAAATATCAAGCGCGCTGCCTATAGTAAGATCGACTCTTCCCTTCCCCATGGCCTCGACATCCCCCAAATCAGACAGCGATCTAGCTCCTCCAGCGTAGGTAGCGGGAATAGGCGAAAAGGCCCCAAGACGCTCAATGAGCTCGTTTTCCATTCCACTCATTTTTCCCTCCACGTCCACGCCGTGAACCAAATACTCGTCACAAAACTCTGCCAAACGTCCCAGTGTTTCCGAGTTTAACGCAAGATCTGTAAACTGGCTCCAACGATCGGTGACCACCCAATAATCATCGTCTTTCTTACGACAGCTCAAATCGAGGACTAGCTTTTCTTTGCCCACAAGATCGACCAGCGCTTGAAGCCTTTCCGTATCCATTGACCCATTGCGAAAGACGAAGGAAGTTACGATAATATGACTGGCCCCTGCGTCCAAATACTCAAAGGCATTCTCCAGGTTCACACCACCTCCATACTGCATACCTCCAGGATAAGCTTGCAAAGCCTGCAAGGCAGCTTCTCGATTGCCAGGGCCCAAAGCGATGACATGCCCGCCCGGCAAATCATCCTGCTGATAAAGCTTCGCGAAATAAGTCGAATCGTTTTCAGACTGAAAATTGGTTATAGTTTGATCTTGGTCGCTATCCTTGAGCGTCCCTCCGACGATCTGCACAACCTTTCCGTCCCTTAAATCGATACAAGGTCTGAATTTCATCGCTTCCTAACGGACCTCCGCTATGGGTTCCCCTACCACTCCGCTAAGCATTTCTTTCGTTTTCCTGCCAATGTCATTGAGCGCAAGCTCAAGTTGAGAACGGTAGGATTCAAGCTCTTCTTCGCTTGATTCTCGATCAACCATGATGGGTTTATCAACCACAACCGAAATACGGGCGAATGGCTTAGGGATAATGAGACGATCCCAGGACTTGATCCTCCAGTATCGATCAGCCGAATACGACATAGGAATAATTGAGGCCCCCGTAAGCTGAGCCAAAGAAACGGCTCCTATTTTAGCCTTATAGACTGGTCCTTTAGATCCATCGGGCAGAATGATGATTGAATGACGCTTTTTCACAATCGCTCGATAAAGTGCTCTCAATCCCTTTGTACCCTGGCGAGATGATGATCCTCTGACCACAAGGCCGCCCAGTTTTCTCCCCAAAATCGCCCCGATTTCACCATCTCTGGACAAGCTGGACATCATGGCCATTTTGAATCCTTTCGCTGTTCGCTTTTCGAAAAGCGATGCGAAAAAGAAGATCCGGTTGTGCCAGGCGCTGAGAATAACGGGGTCGCTATCGGCTAATAGAGATTCCCATCGTTCTCTGCCCTCGAAGGTTACGACTCTATAAGTCGAAGAAAGCAGTTTGAGCATGGCCCACATCGCGAAGGCTGCGAAGCGAGTTTTTATAGAGGGTGATGGATTGTCGGTCATTTGCATTCACGTATTTGGCACGCGAATACTAGGCGATATGGCGAATGAGGCTGAAGACTAAGCTTTCTCATAGAAATCGAGAACATCGCCTACGGTTTCCATCCTAGCCGCTTCTTCGTCGCTTATCTCGATGCCAAACTCGTCTTCCAACTCCACCAACAACTGAAGGGCTTTGGGAGAGTCGATGCCAAGGTCGGCAACCAACTCCGTTTCGCGTTTCAAGCTGTCGATCGGCATACTCGCCAGCTTACTAATGACTTCCAAGACTGAATCGGTATTCGGACTCATAATTTTATCAATCGTTAATATGAAAATGAACTAGACGTCGAGCCTTTCGATGGCTCCGCTAATGTAGTCTGACTTTATTTTCGTACGCTGGATTTTTCCGCTAGAGGTACGAGGGATACGTCCCCTTCGAACGAATACAAGATCGTGAACAGGCAAAGACATGGCCCGACCGATACGACTTCTTATGGAATGATCCAGCTCCCCCAGTTTCTCGGTATCCGTTACATTAGTTTCGACTACCAGTACAATTTCCTCCCCGACTTCTTCATGGGAAACGGAAAAAGCGGCCGTACGCTCGCCAGACTCTCCTTGTCCACGAGCTTCCTCAGCGAGCCATTCCAGTTCATGCGGCATAATATTATCGCCTCGGATAACAAGAATCTCCTTGGAACGCCCTGCGATATACAGTTCGCCATTGGAGATAAAGCCCAAGTCTCCTGTGTACAGCCAACCATCTTTTAAGACCTCATTAGTGGCTTCTTCGTTTTTGTAATACTCAGAGAATACAGCCGGTCCCTTCACAAGCACCTCGCCCAATTCGTTTTCATTAAGCGTCGTTCCTTCTTGAGTGACAATTTTCACCTCCGTATCCGGCACCACGAAGCCGCAGCTGACCACATCTTGATTCTCAACCAGGACCTCTGATTTTTGTGGTACGGAGTGCGTTCTCACCCCTTTTTGGAATCCATCGAAGCTGACGGCTAACGTCGCCTCGGCCATACCATAACATGACATGACTTTGTCTGGAGTGAATCCCGTTGGCTCGAGCAACTTGCTGAAAGCTTTGAAGGTTTCAGGGCGCACCATCTCAGATCCTGTATTTGCTGTCGCGAGGCGGGATAGATCGAGTCCTTCAACATCCGACTGTTTTAGGCGATCAACGCAAAACTGATAGCCGAAGTTGGGGCCAGACATCACTGCCCTTTTCTTATGAAAGGTTTCGAGATAACGAATGGGCCGAGCTAAGAAGGTGGTCGGATTCATCAGGCTTAGCTCGATTCCATTGGCGATGCAGAAAAGCAAACAACCTATCAGACCCATGTCATGATGCATGGGAAGCCATGCCGAATGAAGTTCAGACCATTCACTGACCGGAGCGCCAAAACGATCCCCAATACCTTCGTTAATGGCATAGGCATTGAGGGTCGCCATCTGATGAGTTATCACTACCGCTCGCGGCATCCCGGTAGAACCGCTGGTGAACTGCATGAAAGCCATTTCCTCTGGCTCGACTTGACGAAAAGACTGATCGCCAGACTCCTCAGAAAAAAGCTCGCCGGGCGTCAAAGAAATCGCTCCCAATGTATCGGGAAATTGGGCACGCAAATCGGAAGCCATGCGATCTCCCACCAATAAGCGAGACGCGTCGATAACAGACCGGAATTTCTCAAGCCGTTCGGCAAAATTGCTGGAGGAGCTCAATCCGCCCATCGCCGGGGCAATGGCGGCAGGCTTAGCGCCAATGCAGATCGCTCCGAGCCAGGAATCGACGAATTCCCAGGAGGTTGGAATGCAAAGAAGAATCCGATCTCCATTCTGTACTCCCAAAGCTCTCCATTTGCCCGCAGCTTGTTTTACGGAATCCAGAACTTCAGCAAAAGAGCGTCGATCAGGATTCCTACCACTCCGATCGAGAACGCTAATTCCCTTTTCCGAAAATTCTCGAGCAGCGTAAGCCACCGTTTCTGGAAAAGTGAGAGGAAGATCGTCTATCGGTTTGCGGCGAGGGATGCCGTGGATGTGAGCAAGCCGCGCTTCAGTTACGTGAGAACTCACAGTCGGGCTGCTTCGACTTCGGGCTCTTCGATCGGCTTATCTTTGCCCAAGGCTTGATTTCTGCCTCCACGAATCGCCTTTTCCAATCGGTCTTTTGCCACCTGATCCAAGGTATATTGGATTTTCTCGATATCTATGCCAATGTCCTTCATCTCCTCGCTCAACGCGTTGATGATTGGCGGAACCCCTTCCATGACATACTCAACACGCTTGCGAAGGCTATCTGCCTTTTCCTCGGCTGCGATAACATCATCAGCGTAAAGAGCCTTAAACTGATCCTCGATGTAGATGTGGTTAAAGCCGAGATGACGCGCTTCGTCTTCTAGAATGCCACTGCAAATATCGCTTAGAACGGGATCCAAGTCGCACTCTTTTAATTCGTGAGAAACGACTTGAGCCATGGATTCGCTGACCAGAACTCCTGCTAACCATTCAGCAGGATCTTTAGAAGCGATGCGACTTTGAAAAAGATATCCGGCAGGAAAGCGTCGAATGGCAAGAGGTTCACGATCGATTCGTTTGAAATAACGCGCGAAAAGCTCTGTGTGCCGCGCTTCGTCAACAGCCCACGTGGTCAAGTAAAACTGGGCTTCCACTTGGGATTGGTGACCCAAAATGGGAATAAGACCCGAGACGGAATAAAGGGCTGATTGTTCGCCGGTTAGAACGGGAGTAAGCACTCTGCCTAATTGATCACGCAGCTTGTCGCTAACAATGCGACGCGGCGCATTCCAATCTAGATCGGCAGCTGACCACTGTTTCCGAATGCCCTGATACCAAAGGCGCATTTGGCGCTCATTGCTCAGATCGGGCATTACTTTGTAGATATTCATAGGACGGTGCGGATTAATCGTGTTAGCGGCTAAGAAACTATCGTAAAGCGAATGTTTCAAGCATATGCCGCCCTTCTTAGCGAATGGCCCTGCAAAATAAAGAATAAAAACTCTTTTATTCGACGAGTTGAAGAAGGGACCTGAAACCAGAAAAACCAGCGTTTCGAGTAGCCCTACAGGAATAGAAAATCTTCATTTTCCATCTCCATCCTCATCTTCATTCTTTCAAAAACTAAGCCTATTGATGGAAGAAGAGGAATGTAGATAGAGAATGGCTAATTGAGCTGCTTGAGGCTCTTCCATTGATCCTCGTCGTACTTGCCCAATTCATTCGAGCTGATGAGGATCTGCAGCTTTCGCACGTAATCGTAACCCTCTTCCGAATACCGCTCCAATCCTTCCGCCAAATCATAGCCCGTGAGAGGAATTTCCTGTCGACGCAGAGCCCTACGAATTCCTCGCATGCTAACATAGGCCATATTTGTATTCAAATTTTTAAGATAGGCGCTGAACGAGTCCCTTGGAGAGGCGTATTTAGCGACTTCATACGTCTCGCCAGCTCTACGTTCTCTAGGAATAATCCCGCAGCCCGGAGTGTAACAGCGCATCCCGTAAAGATTATTGCCCTCCTGAGCAAAACGAGAGGTCCCCCAGGCGCTTTCCAAAGCAGCTTGCGAAAGAGCTATGGAGGGCGGCACTGCATCGAGTCGGGAAAGCAGATCCAGAAAGACTTGAGACGTTACGCTGCCCACATCCTCAAAGCCGTATTCGATCGCCAAATCTCGGACTCTCTCGGTCCTGCGTGAACTCAGCTTGGATTTTTTTTCAAAGATTTCCTTGAGTTTGAGAATCTCCTGCCGCTGCTCGACGATTTCCTCATTTGCTTCGACAACAAAAGGCATCAGGAAGTCGAAGAAGGCTTTTTTACGCTCTTTTATGTCTTTAATGCTAGCGAAGTCAGGAAGGGTTACTACCTCGTCCTCTACTTGAACATTTTTCCAAATGAAGTAGGAGGCGGCAACGATGGCCCCAGCCGCAATGACGAATAGCAGGGGCTTCAGCAAGCCTCCCGACTCATCTCCGTCTACACCGCGTAGCCACCGCAAATTTGGACTTCTCGCCATATTCCCATTCCCTCCTTCAATTAAACTCCAAACAACCTATATCGGCTATAAATCGCTGCGCTTCAGGTGGAGGAAAATCTCGCCGTCCATCCAGTACTCGATATACTTTGCGCCCGTCTGGATATAATCCGTCCACTCGTAAGCCCGTTTTCCCTGATAGGCAGGCGAAATAAATTCGTATCCGCCTTTTAACCACTCTCGGTAACCGGCAAATTTCTCGTTCGAAATTTTAATCGCCAGCTCCTTGTCCTTATGGGAAGGCTGGAGCTGCAGCCAAATCTTCAAATCCTCGCTAACCTTCACATTATGAAGCACTTTAGTATTGAAGATAATAGCTTCGTAGGGTCCGAACTTTCGCGTTTCCTGCGGAGGTGATGAAGGACGCGTCGGTGTTGAGATCTCCTGGGAGAAAAGAGGATACGCGAGAGAACAGAAGAGAAAAATGGAAATAGGAACAGTTAGCCTTTTCATTGAGGGGCTCTTTAGCAACTCGACGCAATAAAGTCAAAGATCCATGCGTGAAGATATTCGATGGACTACAATGAGACATATCTTGTGACACCACCCTGTCGCCGAGAATTTTGCGAAACAAAGGTGGAAATTCTCTATCACATTAGTAAAGTAATACGAAGTTAGGGGTTTATGCTATGTCTGGGGATACAAGAGATAAGCAGTTGAAGCCTGTTAAAAGGCCTATGCTTTCCATGCTAGAATACATCGGGTACGTTGCGATTGAAAGCCTGTTGAGAATTCTGCCTTTGAAATGGGCTTACCTGTTTACGGAAGGATTGGTCTACTTCCTGGTGACCTTTATCCCGCGCGTGAAATCGCGCATGATCGCAAACCTGCATATCGCCTACGGAAGCGACCTTGCCGAAAAGGAGATGCTAGAGCTTCTCGATAAGAGCGTGAAATACCATGCCTGGTTTATCGCGGATATGGTTCTCGCTCCCTACCTTTTGAAAAAAGCTCGCTATAGCGAATCCGTAGACGCTTCAGAAACAATCGTCGCCATG
The DNA here is from genome assembly GCA_028281165.1 of Opitutaceae bacterium. GTDB lineage: Bacteria > Verrucomicrobiota > Verrucomicrobiia > Opitutales > Opitutaceae > JANQRT01. Next base: position 4,232 of record JANQKI010000219.1, on the reverse strand, counting down.
AGGGAAGCTGGAGTGTACTCGGACAAAGGCATCCTTCTAGTAAGCTCCCACCAGGGCGCGCCAGACATCATATCGCTAAGCTTGGGACAAAAAGGTTTCCCCCTGGCTGTAGTAGCTCGACCACTAGACAATCCTCACATTCAAAGACGCGTCTCACAGGTCCGCGAAAGCTATCGCCGTATCCAGATTTCCAAAACAGGAGCCCTACGACCTGCCTATCGACACCTTAAGGACAAGGGAATCGTTGGCATTCAAATTGACCAGGACGCCGGTCCTGCGGGTCTCTTTGTTCCTTACTTTAGCAAATTGGCGTCAACCCATTCCGGCCCAGGGACATTGGCAAATTTAACGGACGCCCAGGTGCTGATGGTTTTCTGCATAAGAACCAAGCCACGCTCTTTTTCTTTCAAGCTGTACACGAAACCGCTATCGAAAGTCCAGCTACGCGAGATTGACGAAAGCGAGGATGCCATCCTAAGCATAACGGGGATCATGACAGAGGAAATCGAGATCATGGCTCGTCGCTTCCCAGAGCAAGTTATGTGGGCTCATAGGCGTTGGAAAACACGTCCTCCTCAAGAAAGCGCGGAAATCCAAGTTTCAGGCAAACTCTACTCCCCGCGTATTGAAGCTTCTCAGAAGAGGAATCGCCCAACCGCTGGTGTTTGAGTGAAGCGCTAGGTCTCCCGTCGCTGAGGAACTAAAAAACCGACTAGGCTCTCTCATCCGCATAAATTGGCGCGAACCTTCCTTAAACCGACAAGACAGACCATAGAAATTGATTGATTCGAGAGCAGTTTGGCTATGGTAACGAATCAGGCATGATTGCAAAATTGGGTAGAAAAGGAATCGCCGTAGTTACGGAATTGGGTGAAGTCACCTTATTCGGACTATCCTCTGCAGGCTCCCTGTTCTCCCAGAGGCATTTGCCGGAAAAGCTCATTCGCTCCATCTACGAAATTGGTGTGCGCTGCGTGCCCATCACCTTGATCGTAGGGCTCTTCACCGGCCTAGTCCTTGGACTTCAGCTGTATTACGTTCTGACGAAATTCAGCTCGGAAAGCTTACTAGGGCAAGCGGTGGCTCTGTCCATAATCATGGAGATCGGACCCGTCTTCACCGCCATTATGATCGTTGGTCAAGCCGGCTCCGCCCTGTCTGCCGAGATTGGCATTCAACGCAATGCGGAACAGATCGACGCCCTAAAGACCATGGGCATCAACGCAAAAGGCTTCCTGGTTTCTCCCCGCCTCTATGCTGCCATCATCTGTTTTCCTATTCTAACGGCTTTCTTCGATATCGTAGGTATTTTTGGAGGACACCTGACCGGGGTCGAACTTCTCGGAGTCGATGGAGGAGCGTATTGGAATCGCATATACGAAAGCGTCTCTTTGACCAATGTCAGAGACGGCTTCATCAAAGCCTTTGTATTTGGAATCCTCACTACGATTATCTGTTCCTTCCAAGGCTACTTCACCCACACTAAAGCCAGCGTTCCAGGCGCCAGAGGCGTTTCGCAAACAACGACTAGAGCCGTCGTTCTTTCCAGTATCGTTATCCTCGCGAGCGACTATCTGATCACCTCATTCCTCTTAGAAAAATGAGTGTCGAAACATTGATAATCCGAGGCCTCTCAAAACGTTTCGGCCCCCAAGTGATCCTCGATGCCATCGATATGGATATTCCGTTGAAATCGCACACAACCGTTATCGGTCGGAGCGGCATTGGGAAATCGGTGCTTTTGAAGTGCATTTCAGGACTGCTGAAGCCGGACGCCGGAACTATATCCTTAAGCGACGAGTCGCGAGACGTTCCTCCCTGCAGCTACATGTTTCAGCAAAACGCCTTGTTCGACTCGATGACGGTTTTCGAAAACGTCGCCTTGCCCCTGCGCGAGATCGGCAATCATGGAAAGAAGGAAATTTTGGATACTGTCACCGATATTCTGAGTAAGCTTGATTTGGAAAATCATGTCCAAAAATACCCTGCCGAAATTTCCGGTGGCATGCAAAAACGAGTCGCCTTGGCCAGAGCTTTGATCACAGGACCGGAAATCATTCTTTTCGACGAGCCGACTACTGGACTCGATCCAGAACGAAAATACAGCGTATTCGATATGATAAGACGCTACCGCGAACGTTTTGGATTTACCGTTCTTATGGTAAGCCACGACGTTCCGGAAGTATTCGAAATATCAGATCAAGTCGCCTGGCTCGATTCGGGAAAAATTCGCTACTGGGGAAGCCCGGATGATCTGATGAGTTCCCCGCCAGAAGAGCTTGAAACCTTTCTCCACCCCACCCTTGAAACAACGCAAACGTCATCATGAATCAGAAGAACGTAGAATTTTCCGTAGGCATCTTCGTTTTAATCGGCATACTAGCGGTGCTCTATCTGGCAATCCAGATTGGCAGTAGCCGTTTCGTAGGCGACGATTCGCTTGTCGTGCAAGCTCGGTTTAACAACGTTGGGGGACTCAATGAAGGTACCAATATCATGATAGCTGGCGTGAAAGTCGGCAAAGTCGGCAAGATAACCCTGGATACGGAGAATATCGTGGCCTTGGTTGAATTGAAATTGAATCAGGAAATCGAGCTCTACGACGATGCCATAGCATCGATTAAGACCAATGGCCTCATAGGCGACAAATTTGTCAGTCTGGATCCAGGAGGAGGAGGCCTGCCTCTTGAAGAGGGAGAAATGATTGTCGATACGGAGTCAGCTCTGGATATCGAAGGACTGATAAGTCGCTTCGCGTTTGGCGGAATTTCCGACAAAGAGGAAGAATAATCGGGAACCTCTTCTGTCAGCATTTTCTAAATAAATAGACCGATCCACACGTCTAAGCTCTTAACGCCGAAACGTTAATCAAAATTCTCCAATGAAATTCGCTCGAAAACTCGGATTCGTCCTGGCAATAGCTCTAACCTTGGGAGCCGCTTCAAACAGCCTAGTGGCTGAGGACGCCCCAGAAATTAGACTGCAGAAAACCATAGCTGAGGTTATCGATGTACTATACATCGATGAAGCGGACGCGAACTTGGTCGAAAAGCGCGAACGCATCCTCGAAATTATGGATCGAAGTTTCTCCTTCGACATCATGATCGGCTATGCTCTTGGGCGGAACAAAAAGCTGCTGAATGAAGAGCAAATGGAGAGCATTACCATTCTTACGACCGACTTGCTGGTACGCTCCTTCACAAAGGAATTTAAAAACGCCTCTCGTCCCGTTATGAGCTTTTCGGAGCCAACCGAGTTGACCAAAAATAAGATCGAAGTATCTTCCAAAGTTAAAATCGAAGATACCGAAGTCCAACTCGCCTATCGCTTAGCCAGGCTCAAAACGGGATGGCAAGTTTACGATATACTCGTTGAAGGCGTTAGTATGGTCAGCAACTATCGTAAACAGTTTCAGGAACACTTCCAAAAGAAGAACGCAGAGGACCTGATAGAAATCCTCAAGGAACGAATTAACAAGGCATAAACATGACAGGGGGAAAAAACAAAATAGGACAGTTGCTAGCGACGCTTCTGGCGTTAACCCTAGCCACTGTCGCGTATTCCCAAGAGGACTACATCAGCGAAGATGATCTTTTCGAGGAAGATGACGCCTATCAGGAGACTCCAACCGTTCCCGATCCGATTCGCGGCTTTAACCGAGCCATGTTCAATTTCAACGACTTCTTCTACGTCAACATACTCAAGCCGGTATCCAAAACCTACCGCAAAATCATGCCCGATGACGCGGAAAAAGGCATAGGCAACTTCTTCGATAACCTAGGTTATCCGGTTCGCCTCGCCGGCAACGTCCTGCAATTCAAGTTTGGCCAGGCTGGAAAGGAGACCGGTAAATTTCTATTCAACTCGACAGTCGGCATGGCTGGCTTTTTCAAAGTGTCCGACGATTACGAAATGTTCGATACCACGCCCGAAGATATGGGCCAAGCTTTCGGAGCATGGGGCATGGGGCACGGCTTCTATATCGTATTGCCATTTCTAGGACCCACCACTCTGAGAGATGGAATTGGCAGGATTGGCGACCGCTATGTAGACCCGATATCAGAGCCTTGGACGGTGGTGGATGAAAGAGAGTACCGCATCAGTCTCGCCGCGCTCGAAATCGTCAACGACTCCCCCAACCTTCTTAACGCCTACGAGTCATTAAGAGGTTCGGCCATCGATCCTTACGAATCGCTCAAAGACGCCTACATCCAGCGTCGCGCGAGAGAAGT
>JANQKI010000004.1 GCA_028281165.1 Opitutaceae bacterium | reverse complement strand
CGAGCCGGCCAGGATAAGATCGTCGGCACTCGGGTACCAGCCTCGAACTTGCTGTATTTGCCGCCTCGATACACGCCGGACGGCTTATGCTGGCCGAGCTTCTCCACCGCATCATCGAAATAGCCATCGTTCAGTACAGGTCCATTATCCGAAGAGAAAAAGACCAGCGTATTCTCTTTGAGACCATTAGCCTCCAATGACTTCATGATTTCGCCCACGCACCAATCGAACTGGATGATGCAATCGCCTCGCGGCCCCATCCCGCTGAGGCCTTCGAAACGCGGGTGAGGCACACGCGGGACATGGATGTCGTGCGTCGAAAAGAAGAGGAAAAACGGGTCATCCTTTCGCTCTTCGATGAATCGCTTGGCCTTGTCGACGAATACGTCGGCAATATCCTGGTCTTTCCAGAGCGCCTTTTTCCCGCCAATCATATGACCGATGCGACTGATCCCATCAATGATGGTCGCATTGTGTCCGTGATGCCATTTCACGCGCAGCAGCTCGGGATGCGACTTCCCGGTCGGCTGGCCGGGAAAAGGTTTCCTAAAGCTCACCTGAATCGGATCGGCAGGATCGAGATTCACCACTTTGCGATTTTCGAAATAGACGCAAGGCACTCGGTCGCCCGTGGCCGGCATCAGAAAGCAGTAGTCGAATCCAATCTCGAGCGGTCCAGGGCGAATCTCCTCGTTCCAATTGTTAGAGCCCTCGCCCAAGCCCAAATGCCATTTGCCGACCACTCCCGTCTTGTATCCAGCTTGTTGAAACAAATCGGCCAGGGTAAACGAATCGGGATCGATGATGAGTCCAGCATCGCCGTTGAGCACGCCCGTCCCCTGCTGTCGAAAGGCGTATTTGCCCGTCAGCATGGAAAAGCGAGAAGGGGTGCAAGTAGCGGAACTGCAATGCCCATCCGTAAAGCGGATGCCATCAGCGGCCAACTGGTCGATATGCGGGGTGCTGATGGTCGTCGATCCATTACACGAGACATCTCCATAGCCCAAATCGTCAGCATAAATGATAACCACATTGGGACGATCTTGAGCAGAGCCCAAAACGACAAACAGGCCCATTAGGCAAAGAATATAGAATGATCTAATTTTCATTTTTCTGCAAATAACTAAGGCGGCGATTCACATTGGAACGACTTGCTTCCAGCCATTCGGAAGGAAAGATGTCTCTGCTTATCGAGATATCGTATCCAGGTTTCGAATCTCTTAGCAGAGTGACTGTATTCAGAATCAAATGAGCTTCCACATCGGATTGAGCGTCCCTGAGAGCATCGACAAGATAGCTTTCAGGGTTCTCGACGCCTATCAAGCCCAGGAACTCAGCGGCTCGAGCCCTGACCAGCGGCTCCGAATCGTTCGCGGCCATGTCTCTGGCCACGGATTGGAAAGATCGGGCTTGGTTTCCATAGGAACTGCAGACGATAAGGCCCCAATAGCGCTGCCAGGGATCATTCGATCTGAGAGCCTTCCTCAGGGCTGGTTTGGCTTTCCTGAAGCCGACCAGGCTCAAATCGGCGATATCCACCAGCCGGGCGATATCTTCCTTGCGATCCTGGCCAAACTGGACGGGGTTTTCAATCCCTTGGGCAATGAGAACGCTTTCGGGATAGAAGCTTAAGTCGGGCAAAGATTTAACGCGATTAGCCAGCCTTTGCCTCAGGTCTTTCAATACAGAGGCATAAGCGGGATCGCCAGCCAGATTCCTGGTCTCGTGCGGATCGTTTTGAATATCATACAAGCATTCCGGCGGTCGGCTTTGAAAGAACTGGCTTTGGATGGGGTTGAGCTTGCCGGCATGATACAGCTCTCTCCATTCCTGATAGGCTAGCATGCGATAGCGATATTCATTGTGCAGCCCATCGAAGTTGAACGGCTGGTAGTTACGCATATACTTGAAGCGCCCTTTACGCAGCGCGCGCACGAGATCGTATTTCTCATCGAATCGGTCGGCATATCCAAAGGTCTCATCGCGGGCATCGAGATCCTTGCGACTAACGCCAGATCCAAGAAAGGGCTTGCCGTCCATCTGCTCGGGAACCTGGACTCCAGCCAAATTCAAAACCGTCGGAGCCAGGTCGATGAAGCTTATAAAAGGCGTGACCTTCCCATACGATTTGAAAGGGGCAAGGTGTCTCCATTTCTTGGGCACATAAACGATAAGAGGGACGTTCAATCCGCTTTCATAGGCGTAGCCTTTGCCTCTCGGCAACACGCCTCCGTGATCGCCATAGTAGAAGATGATGGTTTCCTCCATCAGACCATCGGCTTGTAGTTGCTCGAGAAAAGCGCCGGTCTGCTCATCGAGCTTGAGATGCTGATCAAGGTAGCGAGCATAGGTGTAGCGGAAGGTAGGCGTATTAGGATGGTAAGGGAAAGGGGTGATGCTCTCGGGATCCGTTCTATTTTCGACAGTGGCCATTTCCTCTGCCGAGAAATGCAGCCTTCCCTCGTGCGTGATGGTATTGTTCTGCACATGGAAAAAGGGCTGGTCTTGCTTGCGATTCCGATAGGAAGCGGTCCTCGAAGACTCGTCCCACATGCCTTTATCCTTCAAGTTGTAATCCGTTTTAACATTATTGGTCGTATAGTAGTCCGCTTGCCGCAAGTAGTGGGGAAACATGCGAAGGCCGTCGGGCATGGGAGCCAACTTAGCGCGGCGGTGGTACTGGGCCCCTATGCGCGGCGCGTGACAGCCAGTAATGATGGCGCTCCTCGCGACCGAGCAAACCGGGGCGTTGGAGAATGCGTTTTCGAATACGAATCCCTGCTGGGCCAGCCGTTCGATGTGCGGCATCTGCACCCCGCTCTCGCTGTAGAGACGCAACCAATGCTTGGAGTTGTCCTCCGACGTTAACCAGACGATGTTCGGACGCTCCACGGCAAGAGCGGTCGAGCTGAGGCCCGCCAGTAGCACGCCTAAGAGCGACCCCGTTATTCTAATTGAGGTAATTATCAAACTGAATCGGTTAGTAACGTAAGGCACACCAAGTAAAAGAAAGTCGTGACGAGAGATAGGCTTCATCAAAGTAGCAAGGATTGCTCGGAACTTATAGTGTTTTTGAATCAATGAGTGGTAAACAGGTTGCAAGTTCACGGAAAAATAGCGGCGGCATCGTCATACTAGCTGCAAAATCGCGCTATTCAGACAGGGAACTCGAGTCATAAGCACAGCGCTCCCTTAAACAGGATTGGAAAATCTATTCTCCCAATAGAATTCCTCTCATCTTGACTCCACATCTCCGGTTGTAACGTTCTGATTACTTACAAGCTATGACCAAACCCCAAAGCCCTAACCTTAGAACGCTCACAATCGCTCTGATCGTAGCGCTCCTTTGTCCTTTACTCAGCGCCAAGGCTGACAAGCGTCCCAACATTCTCTTCGCCATTGCGGATGATGCGAGCTGGAAGCACTTCGGGGCTTACGGATGCGAATGGGTTAAGACGCCGGCTTTCGATCGTATAGCCGATCAAGGTCTGCTCTTTTTGAACGCCTATACTCCCAACGCCAAATGCGCCCCCTCAAGAGCCTCCATTCTAACAGGTCGCAATTCGTGGCAACTCGAAGAAGCGGCCAATCACTTTCCTTTTTTTCCTGCCAAGTTTGTAACTTACGCTGAAGCGCTCGACGAGCATGGCTATCACGTTGGCGGGACAGGCAAAACCTGGAGTCCTGGCAATCCGGGAATAAAAGATGGAAAACGTCGCGAATTGGTTGTCAGGAAATATGGAGCCGCTACTACCGATCCACCGGCTCAACACATTTCCAAAAACAATTACGCGGAAAACTTCCGACTGTTCTTGCGAGACCGCGCAGAAGGGCAGCCTTTCTGTTTCTGGTATGGTTCAACCGAGCCGCACCGAAAATACGAATGGCGAGCGGGCATCGAAAAGGGTGGCAAGGCGTTGACCGATCTGGACAAGGTGCCGGAGTTTTGGCCAGACAACGAAACCGTTCGTACGGACATGTTGGATTACGGCTTCGAAATCGAATACTTCGACGATCACCTGCACCGCATGGTCGATATCCTAGAGGAGATGGGCGAGCTGGATAACACGCTAATCGTCGTAACCTCTGACAACGGGATGCCGTTTCCACGGGTCAAAGGCCAGAAGTATGAATATTCCAATCACATGCCGTTTGCGGTCATGTGGCCCAATGGCATCAAAAAGCCAGGCCGTGTCATCGACGACTACGTCAGCTTTATAGACATCGCCCCTACCTTTCTAGATGTAGCCAGGATTCCCGAGAAGAAGTCAGGCATGCAACCCATCGAAGGGAAAAGCCTAACCAAAATTTTCGCATCCAGAAAATCAGGACAAGTAGACAAGGATCGTGATTTCGTTCTGATCGGCAAAGAGCGTCACGATATCGGCAGGCCGAACGACTGGGGCTACCCAGTACGCGGCATCGTCAAGGATGGTTTTCTCTACCTTAACAACTTCGAAACGGATCGCTGGCCGGCAGGCCATCCGCATACTGGATACATGAACATTGATTCTAGTCCTACTAAGACCGTCACTCTCGATGCTCGCTACAAGTCGGACCAGTTCATGTATTGGCAGTTTAGCATGGGCAAGCGACCTGAGGAGGAGCTGTACAACGTGCGCGATGACGAAGCGTGTATCCATAATTTGGCTGAAAGCCCAGGTCACGCGGAGTTAAAGCTGAGTCTGAAAGAGGAGCTTTTGGCAAAGCTCAAAGAGCAAGAAGACCCGCGCATGCTTGGCAATGGAGAGGTATTCGACGAGTACCCTTTCTCAAGAGTAGACATGCAGAATTTCTACGAACGCTACATGGATGGCAATCGGGAAAACCTAGGCTGGCACAATCCGGACGACGTCCAGGAAGAGTGAATACGTCTCAAAAACTATCTGCAATATAGCGTGTAGCGGCATGTCTAAGACATGCCGACCTAATCATTAAACTTCAGCATGTCCTCCTGTCACGCCGGCTACAGCTGCTACGCTTATGAAAAACGACCGTCGAAATCGTCCCTATCGCGTTCCGGTTCGAGAGGGAAGATCTGCGGCTTCTTGTCGCGTCGACAGCGGTAAATGGCGGTGAATAGCTCGACTGCTTGTCTGCCCTCTTTACCCGTTACTGATGGAGCTCCATCTTCGATGATGGCTTCGATGAAATCATCGATCTGCAGACGATGATAGTGCTCCATGGGATTGATGCTTTTGAAGCGTTCCGTATCCTCTTCAAGCCACTTGGCCACATTGCCTTCCTCGCCTGGAATCGTCCAATAGTCAGTGACAGGCGGCTCTTCAATGGCGGACATCCCAGCAATAAACATCTGCCCACCATCGGTTTGCACCCCAACCAGACTGCCATTGGAACCAAGAACACTCACCTTGCCGTGAATAGCAGGGTTGTAGGAATTACTGGCCAGGATATTCCCAACCGCTCCATTTTTAAAGCGGATAACAGCTACTGCGGTATCCTCAACTTCAATACCATCGTGATTGAAATTGTCCCAATAGCCAAACACTTCCTCGATTTCTCCCATATACCAAAGGAGCAGATCGAGCTGATGGACGGCTTGATTGACTAAAACGCCACCACCCTCCTCGCTCCAAGTTCCACGCCAGGGATCGCTATCATAGTAGGATTGATCGCGCCAGCCGAGAACCGTCAGGCTACCAATAATCGGCTTGCCGATCTTGCCGTAGTCTATGGCTTTTTTGATACGAACGCAG
>JANQKI010000254.1 GCA_028281165.1 Opitutaceae bacterium | reverse complement strand
CGATGAGCCGCTACCTAAATTACCGGTGGCTCGAGCGGTCTGGAAACCTAAGCCAGATTTCAAAACGTCAGCCGCTTCGTGGATACACGCCGGTGGATCCCATCATCCGATCTTCAGCTTGGATCTAACCTCGGAAGCCATGGAAGACTTTGCCGCCATTGCGGGAATCGAAATGGTCCTCATCGACGAAAACGCAACCGTCTCGCAAATCCGAAAGGAGCTACGCTCCAACGACGTCTACTATCACGAAAACACCGGCTTCTCCCGAGCAGGATAAGCCAGGAATTTAGAAGCTTAGGAAGTAGGTGTTAGACGATCAGCATCGTAACCAATAACAACCTACAGCCTAAAATCCTACCGCCTAACAACCTGTAAAATGAGCGAATTTCAAGATATCAAAGAAGAGTGCTGCGAAGCCAATAAACAGCTCCCAGCGTGTGGCATCGTTGATCTGACTTTCGGTAACGTTTCCATTGTCGACAGAGATAAAGGCGTATTAGCCATCAAACCGAGCGGGGTTCCTTATGAAACGCTGCAGCCTGACGAAATCGTCGTGCTCAAGCTCGACGCGCAGCCAGACGAGAATCACAACTTGGACCTGGAAGCCATCAAAGTCGAAGGCGACTTGCGGCCATCGTCCGATACGCCCACCCACATGCGTCTCTATCAGGCTTTTGGAAACATAAAAGCCGTAGTTCACACGCATTCGCGCAATGCTACGGCTTATGCGCAGGCCGGTTTGTCCATCCCTTGCATGGGGACGACGCACGCTGATTATTTTTATGGGGAAGTGCCGGTCACGCGTCAGATCACTCCCGAAGAAATCGAGCGGCATTACGAATGGGAAACCGCTAATGTGATCATCGAGAGTTTCCAGGAGGTTGATCCCGATCAAGTCAACGCTGTCCTTTTCCATGGCCACGCCCCTTTCGTTTGGGGCTCCAGCGGCAAGAAAGCGGTGGAGAATGCCTTTGCCTTGGAAATCATCGCCGAGATGACCATGAAGGCTATGCTTCTCAAGCCAGACGCCGCCTCGTTATCGCAAGCGCAATTGGATAAGCACTACCTCCGCAAACATGGGGCCAACGCCTACTACGGGCAGAAGTAAATGCTTTGGCCGCGCTCGCGAGAGCGTGGAAATGTAACCGTTTCCTAGATACTCCTTCTATGAGGCAGAGATTGGTCGTTTTGTTTTCTTGGTCATCAAACGATTTCTATTTAACCACATAGCTCACAGAATTCACAAAATAGTCTAAATAGCTGTCAGGTATTCCTAAAGAGAATGGCTACCAAGTATTTCGTTCTGTGACTTTCGTATTATTGGACTGCTCAAGCAGTGACGTGTCGCTTTGCTCGGTAGTGGTTTAATCCGAATTTATGTTGTTTCAATAAACGAGACGCTTAATTTGACTCACTCGTTCCGTTTCCATGGTCTCAACTCCCTCCGATAAGGTTGTCTCTCAATGGCTTTCCCAGCTTTCGCATAGCTTAGCCAGTGGCATTCAGCCGAACCAAGCCATCCTGGTAGCCGAAACGCTTCATCCAGAGATTATCAGTGACTTCGCGCAATGCTTCGCTCGAGGCATGAATTGGACAGAAGCCCTCGAAGAGTGCGCTTTTTTTCTTTCGCCCTCGGAGCTCGCGATCCTGGGAGCAGCTGAGAGCTCGGGAACCTTGCCCAGCGCCATGGAGGAGATCTCGCAAGCTCGAGAGGAAGCATCGAAAATCAAGTTCAGGATCAAATTCGCCTTGGCTTATCCAATCTTCGTTCTGCACTTCGCCGTGCTCATTATCCCAATACAATACTTGTTTGAAGGCCAATTCGCCAATTATTTCATCAGTCTTCTAATGATTTACGTTCCGCTTTGGGCCCTGGCTTTGGCAACATATCTCATAACCAAACTGTTTCCTTCGATTACGCCAAGAGTTCTTCCGTTGTTGCCTGTCGTTTCTGGATACACCAAGGTACGCGATCTTTCTCTAATGTGTCGCACTTTAGCCGCCTGCATCCAGGCTGGCATGGGCATAAAGGAAAGCTGGTCCATTTCCTCTCAGGTAAGCATCAATCCCAAAATAGCTCGGCTCGGTGAAGCGGTGATAGAGGAAATAGGCCGAGGGCAACCGGTTAGCGTTGCTCTGATGAAAGACAAGTGGCTTCCCAGCAGCCTGAAGCAGATGTATCGCACTGGCGAAGAATCCGGCAACCTCGACTCGACTCTGAACTTCGCCGCCAAAAGTTTTGCCGACCAAGCCAAACGAAAACTCTTCGTCGCCGCCATGCTGTATCCAAATATAGCCTTAGGCGCGGTACTCCTTTTCGCCGCCTACAAGATCGTCATGTTCTACAAAGGCTACTTCGACTCCATCCTAGACATGATGGCGTAGGGCATTCAGGAACCACCACCGAACGAAGCGACACGTCACTGCCCGAGCAGTCCAATGCCGCTTATAAAGGGATCCATGTAGCGGCGATGGCC
>JANQKI010000227.1 GCA_028281165.1 Opitutaceae bacterium | reverse complement strand
TTGTGGCCGGGGATAAAAACCTCTTCGAACTCGGCTCCGCCTAGATTGTTCAAACCCCTCTCATCGCCATACAATTTCAACACATCAGCCACGTACCATCCGCTCTGAAAGATATATTGGCAACGCTGCATGTATTCGAAAAAAGCAGACCCTTCGAGAAACCAGGTATTGTTCCTGTGAAAATTCGAGCCGAAGCGATGCATGCTCATGCCCGGCTTGACCGACTCATGAGCGGGCTGATGGGCGGAAGTATGAAATACGTTTCGATTCACTCCCAGAGTATAGAACATATCCATAACTGGCTTCATTTTCGCCGGCGTGCCGGTGTAGTCCCCGTCCCATGACGTAAAGGCTTCCGCTCCCACTATGCGTCGCCCGCTCAAATGAGCTCCCGACGACGCGATCTTCGTCGCCCACCGCTTCCACAAAGGATTTCGGTTATCCGGATACCAATATTCTCCCATCGGGATTTCCGACATGCGAGCAACCTCTGCAGCATCGAAGGGTCCGGCATTGTACGGCTCAGTCACGAAAGTCACGCCATGCCTTTGGCAGTGGTCCTTAAAGCGACCATAATAGTTCTCTCGCATCAGCTCCTTGAGCGTGTTCCGTAAATCCCAGAGCACGCGTTCCGTGGTCGTCACGCTATCGACCGTATAGCCAGCAAACACCGGCATAAACCCGATCAAGTCGTAGCCGTTTTGTTCATAAAAGCTGCTCTCGAATCCCTGCGTCCAACTCTGACTACGCGCTTCATAGCTATCGATCAGCATCTCGTGAATCCGTCCTTGTCCTTTTGCTACGGATACGACGCGATCCAAAAATTTCTCCCAATGCAGGTCCACCGCCAATGGATCGAGCTTATCGATTTCAAGTCCCGCTCCCCCATGGGAAGGGACGACATTGAGCTTATCGTTGCTTCCAAAACCGAAGCGCAACACCGTCCACTTCCCGCTTTCGGGTCGCCATTCGAGCATCCCATTCTCTTTTAGATGCTCGGATACATCGACAATGCTGTCTTTTCGCGCCACACCATTCTCAGGCGCCGTTCTGGTGTCCGGAACGAAAAAACGAGTTCGCGAATCGCGATCGCTCAGCATGGCCTTGCTGCTCCAATTTTCGATCTCGAATTTCTTTTCAGGAGTCGGGAATGCCAAAACCACGATGTCCTCGTAGAACCGATTTTCCTTAAACGTCTCGTTGTACTGCTTTAGCGACCGGCGATGCAGACCCTCGATCGGGTGAGGCTCAGGCAAAACGGCATTCCCCGCCTGGTTAGCCTCCACTATCGCTTCACTCCACACCACCCACTTCATCGCTTTTTCTGGAGTCACCCATGGCCCGCCCGTAGCCGACCAGCCGGAGCAATTATGGAAACTGAATTTAATCCCGTTTCGCTCAGCCTCCCTTACTGTGTGCCCGACCAGATCGAACCAAGAATCCGACGCATAGGCATGAGGTCCCGCCGGTGTTTGCCAATTAATATCGAACAACTGAAATCCGCCAATCCCTGCCTCTCTAAAAGCCTCCATGTCCTTGGAAATTCCATACGCGGTCACATTGCCATTCATCCAGTGATACCACGTATGCGGCTTCGCTGAACCCGGCGGATCCTTAAAGAGCTTCTCGACATCTTCCCCTCTGCTTAACACCACGCCGACTGCGGCTGTAGTAATCAATAGAGTTGAAACGAGAGATATTCGATGAGTCATATCAGTTTCAAAACGAGGTTTTCCCGAGATAAGACAGATCTTGAGACAGCCTCTACGGTCGATTAACTTCAATCATGACGTAGGGAGTCTGCTCCTCTAGATCGGGCAGCATTTGAGCATTGCCTTTTCTGTCGGTCACCTCGACGAAATACATGAGATCGTATTTCTCTCCAATAAAGTCTCCAGGAATGATCGACTCGTAGCTGTCGGAACCCGCTCGGAGCGTCATCTTTTTCGCCTCGTAGTCCTCGAACTGGCTCACACGACGATAGCGCAAGACGACCTTATCAATGTCTGAGGCATTGGGAAATCGAACGGCCACCGTCAGATTTTTGCCAGGATCAGCTTTCTGCTCCGCGTCCATTTCGGCTACAATCGGAGCAGGAGTATCGGAAAGCCGCTTCGCGAAGAGCGCATCGACTCGCTTCGCCAGCGAAGTGTGGCCGGCTTTCGCTTCCCCAAGCACTGCTCTCTCCGCTTTCAGCTTCTTCAAGCCTTGCTGTAAAGCCGCATGTTCGTTGCGCCAATGGCCAGGGAACAGACTCGGATTCGAGCCGAACTCCAGCTCTTTATTATAAAAATCGCCCGCCGCTTCTACCAATCCGCCGTAAGCGTCCACCGCTTCTTTTTCATATCCGATAGCTCGATCAAGCATCGAGAGATCATCGGCTTTCATATAAAGATTGTAACAGACGGCGGCCAATAGTCGCTTCGAATGATAGAGTGAAAGCTGACCTAGTATCTTGAGGTCCGTAACAGTCGATTTGAACTCGTTGCTTCGCATAACGCCCTCAACAGCTTCAGCTTTGGCGACGTGGGCTAGGATACGATCGGAAGTGCTTTGGAACCAAGCGCTGGTCTGGCTGGGTTGCCGCTTTGGCGATATGCCGCCGTTTAGAATCAATTCTGCCTCTTCCATCGGGGAAGCGAATTGCTGGATGTCGGACGGCTTGGAGTTTTTCGCGAAATCGGGAAGGTCGTCCATCCGCTGCAGCTCCGCCCATCCTCGCGGACTGGGGAACCGACTGTACAAATAGCTCGCGGCGACAATGCGCGGCAGAACCTTGCTCGCCAAGTGCATCCCCTTCATCAATTCCACTCCCGCGTCCTCGCCAAACCGATTCCGAAACTCCATTTCCCAAATGTCCGACGGCGTATCGGGATTGTATCCGATCCGACCAAACACCTGATAGAAATGCCAATATCGCTCGAATTCGTATTCGTAGTAACGATACTTAGGATTAAGCAGCTCGAAAACTTCCTTCTCATGAGGACTGCCATTCATCTTGAAAAAGAGCGGCTCATTGAATTCGTATCCAGCAGCGTCGTACAATTTGGAGCCTCTCGCAAACAGCTTCACCCATTGCGGATCGCCCCACAGCAAGACGCGCGTCGTTCCCCCATTCCACAAGCGCCATTTAAAATCATATCGCTTCGGAAAGCGAAGCAAGTCGGCATAACCGTGTCGACGGTCCATCTGGTTCGCCTTGTTGACGTGGGTGGGGTGAAACGGCATCCCCATTTGCTCCATCCAGTGCTTGGTGGCCACCCGGAAATCCATTCCCGTATCCACTCCATCATACAGCGTCTCGTCAGGAACGTCCTTGGCCCTGGCTTCGATCTTGAGATGCGGGGATTCTTCTTTCAGAATTTGAAATATTTCCCTCCAGAAGTTCAAAGCGAGCTCGCCTTGAATGCCCGACTCCCAGTGCATGCGGAACTGAACGATGTCCACCTCCGGGAAGATCTGGAAAAATTTCCTGATCGCCGATTTGGAATACGGAATCAGGTTCTCTTTTGTCAGTCCCCAGATAACATTCTCACGCAAATCCGCTGGCATTTCCCTGTCAGTCTCGATGAATGGCGCCCAATTCTTGTTTCGCTGGATCTGATCCCAAAGCCCGACGCCGAACTCGATGCCACGTGCATGGGCGAGCTTGATGACCTCCTTCAAGGCCGCTATATTGGAACGCTGCTCCTTCTCTGACAATCCCGACAATCGAACATAGGGATATTCATCGAGATTGAAAAAGTAGGGATACGCGGGAGATGTGAAAACCGGCTCTCCGTATTGAGAATTCTTATACCCTAAGATCAGTATAAACTGGTTGAGGCGATGCTCAGCCATCATATCGAAATACTGGGTCCAATACTTGGTGTCGTATAATCGTTCTTCAAAATACCTTCGATGCACGCTCTGCGTCGATACAGCCCGCTCCGCCACCTCCGGCTTTTCGGAGACATCAAGAACATGCTGGAAGGGATCGGTCGAGTCATCGCTCCAGGAAATGCGCTTCGCCGTATCCAAAGCGGCATACATCAACCCCACCCCATCCCGACCGCACAACAGAATAGCCGGCGTTTCCAAGTAACTGATTTTCCTTATCACCAGCGATTCCTTGCCTTCGGGAAGCGGCTGATTCAGGCTCTTCAATAGCTTCGTCGCAAGATTGTCGTCAGTCGCCAATCCCGCGATAAGATAATAATCCGCCTTCCGACCACTCGATTCAGCAACGCGAGACACTGGCTGACCTTTTTGCTCAAGCTCCTTTGCCAACGTATTCAAACCATGGAGCGCGGGCTGATTCGTCTCTGGTACGTCACTGATGATTTCAACGTCTGCCATGCAGAGATAGCCTGCCGAGATGAGGCCAAGCAGGAACGCTATGGATCTTGTCAGTAACCGTGTTGTTTTCATGGAGTTTAGGGTCTTGTAGAGAGGTGGCATAAAGCGTGCAGTTCGGGCTCCGTTTCCGCAAGATTTCTGTCGAGCAGAGCAGCAGAAACGCGTCCCAAAAGCTTGGAGCCGTAGATGAATGCTTTAACAAAACACACACCAATCCGCGAAAACCGGCACGCGACCGTCCCGTCGTCTCCCTATATCCAAGCCGCTTCCTTTTTCTCCTCTGGGCAAATCGCTTACGGCAACGGATGCCCCGCCCAGGTCCACAGTAGAGCTTCGGTAATGTTTCGCCGCAGATAAGTGGGACCATGATCGTGATCGGCCCTAAAGAAGAAGCGCCAAGCGTGGCCACGAGCGTTCAGAGCTCGGGCAAGCTCTATGTTGACTTCCGCCCAAGTGAGAACCTTGTCTCCTGGACCGTCCTCGTCTGTCAAATCTTTGTATCCGGTACTTAGGTACACTCGAAGATCGCTTCGGTCGGACTCCATAACAAGATCTTTGAACTTATCCGCATCTACCCAGTCGTCCGCTCGGTCCACCCGCAAGCTAACGAAGCTTGGACTCCCGCCAATGACCCGCGAAAACTTATCGGGGCGATACCAGGCTAGAGAAAACGCGCCGACCGACGAGGAACTGCCTCCCGAAGCGCACCAGCCGCCAGATTCGTCATAGGTAAAGCGTTTTTTGACTTCGGGCATGATTTCGCCAAACACATAATCAGCCCACTCCGTATTGCGCCGCATCATCTCCCAGCGTCGATTCTGCGAATCGCGCTGACCTTTGGATACGCCTGTATGCAGATAGATAGCGATCAAGGGTGGCAGCTTCCTTTGAGCAATAAGATTGTCCAGAATTGGCTCTAGACTGAGTGAATCCGGAACGCGGTGCCCATCCAGCACCAACATGACAGTAGGCTTGTCGCCCTGCTTGTAGTTGGCCTGCGTATACACCCAAAAATCCCTGTCGGAACCATACCAGTCGCCTTTGTCGTAGTTCTTGGGCGCTACCGTAAACGGACCGTGTCGCGTCCCTGCAAGTACCCCAGGAGCTCGTTCCCTGTTCGGATCTATCTCGGGCGGCTCAAGAAAATGAATGGGCTCGAGCTCAGGATGGAGTGGAACATCGGAATTAAGACCGTCAGGCACCGTAGCCTCAACAACAGCTACTGGCTTTGTTTCGGAGCAACCCTGCAGAGCGAGAACGAAAAAAGCCAAAATAACAGAAAGCCCCTGACAGATCGATTTGCTCAAAAGAAGCATGCCGCTACCGTTTGTCGATTAAAACGCCTTTGCAAGCTAGAGCTGTTTGCCGATGAAGACAAAGCTCTGGAGAGATGAAAAGTCCTGCTTGGATTACTCGTTTACCAATACGATTTTCCCAAGGTGCTTGTTGGAAGCGAAGAGGGCATGGGCTTCGTTGGCTTCGGAAAAGGCAAAGCGTTGCTCGTGAATGAGCGGCTTCACGTTTCCTTCGTCGACCAGCTTGGCCAGCTCGGACAGAATGTACTGATGATGGCTTCGGTTGATACCGGTAAGCATCTGCAACAGCATGAAGACGAGGTGTAGTGAAAGTCCTTTGACATGCATAGGACTTAAGTCGTGCTGATTCCTGCCAATGATGCTGACCACCTGCCCCCAGACTTTCGCGGCCTCGAGAGACTTGTCGAGATTGGGGCCTCCCACCGTATCGAACACGACATCGAAGCCCTTGCCGGCGGTTAGACGCTGCACGTAATCCGGAACTGACTCTTCGCGGTAGTTGATGATTTCATCGGCGCCCAGACCTTTCGCGATCTCAGCCTTTTCTTCGCCGGAAACGGTGGTCGCCACCTTCGCTCCGATCTGCTTGGCAAGTTGAATGGCGATATGCCCCACCCCACCGGTAGCCGCATGGATAAGGATGCTCTCGCCCTTTTGCAGTTCGACCCGGTCGTGTAAGGCCTCCCAAGCGGTGATACCTACAAGCGGCAAAGCCGCAGCTTCTACGAGACCCAGGCTCTTAGGCTTATGGGCGATCAACTGAGCGTCGGCCAACATATAATCGGCCAGAGCTCCTTCGATCTTTCCCTCTGCGCCCTGGATGCCTCCTGCGCAACCATAGACCTCGTCGCCCACCGAAAAACCGCTTACATCGTCAGCCACAGCGCTGACAACCCCCGCCACATCCATATGGAGAATCGCCGGAAGCGTGGGATTGATCGGCATCTCCTCCACCAGGATCTTATGGTCGACCGGATTCAGGCTCGTTGCCTTCACCTCGATCAATACATGACCAGGCTTTAGTTTTGGCCGCTCGATTTCCGCAGCGACGAACCTCGCGTTTTCGTTATATTCGTGGACTTGATAGGCCTTCATTTTGCAACCATAACAAACCATAGTCATTCGCGCAAGTGGGCGCTATTTTGCGCGATAGCGGGATCATCGTCTCAATGCCCTTTATGCCACCCGAAAAACATCGACTCCTGAGGCCGGAAAGACTGAGAGCGTTTGATCGTGACGTGTCACGGCATGTCGAGATTGCAGCCCCGACTGACATTTGATAATCACGGTCCACTATTACCCAACACCTGTTGGGTTGCCCTTCTGCCCCTTGAATATCTGCGTAAGCAGGCGTCTTGCAAGCAAGCCATCCCAGGGGTATTTTCTAAACGACACAAACCAAAGAACGAAGAACTAAAATGACCCTGAATGTTCGGAATTTAACAAAGAAAAACGCGTGGTTGATAGGCGCGTTCGCGGCAGCCATTCAGCCTGCCTTTGCTCAGGAAGATAACGATGAAGTCTACGAGCTATCTCCTTTTGTAATCGATGCGTCCGGCGATGAGGGATGGCGAGCGACTTCCACCCTTACCGGAAGTCGCACGAATCAGGAACTGAAGAACGTCCCACTCAGCGTGGATGCTTTGACTCCGGAATTTATGGAGGACCTTGGCGTCTTCACTTTGGAAGAGGCCTCCTCGTTCATAGCGGGAGTAGAGCAAGTGCCCGACGATGAGACGCGCAATGACGGTGGAAGCAACTTTCGCGGACTTTCTCTGGGAGGACGCGAAAATGCGGCGGCGTCTCGGAACAACTTCCTTTGGTATCCGAGAACGGACAATTACAACGTATCGCGCATCGATTTCAACAAGGGATCGAACTCCCTGATGTTCGGCGATGCTTCTCCTGGGGGACAAGCGACGGTGTATACGAAGCAAGCCTTTTTCAGGAATTTCGGATCGATCACCGCTCAGTACGGGAGTCACGATTCGTATCGCGTCATGCTGGATGTGAATCGGCAAATCAACGACAAGTTCGCGTTGCGCCTCAATGCGGTGAATCGTTCGTCACGGTCGTATATAGATTTTGGAGACGACTTCTTGCGAGGAGTCGACCTAGCGGGAACGTTCAAGGTGACGGAGAGAACCACTCTCCGTTTCGAGGTAGAGGATTTGCGCTACGAGAGAGTAAGGGCGAACAGCTCGCTGGCAGTCGACCAGGTTGCGGCGGACGGCCTCGGTTTCAGCACCACAAGCCGCAACTACTTCACTTCGGATGGCGACTACATAGATTCTCGAGCCCGCAACGTTTACTTGGCAGATGGTTCGGGCGGTTTCCTGGAGCCGTTTGCCATAGACGCGGATGACCGCCGGAGAGGCGCCACGGGGGACAACCTCAATCTGTACGACGGAGCAGTTCAGCAGGTGCTGGGCTGGGCTTCAAGCGCGTCGGATCGCCAGCCTTTCATTCAGGTAGGTCCGGTTCCCAAGGAAGTCAATGTATGGGGCGTGCGCAGTTTCATCGAGCGCGACATCAATAACTATACACTGTGGCTCGAGCAATCGATTGGCGACTTGTTCGTAGAGCTCGCCTACAACAAGCAGGAGCAATTCCAGTTTCGGAACGACACCGATTTCAGTACCGAGATAAAAGTCGATGGGAATGGCCGCCTCTACAATGATAGCGACCTGGATAGGAAGTGGTTCGGCAACGACGTGAATACGGTCCGGCTGACAGCGTCTTATCCATTGGAGATCGGGGAAAACTTTTCTCAATTCTTCGTCGGCAACCTCACTTACTTGGACGACTTGGCGTACTCCTTCCGCCAGCGCATGGTCAACAAAGCGAAAGCGCTCGATCCTGAAACTGGCGAATACGATACGACCCATGATTTGGAGGGGCGCGACCGCATTCGCGTGAGAGCCTACTACGATAGCGATGATCCAGTAGCGGATCTGCGCAACGCTTCAGCTTACGACAGTCTGCGTCCGGAAAATCTGCCGAATGTGCCGGGAGTCTTCGAGCCATTGTGGATCGACTATACGACGAGCAATAAGCCCTTTACGGACAAGCGCTATTCGAAGTCGGCTTCTCTTTCGGCGAACGGAACCTACTTCGGAGGCCGCCTTCGCTCTCTCTTGGGCGTACGTAAGGACGATTTTGCCTTGAAGCGCTACCAATTGCCGGGCGGCAGCCGAGCAGACCGCGTCGCGGAGTTTGGCGAGATCGCCTGGTGGGGACAGGATGTGTACGTAGGTGATCCGGACGATTTTCCGGACTTCTATGAATATGTTCCGGATTTGGATCAATCGGCGACGACCTACTCCGCCGGCCTGGTTTTAAAGATGAACGAAAATTTCAACCTGTACGGCAACAATTCGACTTCCTTCCGCTGGCAAGGAACGGAGGACTTCCTGGGGCGTTTGCTTGGTCCCCAAGAAGGGGATACGCGTGAAATAGGATTCAAGGGCGAATTTATGGACGGACAGTTTTCCCTGAGCGCAGCGGCCTATGAGATAGATCGTGAAAATGTCGCTTTTCGCGTTTCCTCAGCAAACAACGCGGACGAGATCGAGCGCTTGTTTAACGATACGGTAATCGAGATCGGTCCTGATGGAGAGTTGATCTACCTGGATCCCAATCCTTCCGCTCCCGGATACCTCGAGACAGGTCGAGGCTTGAACCAGGAGCATCGCCAGATAACGGCAAAGGAAAGCGTCTCTGGATATGAACTCACCCTTCTGATGCGCAGGACCGCTGGTTTGCAGGCCAGATTCGCGCTCTCCTACTTAGATATATCGAGCGAACGCGATCTCACGGACTACGCGGAACAGGTTGCCCTTGCCGAGGCGAGGGTAGCCGATCGCCAGGCGATCATCGATCAATTTTGGATGAGCGATCCTAGCTACCAGGAAGGGACGTTGCCGGACGCGGAAAACAATCTGCGGCAGTCCTTGGAGGATGCCCAAGCGGTGCTGGTAGACAACGCTGGATTAGGCAACATCACGGGTTCCCGAGCGCGTCCTTATACCGCGAGCTGGGTTTTGGATTATCAGTTCGGCGAGAACTTCTTCCTGCCAAGTCTGCGGACCCTTCTGTCGGGCAGGTACGCCGATAGTTACCTTTTGTCTACGAATGATGGAATCGATTGGATAGGCGGCTCAACCCATACCGTCAGCCTGTCCTTTATACATAAAATGAAGGTGGGAGAGCGCCCACTCGATCTCCGTTTGAAGTTTAGCAACTTGCACGATTTCGAGAATAGCGACTTCAAGGAATTCAACGGCTTCGTCGATCAGACTTCTAGCGAGCCGACGTGGCGCTTCCGCAACATACGGCCAACAAGTGTCGACTTAACGGCCACGATGAAATTCTAAGGGGCGGGGGCCTAGGATCTCGGGACGGCAGCCCAATTGGGTTGCCGTCTCTCTTTTGCTTGAGCAGACGATCTAAAGCGGGTTAATAGAAGCTTCGATGACGATACGCGAATTAGCGAAGCTGGCCGGCGTCTCGCGAACCACCGTGTCGAGAGCCCTGAACAATGCCTCCGAAGTAGCTAAAGGCACTCGCGATCGAATCCTGCTTTTAGCGGCAGAGCATGGGTATCAGGCGAACCCCATGCTGACGGCCTTGATGAGCGACGTGCGGAAGAATCGGGTACATTCCCGCAAGACGGTTCTGGCGATCGTGTATCCAAATTTCCAGACACGTAAATGGGGCACCGGATATCTGGCTCATCAGCGTTTCCGCTTGGGCGTCGAGGATAGAGCCAGGCAGCTTGGATTCGACTTGCAGGATTTCAGACCCGCAGACTACGGCAATTCGTATAAACGTCTGTCGCAGGTATTGGAGCATCGCGGGATCCGAGCTGTACTCGTTCCGAGTATTGATGTTCCCAAAAGACCTAAGAACTACGATTATTTCTTAAATTGGGATCGGTTTTCCGCTGCTGCCATAGGCTTCTCCTTGAAAAAGCCGGAGAACATCGATCGAGCGATCCCGTCTCAATTCCGTTCCGCCCAACTCGCTTTCAAGAAGGTCTACGAAAAGGGGTACCGAAGAATCGCCCTCTGCACGAAAGCTTCGGTTAATGAAAGAACAGGCCGAAGATGGACGGCGGCGTATCTGCTTTTTCAGGACGAGATGGCGGATGTGGAAAAAGTCCCCGCCTTGGAATACCGCATCGACGGGAACGAAGCGAACCTGTTTCGCGAATGGTTCGACAAATATAAGCCTGAAGCGATAGTGGGCGATCGAAACTCCTATAGGCTCGTGTTGAGCAACGACCTGCGCGCTCCTCAAGACTTGGCTTATGCTCAACTCGACTTGATCCTAGGAGTTCATGACAAAGATGGCTTGGGTGGAATCGATCAGAGATTCGAGAAAGTGGGCTCGGCAGCGGTCGACTTGATTTCCGGTAGAATAAACCGAAACGAACGCGGATTGCCAGACGTACCGAAACTGCTGAAGATCGCCGGGCAATGGGTAGATGGCCCAAGCGTACCGGATATCTCCTAATCTAAACCTATCGGCTGACGCCAAAAGCGCCCAGATGAGTCTTTGCCTCGGGAGCTTTGTCGCCCAACAGATATCGTCCACCGTCGTTTTCGATCAGCGTTCCTTGGTCGATGCATGGCGAGTCGGGAAGAAGTTGATACCCGCTCAATGCCTCCATCATCGCGAGATCAATATCGGCTCCGGCTTGGCCAGGATCGTATAGCTTGGGATGCTTGACCAAAGCCTTGGAGTCGGTCACATGAGGCTCGATCCCGAAATAAAGGTTGTTAGAGAACCTTACGCCCTCGCCTTCGGCATGCTCTCCCCAATTCCCCTCTCCCTCGAAGAAGAAGATATTGTTTTCGAATAGCGAATGGATAGGCGTTCGCCCTTCGGGGAAGACGCTCACCTCGAGACCTTTACGGACGTAATGCGTGTTGTTGTATATATGAATGCCTCGCGCCTTGCTTTCGTCATCGAATCCATAGAAATAGATTCCTTCTCGGTCGTTCTGGCTCACGTTGTATCGAATGACGACGTTGCGATTCCGCCTCTTCATGATCCCGCAAAACCAGAGATTGTCGTGGCTGTAGTTATATTGTATATACGTGTTGACGCAATTGTAGTCCGCATCGAATCCTCCGCGGTCCATGCCGCCGTCCCCAACGTTTCCATACGCTTCATTATATTGGATCCTGATTCCGTCCGTATTGAAGCAGAAAATGCTATGACCCGTGTCGTAGCGACTGCTATTCGCGAGAATATTGCGCTCGTATATGGCGTCTCTGCTCACGCGGGCGATGATGCTATTCCGACCGGTCTGGTCTATGTAGTTTCCCGCCACATACACTTGGGTCCAAAGATTACGGCCAAACGCGCGCCTCTCCGTGAACTCCACTTGCCCGCAGGAGGAGGCATTCCCGATGCCGACCCCTCCAACGCGGACGATCCGGTTGTTCGTTATGCGGAGGTCATGAAAGATCGATGACGTTAGGCCCTCCATATGAACGTGAATGCCT
>JANQKI010000216.1 GCA_028281165.1 Opitutaceae bacterium | reverse complement strand
TCCTTTTCAATTGAAAAGCCGATAGCGCGAGCTCGGCTCTATGCGACGGGTAGGGGGCTTTTCGAGATCTATTGTAATGGAGCTAGGGTCAGCGACGATGCTTTTACGCCGGGCTGGACGGAATACGGGAAGCGGTTCGAGTACCTGACCTATGATGTCACGAGCGCTCTACAGAGTGGCGAAAATGTTTTGGGAGCCATTTTAGGGGAGGGTTGGTTCAGTGGCTATTTGATGTGGGGGAAGGGAAAAAGACACTACGGCGATCATCCTTCGTTCATGGCTCAGCTCATGATCGATTATAAGGATGGAAGTAATGAAATTGTGGTGACAGACGATCTTTGGAAAATGACCAATGGCCCTATCACCCGATCCGATATCTACAAAGGGGAGACATACGATGCTCGCAAGGAATTGGGCGAATGGTCGGCGGATCAAGCTGCGAGTCGTCGCTGGAAGCCAGTCGATGAGATCCCGGCTCCAAAGGTTGACATCGTATCCAGAGTTTCCCCACCGGTTCGTGTGGTGAAGGAATTGAAGCCAATCAGTCTAAAACAGGTCAGGAGAGGCGTCTTCATCTTCAATTTCGGGCAAAACATGGTGGGCTATGCCCGGCTAAAAGTAAGAGGCAGGCGTGGACAGAAAATCGTCCTGCGTTTCGGAGAAATGCTGCAAGACGATGGCAACTTGTATACCGAAAACCTTCGCTCGGCCGATGCTACGGATACTTATATTTGCAAGGGCGAAGGAGAGGAGGTTTACGAGCCGACCTTTACTTTTCACGGCTTCCAGTATGTCGAGGTAACGGGATTCACTCCCAAGCTCGATTCGCTGGTTGGGCTTGTTCTTCATTCCGATATGCGGCCGACCGGTTCTTTCAGTTGTTCCAACCGGATGGTCAATAAATTGCAAAGCAACATCCTGTGGGGGCAGAAGGGCAATTTTCTAGACATACCCACGGACTGTCCGCAACGCGATGAGCGTCTGGGCTGGACAGGTGACGCTCAGGTTTTCGTCACGACCGCCTGTTTCAATTTCGATGTATCCGGATTTTTCGCGCGCTGGTTGAAAGATATGGAATTGGCCCAATTGAAAACCGGTTCGATTCCCAATGTGATCCCTGCCATTCTCTACACGTCTCCTAACCTCAAGGATTTTCCTCAAACGAAGATTAGAGAATCTCAGGGCAATTGCGCCTGGGCCGATGCGGCTGTCATTTGCCCGTGGGTGATTTATCAACGCTACGGCGATGTTGGCATTCTAAAGCAGTGCTATCAAATGATCGAGGGCTGGGTGCTTTTTCAGAAGAAAACAAGCAACAAGCTGATCCGACCCAAAACCGCTTTTGGAGATTGGTTGGCTACGGATGCGGTGACGCCTCCTCGGGCTCCCACGCCCAACGACATGATTGGAACGGCTTATTTCGCTTACACGACTAGCTTGCTTGCCAAAACGGCGACTATTCTAGGCAAGAAAAAGGATGCGCTAAAGTATTCGAAACTTCACGACAAGATACGGAAGGCTTTTAATAAGGAATATGTCTCTCCTCAAGGGCGCCTGACGGGTGACACTCAGACGGGTTATGCTCTGGCCTTGGCTTTCGACCTGCTCCCCAAGAAACTGCAGGGTCGAGCTGTGGAGCGGTTCGTGCAATTAATCGAGGAATACGACAATCACCTGAGCACTGGATTTGTGGGGACGCCGCTCCTTTGTCCTGTACTGACGCGTTACGGCCGAACTGATGTCGCCTACCGGCTGCTTTTGCAGGAAACGTATCCGGGTTGGTTCTATTCGATCCTGCAAGGCGCGACGACGATGTGGGAACGCTGGAACAGCTATACGAAGGAGGATGGTTTCGGAAATGTGGGGATGAATTCGTTTAACCACTACGCCTACGGAGCCATTGGACAATGGATGTATGCTACGGTGGCTGGATTGGAAATCGATCCCGAAGCTCCAGGCTTTAAACGCATCGTGATTAAGCCAGAACCCGGCGGG
>JANQKI010000210.1 GCA_028281165.1 Opitutaceae bacterium | reverse complement strand
AAGACGACGCTATTCTTAGCTGGCCGTTGAATTGAGCTAACGGATTTCGTAGGCAACAATTTCAGGTATGCCCCTTTTATGGATACGCCAACTGTATCGTTATCAAGAAACGCAAGCTTGCCGAAGCCTCCATCGAAAGAGAGTTTCACTTGTCCGGGTTCGCACTCCCAGTCGTAGATCAGTTCCTTTTTGCCGCGAAAAATCCCGATCTGCGTGTAGTCGTGCGACCATTGCCGCGCCCCAACTTTGGAAACGCTGTGCGTTTTGACTCCTGCAATCATCAACCTACCTGTTGGAGCTCGAAAGATCTTCAAGTACGAGCCAGACCGGCTGTACGGAATGATCACACAGTCTAAGGGATTCATGGGAAGAGAAGGCAGCACGGACTAAATGTAAATTGCTCGGCAGCATGAGCTTCAAGATCCTTTTTACAACTATGCGAAATCTCATGCCATTGAAACGGAGATGGGTACAAAAGAATTGTGCCTCGCCAAATATGCGCCAAGGTAACGAGCGATGAGCACGCCGGAGGCAAAATTCGATACTGCAGTCTCGAATCTTAAGAAAGAAAAGTACCGCATCACTGAGCCGCGAAAGGCCCTGCTGAAGCTGCTTGTTGAAAGCACGCATCCAAAATCGGCTGACGATCTTCACTCCCAATTGGGTGAGAAGCATTACGACCTAGTAACGGTGTATCGAAATCTGGAGACATTCGAGCAGGCAGGGATCGTTAACCGCATGTCAACGGAATCGGGCAAATCGCTTTTCGAATTAAACGAAGAGCACCACCACTACCACCACATCATTTGCCGTAAATGTCATCGCGCGGAGAAGCTGGATCACTGCGAAATTGAAAAGCTCGAATTGCTAGCCAAGAAGTTGGGTTACTCCGAAGTGACCCACGTGCTAGAGCTCTATGGGGTTTGTGAAGACTGTCGCTAGGCGACGGCATTTTAACCTCCCTCGCAGTTTCGACAAGGCTTGGAGGCAATCCAATTCATCGAATGCCCTGCCACAATCAGCAAACCCCCAGCAACCGTTACAAACGGTTCGGCTATTTCGGAAACGAACGGGCGAAGGAAAAGAAAAGCTGAAAGACCCAAAGCGAAAAGGGCAATGACCGTGATGTTTTTATGGAGCTGGTAACCTTTGAAGCCCACGTATCCAACTAAGGAAGCAATGATAACAATCATAGCCGTCTCGAAACCTTCTCCAGCAATGAATTCCATCCCCATTATGGGAAGCATCGACAGAAGAAGAGGCGCTGCCAGGCAATGGATACCACAAGCAATAGATAAGCCGATGCCAAGGGCATCTAATTTAGCTAAGTTGATAGTCGATTGGTTAGCTTTCACTTCGCTTCAAAATAGGTGAGAATTCAAATCTAGTAATCGCAATGTATTTGCGGAAATAAAGCAAATTCTTTGCGTTAAGCAAATTAGTATTCTCAGTCAGAGGCCAAAGGCCTATAACGAAAAGCGATGGATACGCCAACACCTTCTGAAATGGACAATCGAGATCACGAAATCGCCACTTTGGGGGCTGGTTGCTTTTGGTGCGTCGAAGCGGTGTTTGCCAGGCTCGAGGGCGTTTTGAGCGTGGTATCGGGATATATGGGAGGTCAAGTTGAAGATCCAAGCTATGAAGACGTTTGTCGGGGAACAACAGGTCACGCCGAGGTGGCTCAGATAACCTTCGATGCAACCAGGATTTCCTTTGCGGAACTGCTCGATGTCTTTTGGAAAATGCACGATCCCACGACTCTGAATCGACAGGGAGCCGATCATGGAACTCAGTATCGTTCCGCTATCTTTTATCACACCGATAAACAGAGAGAAATCGCATTGGAATCCAGGAGGAACCTGGATGCCTCAAACGCCTATCCTGATCCTGTCGTGACGGAAATAAGCCCAGCTCAAACCCTCTACGAAGCGGAAATGTATCATCAAGACTACTACAAACTGAACCCGAATGCGCCTTACTGTCAGTACGTCATCCATCCCAAATTGTTAAAGCTGGGCATGGAGGCTTAGAATCGAGAACGAAGCTTTCCAGAGCCACTAAGCTCGTAGCCAAGGAACGGGACAAACTTGCTAGTTTTTAATCCAAAACCGCCCATTCGAAGGCATTGCAGGATATCCTCTAAGGTTTTTGGCAAAGAAGCCGTAAACAAAGTGTGAATCACATTCAAATCAGGCACATAGAAGCCGTCTGAAGACTCATCGACTGGAATAATTTCCAGCATCAATCTAGAAACGCGCAGATCAAATATTTGTCCGCCTGGAACAACTTCCAACCATCGACGAAATGAATCACTCAATTATCCGTAATTCGATCTCTTTGCTAGCTGCTTTCTTCTTCCCCGCCTTCCTGGCCGCTCAGCCCGTTATTTCGCTGGAGGAGGTCATGAGGCAAGCGCAAGAATCGGGGGAAGAAAACCGAATCGTAACGACCTTCGCCGACCAATCGCTGGGATCATTTTCCGTTGATACCACGAGTCGCGAAGAAACGAGACTGTTCTTCAACTCGATCTACAATTCCTCGGAGGGAGTAGATATGGAATGGACTGGCGACTACGCCGCCATTCTTCCTAACCTTTCAAAAGGCGATACTTCGGAAGCGTTCAAATTAGCTACCCTGCTTCGTGTTAATTTCTTCCGAGCGATGGCTGGTATCCAGGCCAACATTACGTTTTTGGAACAACTAAACGAAGACGCTCAGTTCGCCGCTTTGATTATGAGCGGTAATGATACGCTTTCCCACGATCCATCCGATGATGATGCGAACATCATAGATGGGCTTGGCGTATTTCCAAATTTTCTTTCGACTGTTGGCGACGAAGCCGCTGGCGTCTCGAATCTAGCTATAGGCCAAAGCGGTCCAGATTCCATAACAGGATACATGCAAGACGCCGGGGCTGGCAACTTCGCGGCGGGCCACAGACGCTGGATTATCTTCCCTCCTTCAACCGAAATGGGTACAGGTGACGTTCCAGGTGGGGCAGCTCCCGAATCTGTCTTAAGTAACATTGAAACCTTTCTTGGATCGCGTCCCCAAGGCGATGTTCTCAGAGAAGCCAACGCGCTCTATATTTTCCCAGATTCTTTGCAAAGCAAACTGAATGACCCGCGTCCAGAGCAAGTCTGGGATTTCGTATCGTATCCAGCTCCCGGTTACGTTCCTTACCAGCTCGTCTTTCCGAGGTGGTCGTTCTCGGCAGATGATGATTCTCTAACAGTAGATTTTAGCTCGGCAACCGTGACAATGACACGAGATGGTCAAAACGTGCCGGT
>JANQKI010000164.1 GCA_028281165.1 Opitutaceae bacterium | reverse complement strand
GAATAAGGCTCCCGTTTACACCTGCACACGCAGAGTCCGGAGAAGAGATTCATTGTCAACCGATAGCGTCCGCTCGTCCAATCGGACCCTTATTCGACCTTCCTGGCATTCAATGGCCCAAGCGCCGTCGCGTTCTTTCCAACTGGCATTAGCTGACGGATCGGAAGCAAATAAGCTAAGCGCCCGGTAGCGATAGCCGTCTATACGCGTGTCTACATAAGGTTCTCTACGCTGTTCTAGCAAATCTCCAGATCTATCTTTATCGAAAGGAGGCTCATAGCGATGACGCATGAGTTTATGGGACCGTAATTTTCCATCGTAAACCACTACCTGACAAGCCAGCGAAGCGCCCGCGCTTTCCACTCGAAAAGACCCCGAAGCGGTTGGACTCGCCGCTTCAATCGTATGCCATCGCAGCGAGATTTCCTCCACTTTCTCAATCTCTCCCTCATCAAGAACGACCGCAATGCCGGGCAGCAAATGGACCACGGTTCGCTTGACTGATTTCACGCCGTCGTAAGCCGCGCTCAGGTCTAACTGCCAATAACCGCCGATTTGATCGTCGAACTTTGCTTGAAGAAAACGCCCGCTCAGCGCCGAGAAATCGATCTCGCTTTTCACTCCTCGCTTGTGGCTTGGACTCCGCTGTTCGCGTCCTCCAAACATGGGTACATTATGCCCTAGCGTGGATGCGTTGTAGTAACGCCACCGATTCTCATCGAAAAAATCAGGAGGATAGGCAGACGGCGAACCAAGATCCACGATCATTCGCTGACCCATCGTATCGATACAGACCTGTCCAACGTCGTTGTGAGCGTGATTGTGATCGCGTTTGGCTTTGCCATAAACAATCATAGCCGCCTTTTCCGCATCCCAATCGGAACGGCTGAAAACCTGAGCTCCGTTATCCCGATAAGCTCTTCCGAGAGGCAAGCGGCCTGCCGGACCTGACTGAGGGACGCTAGGATCATACCAGAGTAGAAGAAAAGGATTGGAGCTCGCTTTAAGATGACGCATGCAAAATTCTTGCAGCACAGGATGGCGTGACGCGGAGGCGATGGCTGTCATGAATTCGACTTCCGGAGCCGCTCCCACCCAGCCGTCCCCAAAAGCCGCATACCGTCCAGGCGGAAGCGTCGAGTAAATGGTCCATTCGCCAGTCTGCGGGAAAGGGCGCTTGGCCAGAAAATTTTCACCGCCGGAGCGATGGTAATAATAGGCTTGAAAATAGGCGACTGGAATCCGAGTGGCGTTCGAATAAGCTACCGATTCATTGAACTCGCCGCTTCGACCATAGATCGACAAGTACGCTTTCATCTTGGACAGAGATAGATTCACCAAGTCTTTCGATCGCGGATGGGCTTCGCCCACCGCCATGCCGGCAATGCCCAGACCGCCGATGATAACGGTATACCAGTTATTCAAGTCATGGGCCCACCAAGGATCCTGAGCCATGCTTGTAAGAAAAGGCTGGATACCGCGACGATCCAATCCATCGATAATCTGTTCCCGCTCGGCCTTGCTCAAGTAGGGATACAGCCAGTCGAAGGCGATTCCGACATCCTGGGAGAGCATGCCCGTGCGCAAATCGGCGGGATGGCCGAAACGCAGATGAGCCTGATCAATCCAATCGGGCCAAACAGATTCGTCGAGCAGGGCCCACATTTGCCTCAAAGCGATTTCCCGATAGATCTCGTCCTCGGTAATCAGCATGGCTAGAGCATTGCGGAGCATGCGTTGGCCAGCCGCCTTGCAAACCGTATAATCAGGGTTGTTCTGACGCGCCGCGGCCTCGTAGCGGCCTTCGAAAAGAGATCTGGCTGTAAGGGCCGGAACTCCTCGCTCCGCGTCGCATTCTTCCCGAATTCGCTTCCAGATGTCGCGTGATATGCCATCTCGAATCGACGACTTCACATTCGCGACTGAACGTAGGCCTTCCACCGTTTCGCGCGTAATGAAAATGTGAGGATGGCGTGAGGATTCTGGCGATCGCCCTTGGTTTCCCATCAACTCGATAGCTGCTATCGATCCTCCCATGGACAGCGTGAACAAACGTTGCAACGCCGTTCTTCGACCTATCGTATCATTGCTCATATTGCCTCAGCGACTTCAATTGGTAGCCAATTCGAGGGTTCCTGTTTTACCGGAAAATTGCCAACGACCCGGGTATTTATCGTAAACTTAAAAGAAATTCGATCCACTCATTGGAGACTGGCACCTCTCGTAAGTAGCCCTGCGCCATCAAGGCTGAAATCAACCATGAAGATCGCCCAATTTCTCGAAGCTGCGAAAACGATTCAACACGTACACGCAAACGTTCCTGTGGAAGCGACGGCGAGCGCCCACATCCAGTCCGTCTTCTCGCCTTCCGCTACGATCACGCTTGAGAAATCGAGCGCATCCACAACCCGTATCCGACTGGGCGTGCTTTCTCAGGAAGAAGCCACGGCAAACAGCGTTCCCGCACAAGAAAAAGAAGAATGGATGTTCGTTCGAACCTCAGAGGAGACCGGGATCGAGCTTTACGCATCGCACACGTGGTTTCTTTACCGTCTGGCCTGTCGCCTTGTCGAAGATTGGATCGATGAAGACATCGCTTCATTCAAGGACGGCCAGCTAATGCAAGCCGCCTTTAAGCATCTGAGACCGGCTTACGACTCGCTTCTCAACAATCATGCTCGAACGGCCAAAGGGTTCGATCCGGAGGATCACATTCGAGAAATGGCTCGCCTGGGCTACACTCACGTCGAAGTCAACGGTCTAGCCTCAACCTTTCCATACGAACATGCCGAGCCAGGAGAGCTACTGTATCGATTTTATACCTACTGCGCTGGATTAGACCAGTTCGTATATAGTCGCCTAAACAAAGGAATCTACCCTTTCGAGTACTTGCGAGCAAATCTGAACAAGCTAAAGGATTCCGCTAGGCTGGCAGAAAAATACGGCTTGCGAGCAGGTATTCTAGCCTTTGAACCACGGTCCGTTCCCGACGAACTGCTGGAGCGCTATCCCATGCTTCGCGGAGCGCGCGTCGATCACCCTTTGCGCAGCTTTCGTCCAAGATATAATCTCACCACAGCCCATCCAGTAGTGCTCGACCACTACGCTGAAATGCTGGAAAAAATTCTGCGTGAAGCTCCTAATATCGACTACATGGTCGTATGGTCCAACGATAGCGGAGCGGGATTTGAATACACCAGTTCGCTCTATGTGGGTCGTAATGGCGGGGGTTACGTGATTCGAGAATTCAAAGGGGATGAAGCTATAAAAAACGCGGCGGCCAACAACATCATTCGATATATGAAAACGTTGCGCGATGCGGGCAGACGAGTGAATCCCGAATTTCGCTCGGTTTTAAGGAGCGAGATGTTCTCGAATGAACAAGATAAGATTTGGGAACAAGTGGAGGAAGGCATCGAGATTGAATCGAATTCGCTTATCGCCAAGGGATTCGATCTTGGGTATCAGCATCCTAAATACGACTGGGCAGACGATTTCAATTTTTGCGGCCTTTTCAACCAGTTTTCCGAAAAGGAAAAGCCAGTGAAGGAAATGCTGGAAGCCAAAGGCTCGAATGCCCATCTGTTTATCAGTCCAGGAACCTGCTGGAACCAGGAACCCGTCATCGCCCCCATCTATCCGCGTCTGCTCTTCGAAAAGCTAAAGGCGCTTAAAGAGCAAGAGGTCTCGCACGTAGCGGCGCTCACCGGCTCTATCGCTTCTAGCCTGGCCCCGCACAATATCAATCAGGAGATATTGCAAGCATTTCAAAATGATCCAGAAATTGAATACAAAAAAATCCTTCAGGATCGAGCAGAGAACTGGGTCGGAAAGGAGATGTCGGAAACGCTAATCAATGTTTGGGAATACGCAGACGAGGCCTATCGTTCCTATCCACCGCCGGTGAGCGTGCTTTCGATGTGGGGCACCTGGTACCGAGTCCTAGTCCGACCGTTTATACCCAACTTTGAAGCGCTCAGCGAAGAGGATCGAGCCTACTACGAAGACTTTCATCTCGGCCATGCTAACAATCGCGTGCGCGTCGATTTTAGGAGAGAAGTAAATTTCGATTTCTGCGACCCTCCAATGGCAAGACGCTGTCGCGAGGCCATAAGCGACAATGTGCTCCCTGTCATTGAAAAAGCAGTACGCGAGGCAAAAGCGATTTGCTACAATCTAGAGCTAGAGCCAACTGCCAGAAGTGTCTGGCTGGAGCACTTCGATCGGCTCTATGGAACCAAGTGCTGGTATCGGACGCAACGCAACGTGGCTTCGTGGATCGAAGGCGTACACGGGTATATAGAAAGTAATGACAGCCAGGAAAGGGAGCGTTGTCGCGAAATCACCCGCAAGACCGTATTGGATGAGAAGGAGAACGCGAAAGATCTCCTCCAACATGTCCGTACCGCCTCAACGGAATGGATGCTAACTAGCGCTGTGGGTGAAACGACCTTCATCTATGGAGACAATTTCGCAGAGCTTCTAGAAAAGAAGATCGCTCTTATGGAAGGCCGCGAGGACGACGAACCCTACATCGACCCTGATTTCATGTGGCGCGTTCCTGGCGTGAATTGCTAGCCAGCTTTTTCGTCTCTGCTGTCGTTTAACCATGTGGATTGA
Organism: Opitutaceae bacterium; assembly: GCA_028281165.1. Lineage (GTDB taxonomy): Bacteria > Verrucomicrobiota > Verrucomicrobiia > Opitutales > Opitutaceae > JANQRT01. The sequence continues at coordinate 1,618 of JANQKI010000164.1, read as the reverse complement.
GGTCTTTGATTCTGTATAGCAAACGAATGCTTTCGTCGCAGCGCTTATCATCATTATTATCGTAGCAACGAAATGTTCAAATCGCGCAATTTGCTCGACACGCCAGACCTGGATCCCCCTATGGGCGATCTTTTCTCCTTCCGCACCCTATCGGAATGTCGATCAGTGTGGACTGCACCTCTGCCGGAGGAGAAAGACGCTCCTCAACGCCGTATCATCCACTGCCGAGCCTTTACACCTACAGGAAAAGCCACCGTCGAACGCATCGGTTTCCGCAACGCCCAGGGCTACCATAAATGCGGCAGCAGTCAGGAAGATGACTGGATCGTCGATTTACGTATTCTATCTTTGGACACGCCAACTAGCGAATGGCGAGCGCTGCGTTATTTGCAGGATCTGCCAGCTCAGACAAATGACGACATCCGTTGGCTAGATCTTTCGAATTTCACGACTTACGGGCTGATTCTAGAGATCAGAAGGTGCGGCATAGACGATTGGTGGACACCATGGAATCTTGCCGCAAATGCATTCGTAGTTGAAGGTAGACTACATGATCCAATCGCCCCGCGTAGCGAATCCTTGATCCAATCTGGCACAATCGACTTGGATGGTCTACCTACCGGACTCAGCGCCGAATGCAAGGATGGGCAGATTCGTTTTCGTTCCGCTTATCTGGAAGTCGGTTTCTGCCTCAGCCGTACAGGATTCACCTTCCTGGGTATAGATCAAAACGGTGCGGGCGACACAACGACGAACCTGCTGCAAATCAATCCAGGATCTTTTCATCAAGGCCTAATGCTCAGTCCCGTCGGCAGCATCCCTACTGCGGATCCTGCCGTGCGTTTTCGCTTCACCGGTGAAGTGAATGTCAGGGCCAACCAGATCCGCTACCAGCTTTCCAACACCCGTAGCGGGCAAAGCTTTAGCATCGAATGGACTGTCTATCCTGATAAGCTTGAGCTGGTCACCGAACGCCATGGCAAGCGTCCATTAAGAGCCTGGCATAGCGCCGTTTGGCGTGTCAGCTTTGACTCTGCTGTAGCCGCTACCCACGTAATCGCCCGCGCTGAGCGCTGCGGTCAAAGCGGCAGCTTCGATCAGACCGCCCTCCTTCACGCGCCGCGCTTCGGCAGTCTAGTCTTGCGCGCTGAGGGAGCCGCAAGGGCTAGACTTGAGGCCTTCCGACTGAGAGATCGCATCGAATTCGAGCTGAAAACGGGCGAGCAGCCGACAGCAGAAGGCGACTGGCTTCTTCCTTCCGCTCATCATAGAGCAAGCTGGCAATTCCAAGTCCTCCGTCCCAGGATCGCTCTTTCCTCTGATTCGCCAGCCTCAGCTAAGAAGGCGATAGGCCGCGCGGCTCATTCTGGTCTTAGTTTCCGTCCCGACACAGGTACGCTCAGCAATAATGGAGCCTCTATGATTTGTCCCATTTCCATGGATACGTGGTCTTGTCAATGTACACGCATGGGTGAATTGATTCCCGGACTGGACGCAAACGATTTGCTTCGCCAGTCCCTTGAACGTTGGCTCGATGGCGGCCCAGGCTACGCCTCTGGCAACGTGAAGAAAGGAGGCGAATTTCATTCCAACGAAGACGAATACCTTATGACGGGCA
>JANQKI010000158.1 GCA_028281165.1 Opitutaceae bacterium | reverse complement strand
GACGCCATTAACGTAGCCGGCCACATGCACGATTCTAGCAAGTTGCGCAAAATTTCCCGATGGACTTTTCAGGTTAGCCAAGGCGTTGAGGACGCAGAGCTTTGCGGCTTCGTAAGCCGTTTCGATGGTCTGTTCTTGGCCAACTTTTCCAGAGTAAACCACCTGGCCATCGGCGATGGGCAGAGTGCCTGAGAGGTAGACGAGATTGCCCGAAACGACGTAGGGCAGGTAGTTGCCTTTCGCCTCGGGAGGCTCAGGAAGGGAGAGCCCTAGAGCTGACAGTTTTTCTTCGAGAGAACTCATAATCCTTCGGGATACTCTCTCCTGACTGCCTTTACGCCAGAAAAATTTTTCGGATATCAGCCAGCTTTATCTAAACCTGTGAAGGTCGCTGACTGCTCTTCAGCGTGGTAGGAAGATCTCACAAGCGGACCGGACTCTACGATATCAAAACCGATAGAGAGTCCATACTCTTTCCATTCGTTAAATTCCTCCGGTGTAACCCATCGGTCCACCGGCAAGTGGCTAGGGGTCGGCTGAAGATATTGGCCAAGAGTGAGAATCTTCGTCCCGATCTTTCTCAGATCCTGTAGAGTTCGAGCTATCTCTTCCTTGGTTTCTCCGAGACCGAGCATCAAACCTGACTTCGTCACAAACCCTCGTTTTGCAGCGTGCTCGAGGATCAGCAATGTTCGATCGTATCTGGCCTGGACGCGGACTGGCTTTTGCAGCCTTTCGACGGTCTCGATGTTGTGATTGAAAATATCGGGCTGAGCTTCGAGGACCGTGTCGAGATCCTTGGTTCGGCCTCGAAAATCTGGAGTCAAGACTTCTATGGCTGTATTGGGATTGCGATACCGAATGGCTCTTATGGTCGCAGCCCAAACGGTCGCTCCGCCGTCTTCGAGTTCATCACGCGTTACCGAGGTGATGACGCAATGCCGCAAGCCCATTTTCGCTACGGCTTCCGCTACACGGGCGGGTTCGCCTAAATCAAGTTCGGTTGGGCGACCGGTTTGTATCGCGCAGAAATTGCAGGAGCGCGTACAGATGTTTCCCAAAATCATCAGCGTGGCGGTTCCTCGCGACCAGCATTCTCCGAGGTTGGGACACTGAGCGCTCTGACAGACGGTATGCAGCTTATTGTCATCTACCATCTTGCGAACCGCCCCGTACCCTTTGCCGGAAGGAAGCTTTGCTCGGAGCCAATCAGGCTTGCGTGTACTCGTGCCCATCAGGTGTTTCATTCGGTGGAAAAAGCTCAATCTTCAAGCTAATTCAACAAGGGTTTCCGCTTCAATTGGGTATAACTTCATAAAAGCTCAGGAAAGGCTTTGATCTTTTAAAGCTAAAGAGCCTAATCGTCTTCGTTTTTATGAGTACGAATCTATCAGACATCTCTCATGATCAATTGGCCGTTCGACGGCAGAAGCTTGAAGACATGCGAGCAAAGGGAGTGGATCCCTACCGTTCTTCCTTCAACCCTAAACATACCTCAAAGGAAGCGATAGATTCTTATATTGAAGGAGCGGAGGACGACGCTCAACCGACTGTCAGCGTAGCGGGTCGCCTCAAGTTCATTCGTAAAATGGGTAAGGCCCAGTTCGTCAAACTGCAGGACCAAGGCGGCTTGATCCAGGCCTACGTTCGCATAGACGCTTTGGGAGAAGAAGAATACACTGAGTTCAAGAAACTCGATGTGGGTGACATCATTGGCGTTGAAGGAACGCTTTTCAAAACGAAGACCGGAGAAATAACGGTTAGAGCCCAAAGCTACGAACTAGTCTCGAAAGCGTTGCGTCCGCTGCCTGAGAAATTTCATGGCTTAACCGATCAGGAACAGCGAATTCGCCAGCGTCACTTGGACTTGATCATGAATCCCGAGTCGCGTGAACGGTTTTTCAATCGAAGCCGAATCGT
>JANQKI010000149.1 GCA_028281165.1 Opitutaceae bacterium | reverse complement strand
ACGATTCGTTTCGAACAGAAATTGACTGAGGAAATTTCGATCGAAGCCGCCTTCAACCGCCATGATCGCGAGCTCCGCTTCAATCAGCGGATCGATATTGGTTCAGCGATTCGCGAGAACCCGTCAGTCACCAATCCAACTCCGCTTGCCAATCCCAACGACTTCGTGGTGACACGCAAAATCTTTCGCCGCTTCTCTCCTGATGTCGTCGATCAATACCGTATCACAGCGTTGGGCCAGTACACTTTTGGGGAAACGAGCCATCGTTTCGTAGTGGGAGCTCAAGGTTTCGAATTCACGCGTGACCGGATGACCTGGCGACCGTTTGAAGTCGACGATCCCTCGCAACCCTATCTGGATATCGTCGAGATCAGCGACTGGAACAATCCCGAAGCTTTACGCATTCCCTGGGAGAATTTCGTTCTGAAAGCAGATTCGCGTTCCCTCGATGTCAAGGATCGCAGCTCCCTGTTGTTCAATCATCAGGCGGAGTGGATCCCTGGAAGATTCTACACGCTCTGGGGCGTCACACGAGCCGAGCTGAGTATCAACGAGCGCGAAGATTCCTTCGACGGCAACGGCCTGGTTCAAGGCGACATCGACGAACTGTCGACTAATTTGCCGCAAGTGGGAGCCGTGTATTACTTTGACGATGACAAAAGCTTTGGATTTTTCGGCAACTATTCCAAATCCTCCAATCCGGCTTTAGCCTCTCGCGATCCGCAGGGCAACCCGTTCCCTCCGGCCACGGCTGACATCGTCGAGCTGGGAACCAAGTTCAATCTCTTGGAAAACAAGTTTCAGGGCACCTTCAGTCTTTACGAGATCGTCGACTCGAATCGTATTGTCACCGACTCTACAGTGCTCGATTCAGATGGGAATCTGGGCGCCGAAGTGCAGCGAGGCGAGGTCACTTCAGAAGGCTTCGACTTCGACTTCTTCTACTACCCGACGCAAGCCTGGAGCATCATAGGCGGCTATTCCTATAACGACACCTACGTCTCGGACGGGGTGGCGAATCCCGATAGTCCGGAAGAGGCGATTGGAGCATTGATCGAGGAAACATATAAGCACAAGTTTGCCATCTGGAATAAGTACACCGTCCAAGAAGGTCCGATGGCCGGCTGGTTTTTCGGCGGCGGCTTGACCTGGAAAAGCAAGGAAGTCATTCAGCCGGACCGTAACGGCAGCCCGGCCTACTTCGAGCCAGTGACGCGTGTCGACTTGATGGCCGGTTTTGATGGCCAGTGGGGCGAGTTGCCCTATACGGTCGCCTTGAACGTGAAGAATCTCACTGGAGAGGACAACCTAAACAACAATCTCAACGAGATTGGAACGGGCTCCAAGCGAGAGCTGCAAGGCGGCTTCAAGCCGAATTCGAACCAGACTTACACCTTCTTCGGAGACCAGGACATCGAAGTCGTCCTTTCGCTTACCTTCCGAATGTAAACGAAGCATTTATCCGGTTTGCGGATACGTTATCGGGACGCGATCGCGATTGGGGCTTTAGCTATCCTAGGGAGCTGGGCGCGATCGCGTCTCCCATATCGAATGAAGATATGGTCGCAGATTCTAATTTCTTTCTGTTGTGAAGCGATATTTTCAATACGCCTTCATTTTTCTCTGCCTTAGCACTACGCTGAGGGCCGCCGAGCCTACGATTCTTAAGTTGAGCCACACCAACGGCCCCAACGGAGCTCGACATGCATCGGCTATGCTGTTTTCGAAGTTGGCCGACGAATACACGGATGGCCGTATCGAAGTGCAAGTGTTCCATTCCGGTCAGCTTGCCAATGATCCTAAGGCCATTGAATTATTGAAGCTGGGGGGTCTGGACTTTACAGTTACCACCACCGGGTCTTACGCCCCTCATCACACGCCTTTGAATCTGCTATTCTTGCCCTATCTGGTGGACGGATTCGAGCAAGGCTGGAAGCTCTACGACGAGTCGCCTTGGGTCGCTCGGCAATTCGAGGAACTGGCTGGCAAGGGAGTTCGAGTGCTGGCCGTGTGGGAGGCAGGATTTCGTCAGTTCACCACGGTGGAGCCGTTTTTGCATCCGGACGATGCCCGAAAGCAGAAGATGCGCGTGTTTCCCAACGAATCGCTACGCTGGATGGTAGAAGCCTTTGGATACAATCCGGTCATCCTTCCATCGCCTGAAGTTTATCTGGCCCTGCAGCAAGGAGCGGTGATTGGCCAAGAGAACGCCTTGGATACGATCTACTCGATGCGGTTTTACGAAGTGGCTCCCCATATTAGCCTGACCTCGCACATCTATGGTCCGATTCCCTTCTCGATCGCCGAATCGACCTGGAAGAGGCTATCCGAAGAGGATCAGGAAGGCATCCGGCGAGCGGCCATAGAGGCAGGTCAGTATTGCCGGCAGCGGGTCCTTAAGGAGCGGCCCAAACAGCTGGCGTCCATGACCGAAAGGGGAGCGACTGTCCATCGCCCCGACCTTGAGCCTTTCAGAGACAAGGTGGACGAAGTCTACGATCGGGCCAGGATAAGATATGGAAGCGATGTAGACGCCTTACTAGCTGACGCAGAAGCGATTCGTAGTGGAAAACCTATGACGCAAAAGCGACAAGACAATCGAAAGCGCGGCATGGTATCGTTTTTCCCGCTATCGCTGATCGGCTTTATGGCAGGCTTGTCTCTTCTGGTTACGGCCAGCGTTCGTTTTTCAGCGAAAATGTCGCCGCCTCTGCTGCCTGCCGTTGATGGAGAAGGAAAGGTTCTGAGATGGGTAGGGACCGCTATCGATTGGGTCATCGTATGGAGCGGGGCCGGGATTATCATCCTGATGTTCGGCAACGCCTTGTCTCGCTTCATCTTCAAATTCGATGTAGCGTGGTCGAGCGAACTATCGGTCTTTTTGATGGTGTGGGCGATCTTTCTTGGCGGAGCGGCCGCCGCTCGCCGACACGCTCATATGCGGGTTGGAGAATTCGTAGGCTTGCTGCCATCTAAGCCGCGCAAGCTAGCGAATATCATGGCTCAACTCGCGGCTTGCTCAATGCTAGCCCTTCTGATCCTGGGCGGCATTGGGATCGTTCGAGCGAATCTGGAGCAGAATCTAGTCGCTCTGGGCTGGGTAGTCGGAGCGCAATACGCCGCTCTGCCTATCGGAGCCGGGCTTGCCTTGATCTTCACCCTGCACGACCTGATCGGGTCTTTGCGAGGCGACGCCGATGAAATCGCGATCGGCGATGGAGCCGATGCTGTGTAATGATTATTTCAATACTCGCTATTCTTTTTCTTATCGCCATCGTATTGGGCATTCCGCTCGTCTATGCTCTCTTGCTGACAACGATCGGTGCCATCGCTATTAGCGGCCTGGACTATTCCAACAGCGTGGTCTGGCATGCCTTTATTGGCGGCGTAGAACCGTCGCATTTGCTAGCCATCCCTCTTTTTATCGCCGCTGGAGCAGTGTTGAGCAAGGGCGGAGTGGGCCAGAGAATGATCGATTTCGCGGCTGCTCTCTTCGGCTGGCTGCCAGGCGGGCTGGCCGTGGTGACGGTCGCTTCGTCGATGCTGTTCGGAGCTGTATCTGGATCTGCTATAGCGGGGGCCGCGGCCATTGGATCCATCATGATCCCGGGTATGGAAAAACGCGGGTATCCAAAATCTTATTCGGCTGCTCTGATTGCCGTTTCCGGAACGCTGGGCGTTATTATTCCGCCCAGCATTTCCATGCTGGTCTATGGATTTGTTGCGAATGTCTCCGTCAAAGACCTCTTTCTGGCAGGAGTCGGACCGGGGATCCTGTTTGGACTCGGCCTGATGGGAATGTGCATTTGGCAGGGGCGCCGTCTAGGCTACGATGCTGCTGTAGAACGCGTTTCGACTGGCCAAGTGTGGCATGCCTTCCTGCGCTGCGTTCCCGCCCTGGCCATGCCCGCTGTCATACTCGGGGGGATTTGGTCGGGGCTTTTTACGCCGACTGAAGCGGCTTCTGTAGCTGTGGTCTATGGACTTGTCGTTAGTATGGCGATACAGCGATCGTTGAAATGGACCGAACTTCCGGCCTTGCTTTTGGACGCTTTTACGACGACGGCAGTGGTCATGCTGATTATTGGAGCGACCGCTTCACTCTCATGGCTTATCACCGTCGAGCAAGTTCCGCAGGAGATGGCTGCTTTCATTCGCGAGCAAGCCGGCGGCAAGATCGCCTTTCTGCTGATTCTAAATATAGTACTGATCATCGTCGGCGTGTTTCTAGAGCCCCTGCCGGCCTTGTTGCTGACGGCCCCGCTATTCATTCCCGCTGCGAAGGCTTTCGAGATAGATCCGGTGCAATTCGGGCTGATCATCGTCTGCAATCTGGCCTTTGGCCTGTTCACTCCGCCCGTTGGAGGGACGCTTTTCGTTTCGGCCAGGATGGCTCGAGTCGGCATGGGAGCGATATCCAAACAAATGATACCCTTTTTTCTCGTCAGCATGATCGTGCTATTAGCGGTCACCTATTTTCCTCCGCTTTCGCTCTGGCTCGTGAATCTTCTGCGATGACCTGTCACTCGCTCATTATTCGCAATGATAATCTTATGAAATACATATCAATAAATAGAATCGTTTATATAAAAATGGCATTAATAGCATTGCTATGTCTATCCGCATGCTCTCATGCTCAATCCCGCAGCGCTGATTCGTCTACCAATGGCGCCATTATTATCGAGGCCGAGGACAACGCCTTGGCCGAAGGCTGGAGCTTGAAAAAGGAAGTAGCCGGCTATACGGGAAACGGCTATATTCAATGGACCGGGGAAGAGACACGAGAAACCGATAAAGGCGAAATCCTGTATCCAATTACCATAGACGAATCTGGCGTGTATCAGATTTTCGCGCGTTGCCATCAAGATGGAGCGATTTGGGACGCTTCGAACGATATGTTTGTGCAAATCGCTACTTCTCGACCGATCGAGGGATATCCCGATATCCGTAAGCCCGAGAAAGCCTACGTCGGCAGCGAATTCGATTACCGGCTGGACAAAGCCCAACGTCAAGCAGCTAGAGAATCGCTCACTAACGATTGGCGCTGGTGGATTTGGGGTGAAGAGATCCGATCGGTTTTTCGCGTGTCTCTCGAAGCAGGCGAACACGTATTGAGAATAACAGGACGCTCTCACGGATTCATCATAGACCGCTTTGCTATCATAAAAGCAGGAGATGCTGATTATGCCCAGCAGCCTCCGGCCGAGATTTTAGAAAAGCTGACGAAGGCTAGCGTATTTAGATGAATCAGAGCTATCGCCTCTATTTTTCGACTTACTTAAGGCTATAGACCTGCAAAATCCTGCAGCCAAAGGTAACCACTGCTCTTTTAGGCTCGTTTCTGGTATGGTTGTCTGCCAACGACTTCCATTTGAAACGCTATCTATGTCTGTGTCGAAATCCAAAATTCCACTATCAGTACTTGTACATTCGATTCTTGTTCTATTAGCAATGAGTGGTGATGAGCTTCGTATCGAACAGGTTAATACTGGGGTCGAAATAAGCTGGTCGGGCGACGAAGCGCTGTTCCGGTCTTCTGACTTGGCTTTCTCCGATTCGGTTCTTGTGGCCGAAAATTCGCCGCACGCAGAAGAGCTGATGGAGACAGTCTTTTTCCGTTTGGAAGATAGAAACGCTCCCAATGTCCTGCTCCTGATCGTAGACGATTGGGGCATCGACTCCAGCTCGCTCTATAACGACGACCCGTCTGCTTCTCTGCCTCCCATGCTTAATATCGATAGGCTAGCCGAGTCGGGAATCGTATTCGAAAATGCCTACGCTCAGCCAACCTGCTCGCCAACAAGAGCCACCATGATTACGGGTCGATTCGCCTTTCGTCATGGAGTGGGGGCTCCTGTTTCGCAAAACGAAGCCTTGTCGGAGTCTGAAATGACTTTGCCGGATATGTTTGCGGCGGCAAACAGCAATTATGCGGTAGCCGCTTTTGGCAAATGGCATCAGACTCAAGGGCCTTCGGGGACGGTTGACGATACTCCGAACACCATAGGAGGCTGGCCTTATTTTTCGGGCACAATCGGAGGAGGAGTGCCCAGCTATCAGGATTGGCGCAAGGTAGTGAATGGAGAAGCTACGACTGGAGTCCAAACCTACACAACTACCTCTATTGTTAACGACGTTTCAGACTGGATACAGTCAAATGGGGAGCAGCCCTGGTTTGCCTGGGTGGCATTCAATGCGGGCCACACCCCCTTTCATAATCCTCCCGAATCATTGCATAGCTATGAAGGCTTGCCGGAGGAGCCAATGGGAGCGCAAAGGCGCCCTGCCTATGAAGCGAGTCTTGAAGCTTTGGATACGGAAATTGGCCGCTTGCTCGAATCGGTTGATCAAAACAATACCTACATCATTTTTCTGGGAGACAATGGAACGCCTAATTCCGTTGTGCAGCCGCCTTACGACAACTCTGGCGCCAAAGGCTCGCTTTATGAAGGCGGCATTCACGTACCCATGATCGTCGCTGGACCAACTATCAGTCAGTCTAGACGTGTAGAAAGCCTGGCGCACTGCGTCGATGTCTTCTCTACCGTTTTGGATATCGCCGGGATCGATCCTGATGATCATCTGCCGCCCGAAACACTGATTGATTCCGTTTCGTTGCTGGATGTGATCCGAGGCGAGTCGTCGTCTCGTGGATACATTCTAAGCGAATCCTTCGGGTCCAATGCGAACGTGGAAGGCAAAGCGATTCGAGAAGGTAGCTATAAGCTGATACGCTTCAGCGAGGGAGGGGAAGAGTTTTACAATCTAGAAAGCGATGCGGTTGAGCAGACCAATTTGCTGAGCTCCGCATTAAGCGAAGAACAGCAAACCAGCTATGATAGGCTATCAAGCATTCTCGATAGCCTGTAGTGTCCGGTTTATAGAGACCCGATTTTATTCCATTTGCGTTTATAAGACCGCTCAAGGTTTTCTGAATCTACTTCGCTCCCTGGCTTCGTAGGTAATCGCGAATTTGCGAACTGGGCGCGACGCTGAGAGGACTCCGTACATTATCTGGAGCCTCTCCATGTGGCGTTTCTACTTCCAGGTTCACGTTGGCTCCGTTTTCCACTAGAAACTTCACCATCTCTAAGTGGCCGCGCATCGAAGCGCAGATGAGAGGCGTTTCGTCGCGATAAACGTAAGCATTCACATCGGCTCCGGATTCCAGCAATCGCTCTGCCAAGGATACATTGCCTCGCATAGCTGCATTGATGAGCGGATTCCCGTCTGTGTCCGAAGCTGCATTCACGTCAGCCCCCATTTCAAGTAGCTGCTCCACCATTCGCTCATCGCCTCTTTGCACGGCAACAATGAGAGCGGTCCCATCACCTTTGGTCGGAGCATCTATGTGAAAACCTTCATTCTGTATTAAGTGTTTGATGACAGAGATTCGGTTTGCCTTTACTGCGCTTACCAATATTTCCGCGTCGCCACCCGTGATCGCTCCTCGTTTTGGCTTCAAGGCGTCTGCTTTGCTTAAGCTGATTTCAATCGAAGCCGCAGATGATTCGGCGAGAGCGAAACTCGCAATCATCAGTAGAGCTCCCGTCAGACAGGCTCCAACGGTGGATGACTTGTTTCCTTTCATTTTCATAACCTCCCGTATTCTGATTTTTATGTCGTTGTTGCGATGGCACATGCCCATCGCGTGAATCTTTTCTTGGTCTAGAGCGATTTGCTTAGCGCACTGTACCAGCGACTGGGCGTAGGTTTCCTGGTCTTCGCTTTTTTCAGCGGCTCTGCTATCGCAGGCGATCTCTCGGCTAAGAGAAACTTGTTGGCAGACAATTCTAAGGATTGGACTAATCCAAAACACCACTGCGATTATCTCCTGTAGCAATCCAGTCCAGATGTCGCCTCTTTTAATGTGGGCCAATTCGTGCGTAAGAATATGTTGGGCCTGATTCTTGGATATATTTCGAGCGAGACTTTCCGGCAAAACAATTTTGGGGCTTTGAAAACCGATCACCAAAGGGCTGGAAATTTGATCTGATAGACAGATAGGCGTTTGGTGTCCTTCGACAAGATCTCTGAAAAGTCGGGTCTCTTTGGCCGTCTTCGATAAACGAGCCGTCGCCATTATTGTTCTTGCAAGCCCGAAACCACGCCAAATAAGTCCGATGGCCCATAATAAGAGAAAAGACTTGAGGACAGCCGATAGGGTAGAGGCCGTTGTCGAGGAAACGTTCAAGTGGCGTGGGAAATCCTTTTTCACCATGAAAGGCATTTCCACAGACTCGGCAGTCGTTGATATTCGAGTCGGAGCGAAAGATCCAGCGTCGCTTTTCATGTAGCTTGATGAAACGGACTCGATAGTCGACGCTGGATTCAGGATCGCCACAAGAGGAATAATGGCGATTGCCAGGTATCCAAAATACCACAACCAAGATAAAGCTTCGGAGCTGAAGGCGATCCGGTCTTTAACGGCCTTCAGGAAAAAGAGCGCTCCAGAGATAAGGGCGCCTACGGCGACATGCATGAAAATAAAACTGATGATATTCGACTCCCAAGTCATTTTTCGGCTCCCGTTTTACCGGTCTTGTCTATTAGGTCCTGCAACTCTTTTATCTCCTCCGGTTTTAGCTCGATGTCCTCCATCATGTGCTGGGCTAGGAGTTTGGGGGAGCCTCCGAAAAACTGATCGATTACCGATTTGAGAGCTCCCTTGCGGGCTTCGCTTTGAGAAATTTCAGCTCTATAGATAAAGGCTCTTCCATTCTTGCTAAAGCTAGCGTAACCTTTCTCGGTGAGTATCTTGCACATCGTTTGTACCGTAGTGTAGGCCGTTTCGGAATCCAATTCTTCTAAGATTTCTCGCACCGAAGATGGCCCCCGCTTCCAGAGAACATTCATAATGGTCTGTTCTACGGCGGTGAGATTCTGAGATTTCCTGCGAGCCATGTCTTAAATACTAATTAATTAGGAATTAAGTTGCGCTGGTTGGAAAGAATTGTCTACTAGAAAATTAGTTTTTATGAAAATAATTCCAGCTAGCGAATTGAAGACCGTTCACGACAGCTGACCGTCGACTAACGAATTACTGGACAGTCGCCTTGAAATTGACTCAATTCATTTCTTGACAGGCAACGTATTGTTTTATCTGTTACAGATCTCCTTTAACTGGAGGTAAACGATGATGTATTCATTATATTAATAGCAAGTCTTCGGATCGACTGGCCTAGTTGGGTCAAGTCACCTCTGTTCGGACTTCTTGTAGTGAAATGACCGCGACTTGTCTGGTCGCAGGTTTTCGTTCACGCTCTATTTCTGCAAGCTAGGCGTGTTTGATCATATCCTGCTTGGGAATGGCGTGTGGGCTTTGCCAAATGGCATATCTTCGTCTCGTGAATTGCGATACGCGGGCTATCGCTGTCCTTAAGCGTATCCGTTTTTGGATACCCATATATTTGAATGCATTTACTGTGAATAAGCGAACTAGGAAATTCTTCTCCTACTATAGACCTTATCTTAAACTGCTAAGCGTAAATCTCGCTTGCGCTATGCTGGCGTCGGCTATCGCGGTTACGCTCCCATTATGCGCTAGGCATATTACTAAACATTTATTGGCTCGATCTGCTCCGGATACGATTGGACAGATTTATTCCGTTGGCCTATTGATGGCAGGTTTGATTATCGTGTTCACGCTCTGTGAAATGATCGTTTCGCATCGTGGGCATATGATGGGCACTTACATGGAACGGGACATGCGTTCCGAGCTATTCGATCATTATCAGAAGCAATCGTTCGGCTTCTTCGATAATAGAAAAGTGGGCCAACTGATGACTCGCCTCTCGCATGACACTTATTCCCTTGGCGAATTGTACCATCATGGTCCTGAAGATGTCGTCATCACCTTTATAAAATTTTTCGGGACCTTCGTCATTCTGATGACGATAAACGTTCCTCTGACCCTCATCGTTTTCGCTTTCCTGCCGTTTATGGCGATCTACGCATTTTATTTTAACAGGAAAATGAATACGGCTTTGCGAGAAACGCGAAATCGCGTGGGCGATATCAACGCTCGCGTTGAAGATACGCTGGCGGGGATAAGGGTGGTCCAGTCCTTTACTAATGAGACGATTGAGAAAGAGAAATTCGCTGAGGCGAATGAAGGTTTTGTGGAAAGCAGGCGGAAAGGCTATAGAAGCGAAACCTATTTTTACCATGGCATCGTGACTTTTACCGAGCTGTTTGCTGCGGCTGTGGTCGTGTTTGGCGGAGCCTCAATTGTCGCAGGCTCTTTGGACCTGGCGGATCTGATCACGTATCTACTTTATCTTGGTCTTTTAGTAGAACCGATTCGAACCAGTTTAAACTTTGCCAGACTTTATCAGGAAGGCATCACCGGATTTGATCGATTTATGGAAATGCTGGAAATTCAGCCGGATATCGAGGATTCGCCTGAGGCCATCGATCTTGTCGAAATTGAGGGCAGGGTTGAGTTTAGAGACGTCACCTTCAAATATCAGGCGAATCATCACTTTGTATTTAGAAAACTATCACTAGCCGTTCAACCCGGCGAGTTTGTAGCTCTAGTAGGACCTTCGGGGGTGGGCAAAACGACTCTTTGCTCCTTGATTCCTCGCTTTTACGACCTAAGCGAAGGGGCCATTTTTATCGACGACTATAACGTAAAAGACGTTAGCCTAAGCTCGCTTCGAGAGCAGATTGGCATCGTTCAGCAAGACGTGTATCTTTTCGCGGGTACGATTGCAGAGAATATCTCCTATGGCAAACAGGGCGCAACCGAGGATGAGATAATGGAGGCGGCCAGAAAGGCGAATGCCCATGATTTTATCCTGTCATTGCCAAATGGGTACGGCACGGACATTGGTCAAAGGGGGGTAAAGCTTTCGGGTGGCCAAAAGCAACGCCTGAGTATCGCTCGGGTGTTTCTCAAGGATCCGCCAATTATTATTTTCGACGAGGCGACGAGCGCCCTGGATAATGAAAGCGAAAGAGCAGTCCAGGATTCCCTAGAGAAGCTCACCAACAATCGAACGATGATCGTCATAGCCCATCGTCTCTCAACAGTGCGCAATGCTCAACGAATAGTCGTTATGTCTGCCGAAGGCATTGTTGAAGAGGGAACCCATGACGAGCTAATCCAAATGGGAGGCAACTATGCTCGGCTACAGCGCACTCGATTATCTATTTAAAATTAGGGTTTTAGTCTGGATGGGGTAATCAATTCTCTTTTCCTATTTTGTTGCTAGGGCCTAAAATGTGTAAATCACCCGTCTAACCTCATTCCTGCTTATTGCGTATTTGCAAAATCAGTTCAGCTTTAAGATTGTTCGAATAGGTAAGAATGAGCTCCTCGATTATCGGTATTATCGAACCTGATTTGCCAGCAAGCCCCCATCTCTCTGTAACTGTTAGGCTTGGGGCGGGACTCCGCCTGAGAGGCTCTCGATTCGATGTCATGTCCGTATTGGACTTTCGATACCTCCCTTTGGAACAGATTGCCGGGGTTGTATGTATCAGCCCATCCGAGAAAGGCAATATCGGGGAACTGGTGAAACGCGGTTTGCCAGTCGTAGTTGTAAATAAGGAAGAACCTCTGGCATCTCATGTATCAATCGATTATCAGCCAGGAACACAAAAAGCGTTCAAGCACTTGTTTGAGCTCGGAAGACAACGCATTGCATTTGCCCGAGGCAACACGCGTAAGATTAGCTTTAATGAACGATACAATAGCTACCTATCGGTCTTGGACAAACTGGGATTTGAAGCTGATCCAGATCTGATATTCGATGTTGGTAATGACTATCGGGATGCATTCATGCGCATTTCCGATTTGCAACTATCGGATCTTAAATTCGATGCCATTGTTTGCGTTAGCGACCGTATGGCTATCGGTTGCAGTCATGCCCTGATAAAGAAAGGGATTCGAGTGCCTGAGGACGTGGCTGTAATTGGATTTGGAAACCAGCCCGCTATTCAAGAGCAATCCGGTTACTCGATTTCCTCGATCTCTGTGCCATATTATAATATTGGATACGAAGCCGCGGATTTAATTGTCGATCAAATTGACCAACGAGATGAAAAGATTCGTAGTCGAGTTGTGGCTGCGGGATTTGTCGAGCGAGATTCGAGTGTCATTATCCCCCGCAATTATCCTAGATTTCTCAGATCCTATCGAACAGACATTTCTGTTCTTGATCATGCTCTTTCGATTGACCGTAGTCTTTCTGAAGCTTCGATCGAATCGCTGAAAGCGGAATTCGCAGCGAAATGCGAGGATGGGTGTGACGCTTTTAAAGCGTTTCAATCCACTATGCTCAAAGCATCCATTGAAGGGCTCAATAATCGCTTTGTGAATAGTCTAGTGATCAGTGTGGGAAAAAGGCTTGGCGCTTGGAATCGTTTGCAGCGCAAGCCGGTTAATGCAGATTCTTTGCTGGCTTCTGTATACGACGCTTGTGACGAGGAATTTTTTCAGAGCAACCAGACTTTTAGGATTAATCGTAAGAATATTGAAACGGTTATAGATCCCTCGGGGAAAACGGACGATGGTCAATCGTCGTTAGAAGCTTTTCTCCCTTCTCTCGAAAAATTGGGTCGTTATATTGAGATGAATTTTCTGCTTCTGATCATTTTTAATGAGCCTTCGACTCGAGCTGATCGTATTGAAAGCGGCGCTACTGCTTGGAAATACAATGGTCGCGATATCAAACAGGTCGATTTGGCTGTCGAGAATGGCAGTATCGACTATAAAAAGACGTTTCCCCAGCGCAATGATCCCCATGTTCTCCTTTGCTCTCCTCTCGTTGCCGAAGAAGGTATTCTTGGATTATTGCTTCATGATATGGATACTCCGCAGGAATCGGAATTGCGGAGAGCTTTACCCAGCCTTGCCAGGAGGTTGCAGCGACTTCGCCTGATAGAATCTTTGAAGGAAAAGCAGGAGGATCTGGCGGAACAAAAGTCACTGGCGGAAAAGGCGAGCGCGGCTAAAAGCGATTTCCTCGCCTCGATGAGTCATGAGATTCGTACGCCGCTTAATTGCGTGCTTGGCATGGCGGAGGTGCTGCTGGCTACAAATCTATCAGTAGAGCAGGTTGAGTATATGGAGATGGTGAAAAAGGGAGGTACGGACCTTTTGAGTATCATCAACGATATTCTGGACTTCTCTAAACTGCAATCGGGCAAGGCGGAACTTTATGTAGGCGAATTTTCATTACATGAAACGTTTGATCATATCCATAGGCTTTTACGACAGTCCACTCGAGACAAAGGGTTGCAATTCAATCTAAGTCTCGATGATGCGGTTCCTCAGAAGCTTATTGGAGATTCGCGGCGATTGCAGCAGATTCTCGTCAACCTCATTGGCAATGCGATCAAGTTCACTTCCGAAGGAGGGATCTTCATCGATGCTAGCCTTAAAACCGATAGTCAGTCAAACGTTGAGCTTCTGTTTAAGGTGACCGATACCGGTGTTGGGATTCCTTCCGACAAGACGGAGGGCGTCTTCAGTCAATTCGAGCAACTGCAAGGAGCGAGCAGCGATCTCACTCAAGGCACAGGTTTAGGCCTGGCCATCTGTAGAGAACTCGTATCCATGATGAAAGGACGAATTTGGGTTGAAAGCGAACTGGGAAAAGGTAGTGTTTTCATGTTTACGGCCTGCTTTGATGTTCCGCCAGAAATGGTGAAAGCGAAGAGCCAGGATGCGTTGAAGCGCTCTTGCGAAGGCCGGAATGGGAATGGCTCTAAGCGCGTTCTCCTGGTCGACGATATCGAGTCGAACGTATTGGTAGCCAAAGCCATGCTGGAACTGGATGGGCACGACGTGATGGTCGCTAGAGATGGTTTGGCGGCCGTTGAAAGTTGGCGAAGCAACGAATTCGATATCGTATTAATGGATGTCAAGATGCCGAGGATGAACGGATTCGAAGCTACAAGAAGAATTCGAGAACTTGAGATGGGGCAGCGAACAAAGCAGCCGATTTCCATAATCGGCTTAACGGCTCATGCCGTCTACGGCTATGAAGATTTATGTCGCGACGCAGGAATGAATGGATACATCACCAAGCCCGTTAGCCGCGATACCCTGCAAAGAATTCTAGAGCAAGAGGCTCAATTATAGCTTATCTTAAGTTGGAAAACCTTTGGATAGGATACTCCTGTTGCTGTTTTGAAGCTGTCTTAATTTCCGGATACGCTTTCGATTTCTTCGAGCACGGCATCGAATCTGGATTTCACGCTCTCATCAAGTGGACCATGCAAAATCCAGTTCACATTCTTCTTTAAATGTTCCACTTTTCCAGTACCTGAAAGCAGGATGTCTGCTCCTGGTTCGTAAGCGGCATAGCGATAGGCTATTTCCGCCATGGTATCCGAATCATCGTTACCAAAGAAATAGATGACGGGATCTTGTCCTTCAAAGATGGCCGAATCGATCTTCCCTTCGCTCTCAAGCTCATCGATGATCTTTCTGAATAGAGCCGGTTGGTAAAGCGCGTTGCGGATGGCGAACATGATCTCTGTTCCAACTTTCTTTTCAAGAAGGTTGGGAAAGACGGTTCTTCGAGCAGATGGATTAATCAAATTGAAGCCGACCATGGCTACATCGAAATCGTCCTTGTCGGCATAGGCTTTGAACATCTCATGACTGGTATCCGAACCGAATGCTTCGCTGTAGGCGAGGAATCGGATTTTTCCTTGTTCCTTGGCTTTGAGAAGCTGAGGGATGACCTTCTCGTGGACCACATCCGCATCGGGTTCTTTGACGCCATGAACATGATACACATCAATGTAGTCCATTTGCAGTCGCTCCAGACTGGCTTCTACGCATTGTGGCACCCATTCTTCTGCCTTAACCTCTCCCTCGATCAATGGCTTGATGCCAAACTTCGAAGACACGACCACTTCCTCTCGATTCGTTCCTTTCAGGGCCTTGCCCACGATTGGCTCAGTCTTATATGACGTAGCTGTATCGATATAATTAATACCTATATCGATAGCTGAGCGTACAACATTGATCGAGCTTTCTTCGCTCGCTCCGTAGCTCTGTCCTAGCCGAGAAAATCCTCCACAGCCTAGACCGACCTTGGAAACCTTGAGACCGGTTCTGCCTAAAGTAATATAATCCATATTCTAATTTATGTGAATGAGGCGCCGCCCGAACGCCACTCATTTTGCATGAGTTTTTTAACGTTGGGGCGACGCCTCTTTTGAAAGTCCGCTAGTCTTGTCTGTCTGTTACAGCCCGAATTTAACACCTGTACCTTGAAGCGCGTTTTTCACAAATTCCTTGCAGTCGTCGATGGTTTCAAAGCCTGGATGTTTTTGAATGGCAAGATCGTGTTTGAGGTCCTGGTTGCCAAAGTCGACATAGTCGATGCCAGGTTTGGCGAGGTAGCGAGCATTGAGCACGCCCTTCAGTGTTTCGATTTTAAAACCAAGGACTGCGTTCTCGTTCCACCATTGCCAATAGGGCAAGCCGTCCCGTTCGGTATCCTTGACACCGGGAGTCTTGATTTCCCCGTAGTTATTCGTTCCGCCTAGACTGCGCTTTCCCACGGGTGGATAATAAAAGCCGTCGATGATGGCATCGACGGTGGCTTCGTCTTCGACCGTGGGAACTTTGATAGAGAAAACGCCTATATCCAGGAGGCTTGATATTAATGGGGCTTGGCAAGCATGCTTGATTCGCATCATGACTGGCGTATCCAGTTCTTGCCCCGCTTTGCAAATTCGAGATATGTCCCATTCCGTTATGGGAGAGTGGTGCGTATCCAAATAAAGCATATCCGGATGGCGCTCGCTAATGATGGCATGCGCCTTTTCGCGGTCCGCGTTCGTGGGAACGCGCACGGCGCTGATGGACTCGCCATTTTTAATACGCTGTTTTATCGAGAGTCGATCGGTTTCTGCAGTACTCATGAACGGTTTTAATTAGTTTCTAAGATAGGCCCTTTTCCAAACTAAGTTTTGAGCCCACAGCGAACACCTTTCGTCTTTCATTTAATGAACAATGATAATCCGTTTTGCGGCAGTATTGATGATGTTTTAGCGGGGGTCCTATCATCAGGCTTTTTGCCAGAGGAATAAAGAGCCGATTGGGCTAATTGAAGATGGCTTAAGGACCGAGGCGCTTTCTCGTCCTAATCCGACAATCATTCTCATGGAATCCTGGCAACTGAGAGATTGCTTTCCAAACGATTTGCATGTTAAACGTAACACGTCTTTAGATCTATTCCTATGCCCAAAGTCGGTCAGAGAATAAGCATGCAGCAGATCGCCGAAAAGGCTGGCGTTTCCATTATGACCGTCAGTCGAGTCTTGCGAAATCATCCGAGGCATAAGAAGGACACCCGCGAAAGAGTCCTCAAAATCGCCAAAGAGCTTGGCTATACTAAACATCCGCTAGTTTCAGCTCTTATGAGCGAATATCGAGGAAGGAGTTCTTCGGTGTTCTCTGCCGTAATCGCTTACATTCACTGCTTGCCCTATCATTGTAAACCGTTGCTGGGGCACGTCGCTACGATGCAGAGTGTTAAGCGGCATTGTCGGCAGCAGGGCTACGAGATGGAGGAATTCCATCTTAATGAGCCGGATATGACGCCAAAGCGACTGATCAGCATTCTGAAAAATCGAGGCATTCGTGGATGCATTTTGGAGCCGTTCTACCGAGTGGAGAACGTAGTGGACTTAGACCTGAGCCAGTTTGCTTCAGTCGCGATTGGCCACTCTCTAGCCAAGCCTAACTTGCATCGGGTAGAGAAAGACGAATACACCGGGACGCTGACGGCTTTCGAAAAGCTAAGGAAATATGGATACAAGCGTATTGGCCTTGCGGTGCATTCTATCAACGAGTCCATTCATCAATTCAAGCGGATCGCCGGGTTCGCCATCGCTCAGCTAAACATTCCTAAAGAGGAATGCATTCCTCCGTTGCCTTATTATAAGCTGAAAACCTTGCACGCTGAATTGAAGCCTTGGCTGGACGAGCATAAGCCTGATGCCGTGATCAGCAATGCCCAGGAAACTATGCAAACCATGATCGGTTACGGGTATCGAATTCCTGGAGACGTTGGATTTGCCCAACTCGATTTGCTTCCTGATGAAGAAGGCGTGGCCGGCATTTATCCTCATTGGGAGCAAATTGGCGAGGTGGCCGCCAACCAGGTCATCGACCAGATGACGCGAAACGAGTTTGGGCTTTCCGAAAACCCTATCGTAACGACGATTAACGGGAAATGGATCGATGGGGACACTGTCTTCGATCATAAGTCCGAGATCGGCCAGCGGGCGTTGGCCGAGGTGGTTTAGCTCGATCCCTCCGACCGAGACTTACGGTATCCACTCAGGCGAGATCCGCCTTTTGGAAACACGTTGGCGGCGAGTAATGTTAACGATAACATTGATTTGCCTTTGCAAAATGGGAACGTGTCTTCGTCTATTCTTAACAAGACTATCTCTCGTAAGTATCCCAAAGATCCGCATTTGATCATGAGTCGCTTTGCTGGGCGGTTCAGGCCAATGAAATCGAAGCCTTTCGGGGGCTGAATGTAGATGGTTGGGGCATTTTGAGAATGCGACTTTAAAGAAAAATGAGTGAACTAGCAAAAAAAGAATTCGCTGCGTGGGAACTGCTGCAAACGATCGGCGAGCCTGAAAAACGACATGAAGCGGCTTTCGTAGAGCATGGTGGAAAGTTCTATCTTCTCGGCGGAAGACGCATGAATCCTGTGAGTATCTATGATCCTGATACGAATACTTGGAAAAACGGGTCCGTGCCTCCAATGGAGATCCATCACTTTCAACCCGTTTCCTACAAGGATCGCATCATTATGGTTGGCGTCATGACGGGACCTTTCCCTACGGAAACGGCGGTCAAGCAGGTATTGGAATATTATCCAGCCACTGACGAATGGAAGTGGTCCCATGAAATTCCCGAGAACCGTCGTCGCGGAGGATCGGGCGCCGTCTTCTACAATGGAAAAATCTACGTCGTCTGCGGAATCATTCACGGCCATATGGGCGGCTATGTGAATTGGATGGACGAATACGATCCCGAAACCGGGGACTGGAAGGTCCTGGCCAACGCTCCACACGCTCGCGACCACTTTCAGGCCGTTGAACTGGACGGCAAGATCTACGCTGGAGGCGGGCGTCGCACGTCAGCCGAAACCAAGCAGGTGTTTGATCTGGTCGAACCGGAGATGGATATCTACGATATAGCTACCGACAGTTGGGCTGTAGCCAAAGAACCGATACCGACTCCTCGAGCAGGCTGTTTCGCCATGGCCAATCAGAAAGACGTGATTATTATTGGTGGAGAAAGCATGGCCCATCTAAAAGCCCACTCCGAAGTAGAGGCTTATCATACCATCAATGAAGAGTGGAGGGCTCTACCTCCATTGTTGATTGGCCGTCACGGAACGGGAGTCTTGATTCATCAGAATTATGTCTACACCTGTTCGGGATGTGGCTATCGTGGCGGCAAGCCGGAAATGACTTACACGGAAAGAATAAAACTCCCCGGGCTTTCATGATGATCGCGACTATGGACTTGGAAGACCTTCTGGAAAAGGAGGCATGTGGAGACATTGTGATTGGCCATCTTGACGGACGCGTTCAACGTTTCACCAAAAGACCTCAGTAGCTTCCTGCATGTACGAGAATTCTCGACTACCGTGCCCTTTTGATTTGGTTTATTCTTTTTAATTAATGTTAAGAAAGCTGCTGCCCCATATTATTCGCTTCTTCTACGTAATCCTTTTTCTGGGCGCGGTATCATTTGGTTTTTTCTGGCTTGTGACCCCTAGCATACCGGATGAACGGCCCAGCTACGACCAAGAGAAGGTAGAAGTAGCCAAGAAGCTTAGAGATCTTAAGCTAGCTAAAGACGATAAGCCGAGCATCTACCGTTTTGTGGACTTTTCCGAGGGTGAGGAAGCTTCCTGGTATCCCAGAGGAGAATCGCCTCTGCTTAAGCCGCTCGTCGAGGATGGTACGTTGCCACCAGTGGCTGATCGAGTAGGGCCAGAGCCCGTCGTTTTAGAGGGCATCGACGGTATCGGTAAATACGGGGGCACTTGGGTCAGCTATATTCCCAATGAAGCTAGGCTTCAGATAATTCGTAACTATTTCTCCTACCATCACCTCGTTCGATACTCCGCTCAAGGAGAGCCCATCGTTCCTCATTTGGCTAAAAGCTGGGAGGTAAGCGAAGACAAGCGGCACTACACTTTCTATCTCAGAAAGGGGGTAAAGTGGTCCGACGGAGAAGATTGGGATGCCGAGGATATCATGTATTGGTACGAGAACGAGTTCGATAAGCCTGAGATTGATTTCAGCATTAGGGAAATCTTAAGGCATCAGGGTACCGGTGGATCGATCACGATGCACGATAAGCATACCATCACCATAAGTTTCGAACACCCTCATGGTACTTTCCTGCACAAGATAGCTTCATCTTTGGGCTCTTATTTAACGAGTTCTCCCGAGCACTATCGTCGACAATATCATCCGCTAGTAGGTGATCCAGAAAAGCAGGCCGAGTTGAGAAAAATGTACGGTCTCAATCGAGATCGCGATGCCTACAAGAAATTCGCCGAGCAGTCGACAGTAGCTTTGATGAATCCAGACCACCCGCGTCTCTGGCCCTGGATACCGAGAAGCTCCGATCTAAACTCCCCTTACAGTTTCATAAGGAATCCTTATTATTTTGTTGTTGATACCGAGGGAAACCAGCTGCCCTACATCGACCGCTTCGTCCTCCAGGAAAAGACGGCCAGCATTATCGGTATTTCTTCCGCGGGTGGAGATGTGGCGTATCAATCCGAAGGTATCAATTTCAAGCTCTACAGTCTTCTCATGGATCAGCGTGAGCAAGGAGACTATCGGCTGCTTCATTGGTACTCGGTTGATCGTTCGGATATCGTGATTATGCCGAACGTGAACCGTCGCGTAGACGAAGAGGATCCTTCCACGAAATGGAAGCTTGAGTATTTGAGTAAAAAGGAATTTCGCCAAGCTCTATCCCTGGCCATCGATCGCCAGCAGATCATTGATTCTCAGTTTAGCGGTCTTGGAGAGCCGGCTCAAGTGGATCCGGGAAGAGATAGCGTTTTTCATTCGCCCGAATTGTTTTCCGCCTATGTTGAGTTCGATCCGGAAAGAGCGAACAAGCTGCTAGACGAGATTGGATTGGATCAACGCGATAGGGAAGGCTATCGCCAGTTTCCTGATGGAACGCGAGCTCACTTCTTCATCCATTTTAGCAATGCTCTCAGGAATGTGGATACACAAGCTCTGCAACTCGTAGCAGACGACTGGGGACGTGTTGGAATTCGAGCTGGAATCCGCCCTCGTTCGCCTCAGCTTTGGCGTACGGAAGTGCGTGGCTTGCAGCACGATTTTAGTGTCAACGAAAGCTTCAGCGAGTTTTTTCCCTTGCTGTTGCCGCGCATGCTGGCTCCGGGTAGCTCTTATTCCGACTACGCTCAGCAGTATTCTCGCTGGGTCGAAGCAGGCGGCATGTTTCCTGAATTGGATAATCCGCCACGAGGTGTCCCCATTCCTGAGGGCCATCCAATGAGGGAGTCGATTGCCGCCTGGGACCTGGCCACTCTCCAGCCAACCCTGCAGGACCAAATCGACGTTTTCAGGACGGTTACCGACATTGCTCGGGAACAACTCTACACTATAAGCATTTCCACCCCAGTTCCGCGTCTTGTTGTAGTTAGTAATCAACTACGAAATGTGCCCGAAGTGGCGATTCTTTCGGGCATGTATCAAACTCCTGGCAACGCGGGATTGGATACTTACTACTTTGAGAATCCCTCCAATCCCCCGCAATCGCTTCAGTCCATGCGGCGTCTTTTGCGAGAGCCAGACTACAGTGGCTTGATGAGCTCTCAGTCCACGACCGGCGGACCGAACGGCAGCAGCAGCGATATCCTGAATTTTATTCTTAGGACGATCATTATTATGGCCATTTTCTGCATATTCGTCCTGCTCGGAATTAGGCATCCCTACATCGGTCGACGGTTGCTCATCATGATACCAACCCTGTTTATCATTTCTGTCGCTACATTTTCAATACTACAGCTGCCTCCAGGCGATTTTCTTACTTCCCGACTCATAGAACTCGAGGCTTCTGGAACGCCTAATGCCTTGGATCGCATTGAAGAATATCGGGTCATGTATGGTTTGGACGATCCCCCCGTGATCCAGTACCTGAAGTGGTCGGGACTGTATTGGTTTACCACGTTCAACTCCGCCGATATGGGGTTGCTGCAGGGAGACCTTGGGCTTTCCATGCAAGGGGAGCGAGCGGTTAACGATCTGGTGGGCGACCGCATACTCATGACCTTTCTCATTTCCTTGGGAACCATAATTTTCACCTGGTCCTTTGCCATGCCCATCGGAATCTACTCAGCCGTCAGACAGTATTCGGTAAGCGACTACGTAATTTCCTTTCTTGGCTTCATTGGCATGTGTATCCCGAATTTTCTCTTGGCTGTGGTGCTTATGGTGCTAGGCCGCAAACTCTTTGGAATCGATGCTTCTGGACTCTTCTCGTCTAAATACATTGCCGATCCCGAGTGGAGTATGGGCAAGGTTTGGGACCTGATGCAGCATATTTGGCTGCCCATTATCGTAGTGGCTTTGGGAAGTCTAGCCGGAATGATTCGTGTGATGCGGGGCAATCTGCTGGACGAATTGAAGAAGCCATACGTTACCACTGCCAGGGCCAAAGGCGTAAAGCCTATGAAGCTTCTGTTCAAATATCCGGTCCGCTTGGCTCTAAATCCCTTCATTTCGAGCATAGGAGGAATCTTCCCTCAACTGATTTCCGGGGCAGCCATCGTTTCGGTCGTTCTAAGTCTGCCTACAACAGGTTCGCTCATGCTATCGGCTCTGATGACGGAAGATCTTTTCATGGCTGGTTCCATGCTAGTAATTCTTAGCGCTCTTGGAGTACTCGGTACTCTGGTCAGCGACCTCCTGCTCATGGTATTGGATCCAAGAATACGCATGGAAGGAACGTCGCGGTAGATTTTGCTTCTAAGAGAGTGTCCAATAAAAGCGTAAGCGAGGTAGGGAGGCTTGAGAACCCGTCTTCGAGGGACTACGCCGTGGCACGCAAGCCTCCCTACCCATAACGCAAAATAGCATTGAAAATTGATTTATCCAACAGCTTCTAAGCCTGCTAGCTCCGCTGGCTCGGGCGATACCGCTTTAGATCTTCTACCGTCAGCGGACGCAGTCCTTTCGATTGACTATGAGCGATGGACTCCCCATTGCAAAAAACGCGTCGAGGACGCCGCGTTCCACCTTCTTTGGCTAACTGTTGGACACTCACTAAGATCTTTTAAAATACCTACTTGCCGGAATCCGCGTGCGAGCCTAAAAGGCTATTTGCTTTACACCCTATTATGCCACTGCGCCGCACGCTGATCCTGTTCTTGGCTTTGCTTTTCGTTTCCACCGTATCTGGCCAGGAAACTAATACTTATTCCATTGCCATTATCCGAGATGGGGATTCGGCCTATTTCGACGGCTTCGTTGATCGATTTATGGTGGAGCTGGAGACCTTGGCTGATGGCAATTACCGGATTCGTCTTCTGGACGACTTCAATGCTGGCTACGAGCCTTCGCTTGTTGCTCAATACTTGTCCAAAGCTTTGGCTGACCCGCAAGTGGATATTGTTTATGCGGCTGGAGTGATCGCGACGGAGATAGCAGCTCGCCTCACCGATGATGAGCGGACGAAACCCATCATTGGGGGGGCTCTTCAGTTTAGTAACTCTAATCAGAAGATCATCTCGCCTGTAGGATCGTCTTTGCTTCGCAACTACACATTCATTACCAGTCCGCGTCGTGTGTCAGCTGACTTGCAGCTTCTCTTTACGCTTTCGGGAGAAACAAGACTTTTCGCTCTTGTCGACGAGCTCTACATTCCTCAACTGCAGCAGATCGAGGAGGTCAAGACTTCGATAGAAGCGGATTTGGGTATCGAGATCCAACTGATTCCAGCAGCAGGAACCGCCAGCGAGACCATCGCTCGACTGCCAGGAAACCTAAATGTCTTGTACGTTTCGCTCTTGCCGCGACTTCCTGATGACGAGCGAAAACTGCTTTACGAGTCATTGGCCGTCCGGAACATAATGACCGTGACTATGGCGGGCCAGGTCGACGTCGAGTTAGGAGCCCTGGCTGGCTTGGCTACAGATGAAAGTCGCGCTGTAGCTAGACGAACTGCTTTGAATATTCATCAGCTTATCCAAGGAGTGGGTACGGGTAATCTGCCAGTCTATTTGCCGGTATTCGACCGTTTGGTGATCAACGCTGAAACGGCTCGGGGTCTGGATTGGTCGCCAACCTACGACATCGCCTTGTCTGCGGAGTTAATCAACGAAGGCATCGCTTTGGAAGGCGAGCCTATCAGTCTCGAAGAAGCCATGACCAAGGCGGCCTCTGAAAATATCGATGTTACCATCAGCAGAGAAGATCAAATCGCTACGGAAATCGATGTGGATATTGCGAGAACCCGATTAAGGCCGACTCTGACAGGCAAGGGGAGTTATGTGGCATTAGAAAACTGGGACCGTATCAGTCCTATGACTACGCCCGAATCGAGTCATCAGGAAAGCCTGGGTTTGGAAATTCAATCGATTCTTTTTAGTGACGAGGCGTGGAGCGGTCTCCGGGCTCAGAGAAGAATCGCGGAAGCTTCTAGCTACTTGACGCTCTCGAGCGAGCTCGACGCCATGGATGCGGCCTCTTCGGCCTATTTCGATTATCTCACAGCGGCTAGTCTTTACCGGATTGAGCGAGAGAATCTCAGATTGACGGAAAACAACTTTCAGCTTGCGAAACTGCGTATCGAAATTGGGGCTGCCGAGCCTTCTGAATCATTCCGTTGGGAGCAAAGCAGCGCTAGAAATCGAGCTACGCTAATACAGCGCGAAAGTTCGCGATCGAATGCCATGGTGGCTTTCAATCTTCAAATCGGGGCTCCGCGAGAAAGGATTTGGAATGTGGAAGATCTGGTTATCGGAACAGAGGAAATCTACTTTCTCGACGATCAGCTCGGCCCTCTGCTTAACAACGTGAAGGATTTCAACGAGTTCGGCCGTTTTGTGCAGGCTTTTGCGGTTGAAAATTCGCCCGAGCTATTGGCCTTCGATTTGCAGCTTGCAGGGCAGGGCATTCTTCTGCGTCAGAGACAAAGGCGTTTTATGCCCGAGATTCTTGGATCTTTGGAATACGCTCGCGTCTTTCAAGGTAGTGACTTTTTTGCTACAGATAGCGAAAATCAAGCCACGCTTGGCGTACAGCTTTCCATTCCAATCTTCGAGAATGGCCAGCGCAAGGCTGACGTTATGAAAACGCAGGCATTGATTCGCGGGCTAGCCGCTCAGCGAGAAAAGGCGGTTCAGCAGATCGAGCAACGAGCTTTGGCCGCATTCTACAATATCAGCTCGGCTCATCCCAACATGCGTTTGAGTCGGACTTCTCTGGAAGCTGCAGAGAAAAACTATGAATCGATCCAAGAAAAATACAGCCAAGGAGCTGCTTCCATCTTGGATCTTCTCGATGCTCAATCTTCCTTGCTTTCCCAGCGTCAGCAGGCCGCTGTTGCTGGCTACGACTACCTTAAGACCGTTCATCAGCTTCAGCGAGCCATTGCCTGGTACGAGTATTCAAAAACCCCCGACGAACGGAGCGCTTTGATTTCGCTTTTCCGGCGTTTTCTGGCCGAGGGGCTGGATGCATTGCAGAACGCGGCATCGCCTAAAGAATCCTACCGTGAAGCTGCTCGCTCCACCATTGAAGCAAGTCAACCAAATTGATAGCAACCTCCTTTTACCATGAAAGCCAATTACCATTACCCTCTG
This sequence comes from Opitutaceae bacterium, assembly GCA_028281165.1. Taxonomy (GTDB): domain Bacteria; phylum Verrucomicrobiota; class Verrucomicrobiia; order Opitutales; family Opitutaceae; genus JANQRT01. The sequence continues at coordinate 21,478 of JANQKI010000149.1, read as the reverse complement.
CCTTTTATACTTGTTTCTCTGATTCTAGCTGGTTGCGGTGGAGAGAAGTCCGTAGTGGAGCTTCCACCACGACCCGTTTATACTATCGTTGTTCCTGAGCCTACTAGTACCTCTACCCGTACCTTTTCTGGTCAACTGCAAGCCGCGGAAGGCGTCAACCTTGCTTTTGAAGTGAGTGGTCGCGTGATCGAAGTTCTGGCGAAGCAGGGCCAGTTTTACGCCGAAGGTACCCTCTTGGCTCGACTAGATGCCAGCGACTATCAAAACAGTTTGGATAATGCCCAGGCTGGGTTGACCCAAGCGGATCAGGAGCTGCGGCGAGCGCAGCGTCTTTTCGAAAGCGGCAATGCCAGTCAAAGCCAGCTCGATGGCGCGATTGCTCAAGAGCAGTCAGCCCAGGCGAACTATAATTCAGCTCTGAATCGACTCAATGACACGTCATTGAAAATGCCCTACGAAGGCGTGATTGCCAGCGTCAATATCGATCCCCAGCAAGTCGTGCAGGCAGGGCAATCCGCTATGTCGATTCAGGGCGAAGGGCCGATGGAATTCGCATTTGGAGCTCCGACAGACGTAGTGGGGCTCCTTTCGACTGGTCAGAGTCTGACCATCCGTTTGGGAGATATTGCCGAAGATACCTTTCCGGCTACGATCACAGAGATATCGCCCAGCAGCACCAATAACACGACTTATGGCGTCACCGCAGCCCTTAGCGTCACGGATGCGGCCTTTCGCGTTGGGATGGATGGGGAAGCCAATGTTGAGCTTTCTCGCGAAACTGGCGATGCCATGTTGATTCCACTGGTTTGCGTCGTTTCCATGGCTGGCGGGAAGCAGTTCGTTTGGGTTGCGTCTTCTCAAGAAGGCGGACTTGCCGCGATCGGAAAAAGAGAAGTCTCTGTTGGCTCTTTAGAGTTGGAAGGAAATGTATCCATATTGTCAGGATTAAATCCGGGCGAACGGGTCGTGAGTCGTGGAGTCAACAAAATGGAAGACGGGATGATCGTTCGCCTGAAGGAGGAAGAATGAATCCGGCTCGATTCGCTCTTAAGAATAATAGAACGTCTCTCATCATCTATTTTCTTCTTATGATGATGGGTCTTTCGACTTATTTCGAAATCGGTCGCCTCGAGTATCCGGAATTCACCATACGTTCTGCTCGTGTGACTACATTTTATCCTGGTCGTTCTGCCGTCGAGGTGGAGCAGGAGGTAAGCGACGTGATTGAACGAGCTATCCGCCAGATGCCTGAGGTGGATGAGATCACTTCGAACTCCAAGGCGAATATGTCCATTATATCAGTGGAGCTGCATGAAGAGCATTTCGATTTGGATCCCATTTGGCAGGATCTGCGTAACAAAGTGGCGGCTGTTGAATTGCCGGAAGGGGCTAGCGAGCCAGAAGTGAATGACGAAGTGGGAGATGTCTTTCCCTACGTCTATGCTTTGGTTGGCGATGGTTTTTCGTATCGAGAAATGTACGACTACGCGGACGACATTCGCGACGAGTTGCTGGCGATGGATGGGGTGGCCAAAGTCCAGTTTCATGGAACGGTGGACGAACGGGTTTATCTGGAATTCTCCAGCAGCGAGTTGGCGGCCTATGGCTTTACGCCTACCATGTTGTCTCAACAACTTTCACAGCAAAATGCGGCTTCTTCCAGTGGCCGGGCTTTAGCCGGAAAGGAGCGGCTCGACCTAGTGACCCTTGGCGAGTTCGAAAGCTTGGAGGAGTTGGCGGATTTTCGTCTATCAGTCTCGGGCACTGCCACGACAGTTCGTGTTTCCGACGTGGTCGATGTTCGGCGGGACTATGTGGATCCTCCAACATCCCTCGCTCATTTCAATGGGGAGCGAGCCATTTGCATTTCGGTTTCGATGGTAGAAGGCGAGGCCGTTACCGAAGTAGGCAGTCGTATTGAGAAAAAAATACAAGAAATTCAAGGTGGACTACCTATTGGTCTGGATATCGAGACTATGTTTTTCCAGCCCATTTACGTTAGCAAATCGATCAACGACTTTGTGGTTAATCTAGGTCAGGCTTTCTTTTTCGTGGTGGTCGTCATGTTCCTTTTCGCTGGCCTGCGTATGGCTCTGATTGTCGGCGTGCTGGTCCCGTCAGCCATCATGGCGGCCTTCGTTTTAATGCCGATGCTCGACGTGCAGTTGGAGATGATGTCGATCGCTGCTCTTATTATCGCTCTCGGTCTGCTGGTCGATAATGCTGTGGTAGTGACGGAGCAAATACTTGTGCGACAAAGTCAAGGTCAAGACCGCATGAAGTCCGTAGTGGACTCCGTACAAGGATTAATCATTCCCCTGCTAGCGGCAAGCGGCACTACCATTGCCGCCTTCTCTACCATCGCTCTAGCTCCGGGGGCGGTCAGCGAGTTTACTTTCAGTCTATTCGCGGTCATTACGCTTACGCTTCTGGCAAGCTGGGGGCTTTCTGTAACCATAATCCCCTTGTTTTGCTACTACTTCCTCAAGCCTTTGAAAAAGGATACTTTTGTTGGTCGTATGCTCAGCTCGTTTTACGCGCCCTACGAGAAGCTGCTTCGTTCGGTGATCAGGCTTAGGTGGCTTTATCCCATTTCGATTCTTGTTTTGACCTTCGTGGCTGCCTGGGGCTTTCGCTTTGTGCCTTCCATTTTCTTTCCGCCAAACGAAAGAGGACAGTTCATCGTTAACTATGAACTGCCTTTAGGTATTGATATCTTGGAAACAGAACAAAGCGTGCGAGAGTTCGAACGCTGGCTGCTCGAAGACAACGCGGATGACATCAAAAGCGTGTCTACCTGGATCGGCAATGGAGGCCCCAGGTGGTATTTGTCTCTCTCTCCCGAACCTGCCAAGCCCAGCTATGCTCTGCTTTCCGTTCTTACTTATTCCGAGGACCCAGAAGTAGTGGAGAGCTTGATTGATAGAGTGCGTGAGTATGGAAGCAGCGAGTCGGCCGAAGCTCGCATAACGCCTCTGCCGCTGGAAAGCGGACCGCCGGTGGGTGATCCCATTCAGATACGACTCTATGGAAGGAATATGAATACGCTTTACGAATTGAGGGACAAGATTGCTCGGGAACTTAGGCAAGTCGCCGGTTTGCATGATATTCGTGACGATTGGGGGGCTTGGACTAAGCAGGTGACGATTGACCCGGATCCGATTAGGGCCGCTCGTCTTGGGCTTAGTACGCAAACGATTGCTCAAGCTCTTGGTATCCAGTTTTCGGGGATGACAAGCACTTATTACCGAGAGGAGAACAAGTCGATTCCGGTTGTGATTCGATCGGCTGACGACTTTCGCGAACGCCCCGAACGCCTGATCGACATGCCGGTTTTCGGCAGCTTGTCGGGAGTAGTTCCGTTAGGGCAGGTTGCCGACGTCTCTATCGAGTTTCAGCCTGGTTCCATCTTGCGTGAGAACACCCAGCGGGTAATGACCATTAAAGCCAAGGTTGCTGGAAGGTTTGCTAGCGAGGCGTTGGCTGAGATTCAGCCACGAATTGCTGATCTGATGGAGTCGGCCGAGTGGGTAGATGGATACCGGATCGAGTACGGCGGAGAGCAGGCTGACAGCGCTGAGGCTCAGGGCAAACTAGCCTCGGCCATGCCTATCTCGCTTTCCATCTTGGCCCTAATACTCATCGCTCAATTTAATAGCCTGCGACGCTTTACCATCATTTGTCTAACGCTTCCTCCTATGTTGATCGGCGTGACTCCTGGCCTTTTGCTAACCGGATCTTCTTTTGGCTTTATGACTTTGCTAGGCTTGATCGCTCTGCTTGGAATTATCGTCAACAACGCGATCCTGCTCATCGATGAAATCAATCTTCAACTCAAAGATGAACCGATCCTCGTAGAGGCCATTGTCAAAGCTGCCAAATCGCGTTTGCGTCCTATCATTTTAACTACGTGTACGACTATCATCGGCTTGATGCCGCTGGGCATCAGTGGTGGCGGTATGTGGAGCTCAATGGCCTATGCCATGATGTTCGGTTTGGCTTTCGCTACGGCTCTCACCCTTCTGCTTTGTCCTTCTCTCTTCTACCTATTCTTTCGCAGAACCTATCCACAGCAAGCGGAGAGAGCTGAAGAAGTAGAAGAGAAAGAGGAATCTAAAGAAGATCCCGCCTGAATGGGTTTTTTCAAAAAAGTTCGCAGCCTCTTTCTTTTCCTGTCGATTCTCTTCGCCATTCTTACCTCTCCTTTGATGATTAGCGAGGAGGCCGGTTGGAGAACCTTGGGATTAGGATTGCTTTGGGCCTTTCTCTTTGGCGTGGGAGGCTACTTGATTTCCTCCAGTAAGGGCTGGCTTTTCAGCTATTCCTTCGGAATCGCTTTTATATTAGGCACGGTCATTTTCGAAATGATCTTTGGCGCTTTCGTCGTAAACCAAGTGCTGCGAAATATGGTTACCCTGTTGGTTCAGGTTAGCGCGCTGTATGTATCTTTACGATACGCCCTGTCGCGGTCGCGAGGAAATGCTCTTGATCGCACCATAGGCGGCATTTGCGGCTATTTTCTCTTGGGTTTTGCCTGGTCGAGATTTTTCGTTTTGGTTCAGTTGTTCGATTCGTCGGCTTTCTCCATGGAGTCAGGCGATTTTCTAGCTAGCGAAGCTGATCTACTCTACTACAGTTTCGTTAGCCTAACTACCTTGGGTTATGGCGACATCGTCCCGATCAATGGATTCGCCCGCATCTTGTCGGCCCTCGAGGGGGCCTTTGGTACGCTTTATCTTGCTGTCCTTGTGGCAACACTGGTTAGCGAGCTGCGATCGACTCCCGCAAAGCAAATCTAGAAATCAGCAGGCTGTTCTTCTTTAGAACTAGCTCCTTTACTTTCCTTGTTTTTCCTTTCTTTCTCATTCCCCGTTATGGAAAAAGGGATACGAGAGGAATTTTCCGAAAGTGTTTTGCTAGAAGCTTTGAGCAGATTCGGTCTTGAGGGATGCGGAGCCGAGCTTATTCGTAGCAACCATGCTTTCGTCTACGACGTGACGGGAGAGGAAGGATCAAGCTATATTTTGCGGCTTTCACATGAGCGACAAAAGCCATTGTCATTGCTGGAGGGCGAGGTTCATTGGATGGACTATCTCGCTTCGAAGGGAGTTAAGGTTTGCCTACCGCTGGAAAACAAGCGGGGTCGTCGCATTGAGCAGCATGACGATCTTTTCGCTCTTCTCTATAATAAAATGGGAGGCCAATCCTATCGTTTAAGCAAAGGTCATAACACTTTCTACCGGGATTGGGGAGCTTTGCAGGGACAATTTCATCACTATTCGCCTTTGTATGAAAATCAAGGATACTGTCATCGCGGCGATGATTGGCACTATGAATTCCTTAGTCCCAGTAAATATGCGCCAAAGAAATTTCCTTGGGTTCAGGAGCGTCTAAACGAAGTGCGGGCAAGAATCGACGAGAGTCCTAGGCATGCCGATAGTTGGCAACTCATTCACGGAGATTTGCATCCAGGAAATTTTATCGAAGCTGAAGACGGTCTCTGGATTTTCGATTTCGATGATTCCCACTACGATTTCATCGAGACCGACCTTGCTATCGCCCTAATGTTGGCAATTGATTTCAAAGAGCTCTACCCGCTGCGAAAAACAGGTATCGAGCGAGCAATCACGCTTGATAAGTTCTGTAGAGAATACTTTTCCGGATACAGAATTCATAGAGATCCTAGAATTTTTCGACTGGACTTGCTGAACGATTTTATGATGCGACGCTTGATTGTCATTTTCACTAATTTCTATCGTAGCGCGGATGTGGATTCATTCAGCGGAATTCATCGAGAGTATTATAATATCCACGAAAGAATGATCCGCGACAACGAGCCTTTTCTGTCAGAAGAAGAGTTGGCGGTTGTTCAACGTTATGCGAGTGACGATTCGGTGTAGCGGATTTTCGTTTCAGCTTTCCGTCATTTCCTCATCGATTAAATCATCCATGCGATTGGCCACTACTTTAAGGAATCGAGTGAATTGGCCTTTCGCCTCGACCATGTACATATCTCTTCCTTCAATGAAAACGATGAACATTCGGTTCAGCTGGTCTTTTTCTCTGCTGGAGAGGTAAAGGTTTATGGTCTCTTTTCCTTCGACGACTCGGACTGCGGGAGTCCAACCGTTTTGTGTAATGGTTTCATCGATCTGATCGAGCATGTCATGCCGGTCGCTGGCATTTAGCGTTTTCGGCAGCTTATGAATGCTACCCTGGGCCATGCGAACCGATTTGATAGCTCGTTTGGCGACTCGATCACTTACAAAAGCTTTCGCTATGGGGCGTATGAAGAAAGTGGTGGCGGGGCCCACTCTGAATTCCATTTCGCGTTCGATGTCTTTATTGATGGAACTTAGAATTTCGGAACGCGTATTGGAAAACTCATTATTCACACTGCCGCATCCAGTGAGGATAAGAGTCGCTGCTAGAATAGAAAGGATCAGTGGGATTTTCATGCGTATCATTGTAAAGCAAAGCTTATCCATTGTCTTCGAAGTCGATATTTTCCAATCCTGGTATGTCCAAAGCTCCCCCTATGCGGCCCAAATTCTCTAGATCGATCTTCCCGGCTATGTTGATACATTGGAGTTCCTTTTTCTCGAAGTGTATCAGCAATAGCCCCTCGATATCCTCCTCGATGTAGCGAGCGTACATGATCGTCTCTTCATGTCCTTCACGTACTTCCGCCAGAGCTTCCCATCCTGAATTGAATAGCTTAGAAGCCTGGGCATCCAGATTGGCTAGGACCGCATCTCGATTTTCGTCTGTCGCCTTGATTTTGTAGAGATGGACTAAGGAGATGTCGTCGATCAATTTGGCTATTTTCGGACTGTGTCCTCGGAGCGTATTGGCTACGATCTGCATTAAGCGTTTGTGCACAATGACTTCGTCGGCGGTTGAGACGGCATCCTCTGGCAGCAGGTCTTCGATTGGGTAGTAGCCAATGGCGTTTCCGTATTGAGCGGTGACCCGATTGCCGAAACCGGCTTGAGTCATCAGGAAACTAAGGAAAGCAAGTATCAATATTTTCATGACAATTTAATTTAAAAGGTGTTCGTTTATCGATTGTGAGCTTTTTTGCAGGGTCGAGCCGATGCGTTGTTCGACGATGTCGTTTTGCACGAGATCACGGGTATCGTTCACCGCATAGCTAACCAAGTTTAGGGCCTGCATTACCTGGTCGGTTGCGGCCTCGATTTCCAGTCGCGAGTAGGGATGCGTCTCCTCCACCTTGATCTTGCTTGGCAGCAAAAGTGCGAGAACAACGATGGTAGCGAATCCAGCAAGGCCGGAAGCGATGAGGAAGGGGCGTTTTTTATTCGCGTTTTCCTTCTCAATTGAATGGAGAATTCGGTTACGGAAGGCATCGTCTTCAAGCTTATAGCGGTCCATTGCTCGGATCATTTCCGCTACCTGTCTGTGTTCCTCGATCAGCAAGAGAATCCGCGTATCGTCTTTTGCCCAGCGGGCAACCTGCATCCTCTCCCAGAAATGCGCTTCGCCATAGGCGACGCGTATGGCTTTATCAATCACACGATCCGAGAGATTACTTTTCATGGGCAGGTTCAAAGGCTTTCAGTTGGGATCTCAGTTGTTGGCGAGCTCGCATAAGATGCGTTTTCGAGGTGTTGACGGGAATTTGGAGAATCTTGCTGATTTGACGATGGTTGTGGCCTTGTAATTCATGAAGAACGAAAACGTTGCGCAGATTGTCCGGCAATTGTTCGATGACTTCATGGAGGTAGGCTTGTAATTCTTGTGTTTCGGCCTGCTTCTCAGGCCCGTCTGCGGATTCGGGTTTTTGCTCAATGGATTCCAATGGATACTCCTTGTTGGTGGTCGCCTCTCGTTTTCTGATAAGGTCAATGCAGGCGTTGTGGGTCGTTCGCTTAATCCAGGAACGAGCTGAAAGAATATTGAAGGTCCCCATTTTACTCCAAGCGCGGAGAAGTACTTCTTGGGCAACGTCTTCCGCGTCCGAGGCATTGCGAAGCAAATACCTAGCGTATTCGTAGATCTCGTCCTGATGTTTAATAGCCAGAGCATGGAATAAAGAATGTTTAAGGCTCATTTGCCGGTTGTCGCGTACGAGACGAGATTAGGATCAAAAGGGTTTCAAAATAGTTTCCACTTTGTCTCTGATACTTTGGATTTCTAACTCCATTTCTCAGCTGATACACTGGTTTGCTTAATCGATGGAAGTCTTCCAATGTTTAAGGCGTGAAGTGTGTATTTAATCAGTTTGAGTAGGCCTGGATTTTTCTCGCTCACTCTAGGTATATTTTTTCTGGGGTCGATCGGTTGCGTTTCGATCGGAGAGCGTGAGGATTTTAAAGCTCTTGCTGAAGATTTGAGATATCCATCAAACTACTACCACTTAAAAACAAGAGGTTTGGAAATCAAAGAGGAGTTGGCGTCCTGACGGAAAGGTCGAAACAGCTACTCGCTCGATCCACAGCAAGACGACGCGAAAGTTGAATCCTTCCGATTTGAAATAAGCGCTACCTTATAACGATATTCTCCGTGAATTCGTTGAGTTCGAGCGGGATGTCGACGAAGTCTTCTATCTGTTTGCCGCCAATTCTTATATTTTCCAAAATCACATCCTTTATCAGGTGATCCGCATTGGCGCCGTGGATATGACTGCTAATGTCGTTGATAAACGGATGATCTGCCGTGATGTTGCGTAATGTAATATTGGAGACATGTCCGAATCCCGTGTTCTTGGGAGACCAGAGGTGCTTTTTAATTTCCAGCTCTATAAGCCGCTGGGTCGGCTCTTCAATGCGTATGTCTTCGATGGTAATGTCTTTCACGTGACTCGGTCCGCCATGCTTGAGGCTGATAACACCTGCCCGGCCATCAAAATGCAGAATATCGATGTCACGGTAGACGATTGGCTGCAGGTCGATTGTCCCATTCCAGCCGAGGCGAAGAGGGGCTCCTGCCAACTGTCCCCAGACTACCGATCTTTCCACGACGCAATCGCCGATATTGTTTAGGATAAACGAATCGTCATTGACGCAGGTGAAAAGATCGCTGGCTCGGGTGTGAGTCATGTTTTGAAAACCGTCGGAATTCACATACCATCCTAGAACTGATGTGTGACTAATGTGGTTCGGCTTCTCGGGATCTGTTCCTTCAACATGCGTTGACCAATAGGTGGCGTCGACAATCACGGGTCCCTGAACGCGAAGATCGCTTCCGGCAAGGTTGAGGAGACGAGAACGTCGTTTTTCTTCGTAGCCTTGCCCGAATTGCAAGCCTGTGCGGCTGACATGGCTGGCGCTGATCGTTCCTCTTCCGACGACTTGAGCGTTTTCCAGGTCCTTTCCGTGGATACGGCCTTCAATCCAGGCCCCCGGTTTTAGAACGACGGCTTGATTGCTCTGCAAAACGAGAGGATCGGGATCGAGCCGATGAACGCCTGCTTCGAATGTAATGATATTTTCGCTACTAATCCCCTCCGGTTGCGGTTCTTCCAGGTGGCCGAAAAGAAAGCATACGTGTTTCAAGTTTCCTTCTTCTTCGATAGTGACTTTCCTGCCGGGCGGCATTTCAAATCGAACGGTGTTGCCTTCTATTCGGCTTTCGATTCCGAGTGATTTGGGGCGAACGACAACGTTTTCGATTTTGTCTCGGCCTAGAAAAGCGACTTCAACAGTGGCAGGCTTTTCGGATACGAATGAAGTCCAGGAAACCGAATCCATCGCAATACGAGCTAAATACTTTTCTTCCGTATCGCGCTTGAAATTTTGATACGCGAAAGAGGGAATGCCATCAATGGTCACACTGAAATGCTCTGACGACGGAAAGTCATTTCCGGGTCCGGGATCCACAATGGCTTCGGTTAAATGTGACTGCGAGCATGAGGTATGCAGTATGACTATAAGCGTGCAGATGAGAGCGGTCTTAGATAGATTTTCCATAGTTTTGGAAGCTCTGAGAAAAGCCAAAGAGCGTTTAAAAAGATATTCTGATTCAATTTTGCGATTCGACTTTGATGGCTTTCCACGAAGCGTAAAGCTCTTTGAGGTCTCCGTTGAACCACAAAGAGTCTTAATAAAATCGCAACACTCGGCAAAAATTCATCTTCGGCTGAAACGCATGACCGCAGAAATGCTTGCTGGAGCGGCAGGCTAGGCAAGATATTTTGTATCTAGCTATGCGATTGACGATCCAGTATAGCGGATTCTTTGCTTTAGCTTTCCTTTTTGATAGTAGCTATTTTCTCGCGAACTCTCTTCGAGGCATTCAAGAAGTTGGTAAGCATCTTTTTAGGGACGTCTGGCCCAAGGTATTCATTTCCTTGATAGCTGTGGGCTAGTATATGGCCATGCTTGTCTGTAACGACTAGGCAAGGAATTCCGTTACCTCTAAGTCTGCTTATGAGCCGGTTATCTTTCTTGCCGAACTTTATAGCAGGCCAAGGCATATGATCCTCTTTCATGTATTTCTTCATACTGCCGACGCCCATATCGGAACTGACGAAAATGAGTTCGAAATTGTCGTGACCTATTTTTTTCATCGCGCTGTAGTATCCTACTAAATTAGGAGTATACCTGCGGCAAGGACCACACCAATGGGCGGAAAAATAGAACGCATAAAACTCTGGTTCTTTCAATGACGAGATATCATAGGGCACAAGCTTTCCGTTCTCGAATTTAACAAGATTACCATCGAGGAATTGAGAAAGCTTTGAGTCCGATTCCTTGATATACTGGGTTTCTTGCGATTCGACTAAATAGCTTATAAGCCAATCTGAAGCGATCGCTTTGCACTCTTCTGTTAATTGGCTATACGGAAATCTAATAACATTCATCCCCTTTCCCTTCTTGAGAAAGATATACGGTCCGTAGAATCCAATAATCTCTGCTTCTACGGAATCGCCAGTATTACTCGTCCAGGTTCTCTTCTCTGAAAAAGCCAGTTGGCATGCAGCTAATATAGCTAGGGAAAGGCTGATGAATTTCATATGAACTGGATGATTAGGAATGATAACAGCTAGTCTAGACGAATCAAATTAAGGTAGCCTCTCTTGGCAAACTGAAAGTTACTTCATTTATATTGCCCGATTCTGACTCGGATCACCGATGCCTGGGAATTCGCTTTTACTATCGAATAGCGATATTCCCAGTGAACTTTCCAAGCTCGATTGAATGCTAGCGAAACCTTTTGTATCCAATTCTCCTATGCAAACAGCCAGCCCTCATGCGAGAGCTGGCTTTCTTGTTTCCTCCTCCTTCAAATCACAATTTGAACATCGCCTTCGTCCCGGCAAGATACTCTTCATCCGAGACTTGCTGGCGATTGGCCAGCATGGCCTTGGCATCCTCGCCGGCCAAGTAGCGAATGGTATCCGTTCCATCGGTAGCCGCTTCATAGATCACCTCTGCGACGAGGGAAGCGGGCGAGGCGTTTTCCAGAATTTCTCCAAAGCTCGACATCAGATTGCTGGTAATGGTTTGGTATTCCGTCATCGATTCATCGTTTTTGAAATCGAAGGACCTACCCGCGAAATCCGTTTCGATCGCTCCGGGCTCAACAATCTTCGCCTTAGCTCCGATCTGATTTAGCTCGTAGTTCAAGGCTTCGGAAATGCCTTCCACGGCGAATTTAGTCCCATGGTAGAGGGCTCCCAACGGGAAAGTGAGTTTGCCGCCAATCGATGAGATGTTAATCAATATGCCAGAGTTGTTTTGGCGGAAGCGGGGTAGGGCTTCTCTGGTTACATCAAGCAAGCCGATCACGTTCGTATCGAACTGGCGAACGATATTTTCTCTGGGAAATGCCTCCAGCGGACCGTAGGCGCCATAGCCTGCATTATTCACCACTACGTCGATTTTCCCGAATCGCTCGATTGCCGTCTCAAACGCGGATTTGATCGAGTCCAGGTCCAGTACATCGAGTTTAGCGACCAAAACGTTCTCCAGTTCAGTGAGTTCGGTCTCTTTCTCCGGGGTTCGCATAGTGGCTACTACATTCCAGCCTTTCTCCTGGAAGTGCTTGGCAGTGGCTTTTCCGATTCCGGCGCTGGATCCTGTAATCAATACTGTGTTCATTTGTTTTCCTCCTATTTTCTATTTTGGTTTAATCGCTGAAATGCTTTACGTTTTAACTAATTTTGTAAAAACGTAAGTAAACTTGACGTCTTTACAAAATTCGTCAAGTGTAAAATACATGGAAATCGATAGAAGGACAAAAGTTCTGCAAACGGCCATGGATCTCTTCATTCATCATGGCTATAAAAAGGTGACATTGGCGGATATCGCAGCTGAGGTGGGTGTCTCTCGGCCAACCTTGTATCAGGTTTTTCCCAACAAAGAGGAGATTTTCAAAGCCATTATCGGAAATTTTCATAAGACGGCGATTGATCAGATCAGGGAGAGTCGCGATCTCAACACCTCGCTTGATAAGCAGCTTCTTGAGGCGATCGACATTTGGACCATTCAACCCTACAAACTCATCCAAGCGTCTCCTCGGGCGGAAGAATTCCAAGATTCCAATATGGATTTCGCCAAGGAGGCCCTGGACGAGGCTTACGCAGGATTCGAAGCGCTTGTTTTGGAAATTCTCAACTCTAAGAAAAAATCTCGTTCAGCGGTAAACAAAGACTTGGCCCACCTCATTGCTGTTTCGGTGAAGGGCTACAAGTTCCAAGCGAAAAACCTCAAGGAACTGAAAGCTCTGGTTAAAAGCTTGGTGATGCTCGTCTCGGCGAACTGAGCGACTGTCTAATTTTTCCAAGAGCGACATCTCAAGACTGATCTGGCAGCCGGATCGGAGGTCGGTCGTACTTGCTTCGTATCCAATTTACGGAAGAATAAACACTTTTAGAGCGAATTATCTTAAGTTGCAGGTGGCGCTTGCCTGGGAAATCGAGTAGACCAAGAGCTAGTAGAATGGTGAGCAGTCCCTGGCCTGGAAGAAATAGCATCGCAAGGCCGGTTAGAAATAGAAGGGCTCCGAGCAGATTTTTGATTAAGCGCCGAGCCAGCTGCCAGGGTGTTCTAGGAAAACGATTCGAGACCGGGCGAAGAAAGTAGTCCTCGCTCATTTGTACTATAATTATGGGTACGGCGACAAGAGAACCGATGAAGGTCAACACGCTAAGGCCAAGCCCCCAAGCGAAAAGCTCTTGATTTTGGTCGTACCAGACTTGCAGGGTTTCCAACACAAAGTGGAACCATCTGGAAAACCTCGTCGTCGTCAATAAAGACACTGTCCAATTGTAGTGTAAGCGAGGCAGAAAGGCTTGCGTGTCACGGCGTAATTCAATGAAGACGAAGCCTCAGGCCTCCGCCTTAGAGTTACGTGTTTAAAGATCATGAATGGACTGTCGTTTCTCTCCCGTCTTAATTGCAGATTCGAGTTTGATCGCTTTGTTTTTCTTCTTAACTTAGTCTCTTCACTTTCAATTGTTCCTTATGAAGAAGTCATCGAGTCTCATTGCTGCCATCATCTCATTAATACTGTCGACCTGGCTTTTTGCTGAAGAAGGGAATCGTCCCAATATTCTCTATGTCTTCACCGATGACCAGTCGGTCCGAACGCTCGGCTGCTACTCTCAGTCCCGCGATTGGGTCAAAACGCCGAACATCGATCGTCTGGCAGAGGAGGGCGTTCGTTTCGCAAGGGCCTACATGGGGTCCTGGTGCTTGCCTTCTCGATTGATTGCTCTGACCGGTCGGCATTCCTATGTCGCCGAATCAATGCGGATGGAAGGGCAGTACCCTGGATGTGAATACGATCCCGAACAGCTCAAGTTTTGGCCCAGCCATTTTCGAAAACATGGATATACTACGGCTCAAATTGGAAAATGGCATACCGGAACGGATACGGGTTTTGGCCGAGATTGGGATTACCAGGTTGTGTGGAACCGTCCGCGCCATATCGACAATTGCTGGAACTACTATTTCGATCAAAAGATCGAGGTGAATGGAGCTCCGGCTATCATGGTTCCCGGCTACGCGACCGATAACTACACCAACTGGGCGGTTGATTACATAAAGGGAGCGACGAGGGAGAAGGATAAGCCTTGGTATTTATGGTTGTGCTACGGCGCTCCACATTCGGATTTCGAGCCGGCCCATCGACACCGAGGGGAGTATAAAGGCGTAGAGGTGGGGGTTCCTGCCGATATCTATCCGCCGCGACCAGGAAAGCCGGAGTACATGCAGGACTATATTCATTGGGTCGAAGGACCAACTGGTCAACCGGTTTGCACGTACCGAAAAGGACTTTACGGCGACACGCTGCAGGAATTTGTGCAGCAATACCACGAAACGGTGCTCTCGCTCGACGAAGCCGTTGGCCGAGTCATGCAAGCGCTGGAAGAGACTGACCAGCGTGAGAATACTCTGGTGGTATTTTCATCCGACCAAGGACTGGCGTGGGGCCAGCATGGCTATCAAACGAAGCTGGCTGCTTACGATGCGAACATCCTAGCCCCTCTTATAATCAGCATGCCCTCGCGATTTCCCTCGGGGACGGTGGTAGAGCCAGCTGTCAGTCATCCCGATGTCATCCGTACATTCTTTAGCGTAACCAAAATGCCGCTACCGTGGGAAATGCATGGACACGATTTGACACCTCTTCTTGAGAATTCTGATGCTGCTTGGGAACACCCGGCTCTGGTTTCCTTTACTCGTCCTGTCTGGGGTCAAGCTGCGAAAAACATTCCCTCGAAAGAGATTATGTTCAATGGAGGCCGTACGACCATCCCTTGGTATGTCTCGCTTTCGCAAGGCGATCGCTATAAGTACATCAGAACCATGGTCCAGGGAGACATGGAGCAGCTCTACGATACTAAGGCAGATCCTGAAGAGCTGACAAATCTGGCCTTAGATCCTGGATACAAGGATTTACTGTTAAAGATGCGAGAGGCTACGGTAGCTGAGTTAGAGCGTACCGACGCGCCGTTTGTCGATACTATGCCAGCGGTTCGTTGATCCTCTGCTTGGACCGCATTTAGCATTCCGAGGCGAATGTTACACGTTATGTTTGGCTAGGAAGGGGATCAACTCATCGACTCCAAAATCCGCTAGGACGGCATCGCCCAGTTTCATGGTCGGCGCTTTGGTTTGGCCGGATAGGGCGACCATTTCCTCCATGGCCGCAGCGTCCGACCTTACCTCTTTTCGGTCGTAAGGGATCTGATTCTGCCTGAGATAATCTTCCGCCTCAATGCACCAGGGGCATCCGGCTTTCACGTAAAGAGTGGCTTTCTCGTTCATATTGGCTTCTTTGTGCAGTTTTCTTAAACGAATACGGGTTTAAATTGGCTGCGCGCCTTCTATTTGAAAGTCAAAAGGCGCCGAAGTTTAAACGTTGCTAAAGTCAGATGTTGTTCCAGTCGAGAAACACCGATTCAGCTAGTACCGTAACTTTGAATACTCTTTTGTAGCTAACGGTCACAGGGACCTCCACTTCGCCTATGCTGCCATCGGGATAGCGTACAGTTCGATAAGGACTGGATTCTTGTTCGACTACTTCTTCTGATATTTTGACTTCCCTAATGATGATGGCATTGGCTCCCAGTTTCGCCGCCCGTCTCTTGAGACCGTAGACAAGATTGTAAGTCGTGTTTTCAATGGCGCTGGTTTGATTGCTTGGGGACGAGCCACTCAATTCCATTTGAGCGACCTGCTCGTAGGTCGTGGGAATCTCCATATCAGGAATCCAGGCCAGCAACCCAGGTGGATCCTGATAGAGGTCGACGTAGGATTCGTCCACCGGCGGTCGCAGTTGCCCGGTCACATTTGTCGTACCGGAATCGGTGGTGGTGCATCCCAAGTAGAGTAGGGGAAGAGCTAAAAAGATTAAACACCTCCACCCAAGTAAACTCCCATCCTCTAAACGCTCGTTCTTCATCTTCATGAATACCTCCGGACTGAGCAAAGTACGTCAGAAGACGGTTAAGGTCAAACCTCAAGCGGCTTCATGGATTCCTGCTCGGGATCATTGCTTAACCAGTCTCTTTAAAACCTATGGATACCCAGATGAGAGGTTCGACAGCTTCTTCGGGATTGGTGACTTCGTGGAAAACGTTGGGTGGAATATTGACGCTCATGCCGTCCTTTACAGAGAAACTTTCCTCGCCTAAAGTCATTGATCCGCTTCCTTGGGTGAACACATAAAACTCTGGAATGGGATGGTTGTGTTTTTCCATGGTCATGCCTGGATCGAGGATGCCCCAGCAAGGCCCATAGGCAAAGGTGTCTTTGCTAATTTCATCCGGATCCAATTCGGGAAAAATCCGCTGCACGTACATCGTGTCAGAATGGGCTTTGTTGAACTTGGATCGGTTAAGCGCGTTTATATTTGGGTTCATGTTCAAATCGGCATCGCCTCCTGATTAGGAGCAAGGAGCTGATCTGCTCGATCACAATTGTATTCAAAAAATGCTGGTTTCATGCTCCGCAGTCAGTTTTTTCTTCATCAGGATTAGCACTCTAAGGGATATGGATTCGATATAATCCAATCGCCCTTAGAAACGATAAGCTGGATTATCCGAGGAGACCGGTAGCTTGATAGAAACGTATCCAAGTTTTAACATCGTTTTTGATTATTGTTTCTTAATGCTGTCTATAATCTTTATCTTCAACTTGCGAACCAAATGGATACACTGGCTTTCTCTTTCTGATCTTCGCTGAAAACACTCCAGCAAAGAGTGGATGAATACAAAGCATGTCATCAGTTCCTGTAATCAGCTTGTGTGGAATTGTATACTCAAACTCTCCTTGTATGTATCGCTCGGTTTCCTCTATGACTCTCCCAATGCATCCAATCTCGATCAGCATCCTCTTAAAGTCATCAATGTCATCGGAACCCATTGCTGCTTTTCCGTGCCGTCTGAAAACGCGTTCCAAATCACCAATTGAAAATTCATTCGATATTTCAGGAATACACTTTTCGCAAACTGATTGAGCATACGGATAGACAGGGCGATATGCCACAAAAATCTCCTGAACAATGACCTCTTCTACGTCGGAGATTCCCTTCCTCACTGCTTCTTCATTGAATGTCAGCGTATCGCTGCCTGAAAGGATTTTCGACTTCTGAGCAATTGAATTTAGGATTATTATCAAGTGCCTAGGTAATAGTTGGGTATGCCTAAGGATGTAGGAAAGTGTTGGTTCAATGATCCCCAAGCCACAAGTAATCTCATCGGGTAGCATTCGCCTCACTGCACTCTGAGCCCCTCGTTTGGTTGCTATGCCAGATATGCTTTTGAGTGGAAAACTGAGGTCGAATGATTCACAGTATAAGCCTATGCGATGTGCAGCTATGAATACCAACTCGGGTGCTACCCAGTGCAGGAGCAACTTTCTTCGAAAATCTTTATTGGGATTTGAAGAAATATCAAGGAAGCGGTGATACAGTTCTGCAGGCAAACAAAGCCGTATGTCGATTGGGGAAGAAGGCTTATTCGATCCACCAACAAACATTAAGAGACCCTGGAGCGACCTACCCACAGATTCAAACTCTAGCATAAAGTCATCGAGTGAATCCAAAAGAACAGCAACTTGCTGCCTATTCTCTCTTAACTCGGAAACGAGTGATGCTCTGGTAGAGTTAAAGGTAACGTTATCCAAAGATCGCAGAATTTCAGCAATTATTCCATATGACTTCTTTTCTGCTTTCTCCGAGATAATCTCAGTAACTTTCCAAACAGCATCTTCCACAGTGCAATCGTCTCGCATTCCTATTTTTGCCAGATAGTCATTGATGAGTTTCTTTGATCTGCTGGATGCGGGAAGTTGCTTCCTTAATGAGGAAAAAAGACCGATATATAAAACACTCTCCCAAACCTTGCTAACTGACTCTGCAAAAACGGGACCGTATGAAATTTTGCTGATTGATTTGATTACATTCGAAAAAAGTTCGGCGGCATCAAGCTCCACGATATATTTGTAGCCGTTGGCAAAATACACTGAGTTGAGATATGAAGTTTTTCCTGAACCTTTTCGTCCAACTACTATTGAGGGTCTTTGGTGAAGATGCTTGTAGAGCTCATTGTGTTTTTCAAACAATAGTTCTATGGCCCTTTGAGACTCTATCTCTCGTGCATCAACTGGGCCAAAGGGCTCGTCGATGTTGAGATAATCTTGAATTATAGCTTTGTCTTCGGGTGTCATTCAGAGTTTTAGTACAACGACTCTACAACAAAAGAATGGAGGGAGCAGAGCGACTGTAATGAGTTGTATCCATGGAATGGTTATGATGAGATTCTTTTTTCCAGTCTTCTTGCCAGCATTGAAGCTAGACTGAGATGATCAAGGCAATCTGTAGGTGAATCTTTGAGGTTGATTTCATGCCCACGTGGATTCCGAATCGCCATCATTGATCCCGAAAAAATGAATTTGTATCCTTCTTGCTCATCCTTTTCGCTCACCGAGGAATAGGCACTCTTAATCAACTGAGAAAAGCTTTCAGCGAATTCATCGTCTCTATGCTTAGAAAAGACTTTTCCAGCTTCTTCGGTTTTCTTTCCCTCCGCATCAATTACACCAATAAAATGCAACGTGTTTATCACGTAGCTTTCATTATTTGGGGCTAGTCCGAGTTTCTTTACAGTTTCAGATGAGATGGCCGGGGGAAACGCCTTTCGTAGTTGTAATACCATTTGGGCGATATTTCCGGCACCAGATATATATGGATGGGTACCAGGCATAAACTGTATTTTGTTTTTGAATTCTCATCAAGGCATTCTATGAGCTTGGATGTCGTCTTTGGGTAAGATGAAACCGTTCTAGTGTAAATTTTGCGTTTATAAACGGTTAAACCATTAGAATTTTACAAGCTTTTTCAATTAATTTACTAAAAAACCATGAGAAAGCAGGATCCTAGGTACCTCCATTGAAGTAATGGACCATCGTTCGGGTAAACGCTTTCGGCCAAACTTTAGTGAGTCACCTGGATAGTTTTATGTAATTAGAAACTTGAGACAACGTTGATCTATGAAGACCTTCGTGTAGCTCAATCCGCTCTGTGGCGAGCTTCGTCGAATTCGTTTTCGTCTGCATAGATTTCTTTTTGTTTTTAACATCGCTCTCCGGCAGCCGCTGGATCGTCCTGCTTAGCAGGACGGTAGAATCTCGCTTCGCGAGAGCAGGATTCTCTTTTCTGCTTTTGTCGGCGCAGCATGGCGGATGCGGATGCTACTGGGCACTTGGAGTGACGTGTCGATCTTTGATCTCGGCAGTGGTTAAAAATCTATCGCAATATCTGACGTGTCTTCCACTTTTTCCACCGTATCGATTGTAATTACTGTTAGGCCGGTCTGCGGATTTCGGTATGTAGTTTTTCTTGGGATACGGATGCCTTCGAACTCGAAATAGTCCTCAAAGTTTACCCGGATGCGGATAGGCGGAAGAAAAGGCGAGTAATGATAGGTTGTGTTACGTTGAAATACGTTTCCGGTCTCCGTATCGACTAGATCGGTAAGGGGGCCTTGCTGGTGGCCTGAGTAGGTGGCCTGGTAGTATTCCTTCCCTTTGATTTCTTTCTTCTCCTTTACTAAAAGGTTTGGAAACGCGTCTCGCAGGTCAACTAGACCTTCAACGATTCGCAGATTTTCTATCATTCTCGAGCTCATGGCTTGAGGCGCTTGAAAGCTAGGGTCCGAAGTGCCTTTTCCGTCTTGGTAATAGGTGGCGGTGCTGCCAAACTTGCCGAAATCGAGCTTGGTTCTGAAAAAATCGTCTTTGATCGACTTGTAAGCAATGATGGAGCCCTCGATGCCCGTATTAGGAAGCTCGACCCTGCCCGATATTCTTATCAGTCCAACCGCTTCAATGGCTTGGCGCTGATTTTCGAAATCCATCAAGGCGAATAGATCCTCTTTCAGTAGAATGCCTCGTGGAGCAACGGTGTCGGCCGTTTTTCGAGGAAGCTTGAAGATATGTCCGGCTTGGTGTATTTGAGCTTCCGATACTTTGTCCTCCATTTTTTCGGAGAAGGAAACCGCTATGGTATCTGTCAACTCGAAGAACCACTTGCCTTCCTCGTTGGGCGACTTCAGAGAGTAGAGCTGCTGGCCGGGAACGTCGATGGCCAGCTTTCCGTCTTTCTCTTTAACGGTGAAAGTGGCATTGTTGAACGACGCGAAATTGCCGATGAACTCGCCTACATAAGGTGAGAAATCGATGGCTGTAGCCGGAGCTGCTTCTCCCAGGCCCTCTCCGAGGACTGTCTTCCAGACCAACTCCATAGACACATTCTGAAGAGGGGTGGCGGTCACGTTGGCAAAGAGCACATAGCCCACCTTGGCTTCAGGAATCAGACTGACCTGGCAGGCGAACCCGTCGATGCTTCCGCCGTGCTGAACCACTTGTTTGCCCTCCCAATTCTGCAAAAACCAGCCGAGCCCGTAATTCATGGTAGGGGCGATGCGGGTACGGGTCGACCAGGTGTCGACCAACGATTCCTTGCTTATTAAAGACTGGCCGGAAGCTACTCCTTCATTGAGCAGGAATCGTATCCATTTCGTCATGTCTTCCAGATTGGAATTGATGGCTCCTGCCGGAGCGGCGTTTTCCACAATGGATGTCATAGGCAAGCGGGTAAAGGACTCCTTATCCTCGTTCCAATAGTATCCAAGAGCCAAGGACGAATTTTTTTGCGCCTCCTTTATCGATAGGGTAGAGCTGTTCATTCTCAAGGGTTCGAAAATGCGATCCTCGATCATTTCGCTCCAGGTTTGGCCAGTCGCTTTCTCAGCCGCAATGCCGGAGACACGGTACATGATGTTTGTGTATTGGAATCGCTTGCGAAATTTCGCGGTGGGACGAGCCTTGGCCATGGTTTCGAAGAGCTCTTTCTCGGGAAACTTCTCTTCCACCCAGAGAAACGACATACGCGGATAGCCAGTCCGATGGGAAATAAGGTCCTCGATGGATACGGCGTCTTCCTCGTTATCGGTACGAATGTTCAACTTGAATTCCGGGAGCAGATCGCTCACAGGAGCCTTCATGTCTAGAAGTCCGTCTTCTTCCAGCATCTTCAAAAGCACGGCGTTGAAGGCCTTGGTGGTAGAGCCGATGGCGAAGGTGGTTTCGTTGGTGACGGGAGTCTCGTTTTCAATATCGGCCAAACCGAATCCCTCCGAGAAAATGACTTCGTCGTCCTTGACGATGGCTAAGGCCAGACCTGGAATATGATTTTCCTTCCTTAGTTCTTCGAGCTTTTTGCTTAGCTGCCCAAGCTGGGTCTGAAGCTGTTCTTCGGATATCCCCTTTTCCGCCGCAATCTCCGCAGTTCGTTCCAATACCAGTGGAAGCTCGTTTCCCTGGTTCCAGATTCCTTTGATCTTCTGGCTGGCGGAATCGTATTCCCCTGAGAAATGTCCTCGAATATTGGGTACGGCGATGGCGATAGTGTTGCCCTCTATGGATTCCATCTCTGCAGGTATGCCCGTCACCCCTTGCGTGGGACTATTCACACTGACCACGCTTTTCCCATCCTGGTCGAA
>JANQKI010000089.1 GCA_028281165.1 Opitutaceae bacterium | reverse complement strand
CGCAAAAGCCTACTTGCTCTTTATCGATAGCTCGTAAAACTGCTCCGCTCAACGCATGAAAATCGGCGTAGCTCAGATCAATACAACGGTTGGCGATCTCTCTGGAAACGGAAAGCTCATCGAGGCTGCCTACGCTAAACTGGCTAATCAGGGAGCAAACTTAGTCGTGTTTCCAGAGCTCGCGATTTGCGGCTATCCGCCACGCGATTTGCTTTTCAAGCGCAATTTCGTTCCAGACAACGAGGCCGCGCTGCGACAGGTAGCAGCCCAAATTGGCTCCGTTCCGGCTCTCATCGGTTTTGTTGCGCCTAATCATTCGGCTACGGGTCGAACATTTTTCAATGCGGCAGCGATTTGCGCAGGGGGCAAGGTCGTCCAAATAGGGAAAAAGTGTTTACTGCCAACCTACGATGTGTTCGACGAGGATCGCTATTTTGAAGCAGCGGATTCTCCCCTCATTTTCGAGCACGGAAACAAACGAATAGCCGTTACCATTTGCGAGGATATTTGGACAACAGAAGAAACGGACAATCATCAACGGTACGCGTCAGGACCGATTGAATACATAAAGGACCAGTCCATCGATCTTCTAGTCAATCTATCCGCCAGCCCGTGGCATATGGAAAAAAATGACATTCGCGAAAAGCTGGTGACCGAGACTGCCAAAATCTGCAGTGCTCCATTGGTTTACGTAAATGCAGTCGGCGGAAACGACGAATTGATTTTCGACGGTCGAAGCATGGCGACCAACACCCAGGGAGAGTTGATTGCAGGGCTAGCGGGTTTTGCCGAAGAAACACGCGTAATTGATTTAGATGAATCGAATCAATTTTCGGATACGTTTCGCCAAGACCCATTGCAGGACATTGAAGATGCCTTGGCTCTGGGCCTTCGCGACTACGCTCATAAAAGCGGATTCAAGAAAACTCTCATTGGACTGAGTGGAGGTATTGACTCTGCGGTGACAGCTGCCATCGCCGAAAAAGCGCTGAGCAAGGAGAATGTAACGGGCATCAGTCTTCCTTCAAGCATCTCAAGCAGTCACAGCAAAACGGACGCAAAAGACCTAGCGGAAAATCTTGGAATCCATTTTCATACGGTGCCCATAGCGGATGTTGTCGCGGCCTCCGAAGAGACCCTCTCGCCTCTCACTCAAGGCTACAAGAGAGATGTAACCGAAGAAAACATACAAGCTAGGGCTCGAGGTCTTCTGCTCATGGCGCTATCGAATAAATTCGGAGCCCTGTTGCTGACAACAGGGAATAAAAGCGAGTTGGCCGTCGGCTATTGCACGCTCTACGGAGACATGTGCGGGGGCCTAGCCGTAATTTCAGACCTGCCCAAAGTCATGGTATTCGAACTGGCTCGTCACCTGAACCGCGATGGCGAAAAGATCCCTGCATCCACCATTGAAAAACCACCCTCGGCTGAGCTTAGGCCGGATCAAAAAGATGAAGACAGCCTTCCTCCCTACGAAATTCTCGACGGCATTCTAAAACGCTACGTCGAAGAAGGCATGTCTTCGCAAGACATTATCGATCTAGGCTACGATGCCGACGTAGTGAATGAAATAATACGCAAAGTCGATCTCAACGAATACAAACGCAAGCAAGCCGCTCCCGGCCTGAAACTTACTCCCCTCGCCTTCGGTGTCGGCCGCAGAATTCCCATAGTGCAAAAGTATGTGTCGTAAACCACACAGCGGTTTAAGGAATAGGTTTTTAGGCATTTAGGAAGAATGCTTGATACCAAATCCTAACTACCTAAACAACTATCCGAAGGACCCCGAGTTGTCGAGGGGCTGTCTAATCAACCTACGAAATGACCATTTCGAATTCTCTTTTCCAACGCGCCCAGCAGCTCATGCCTGGTGGCGTCAATTCTCCGGTTCGCGCTTTTCGCTCTGTTGGCGGGACGCCTTTCTTCACCAAGAAAGCTGAGGGAGCGAAACTGACGACAGCTGACGATCGCGAGCTGATCGACTTCGTCTGCACCTGGGGACCAGCCATACATGGTCACAACAACGAAGTTATTCGCGAGGCTGTGGCTGAGGCTCTCAACAATGGGACAAGTTTCGGGACCCCAAATCCTTATGAGGTGGAAATGGCCGAACTGATAATCGAAATGGTGCCATCCGTAGAAAAAGTACGCATGGTTAATAGCGGTACTGAAGCCACCATGACGGCCATCCGTTTGGCTCGCGGATGCACAAAACGAAACAAGGTCATCAAATTCGAAGGATGCTACCATGGCCACGTTGACTCGCTGCTTATAAAGGCCGGCTCGGGAGCCTTAACGCTTGGCAACCCCGACAGCGCCGGCATCCCTGAAAGCTTTGCTGAAGAAACTATTGTTCTTCCTTTCAACGACATCGAAGCTGTCGATTCTGCTTTCGCAAAATTCGGAGACCAGCTAGCCTGTGTGATTCTCGAGCCCTACCCCGCCAACATCGGCCTAATCATGCCCAAAGGAGGCTATTTGCGGGGTATTCGCGATTTGTGTACAAAACACGGAACCGTTTTAATTTTCGATGAAGTGATGACCGGCTTTCGCGTATCCGCTGGAGGCGTACAGGAAAGGGAGGACATTATTCCAGATCTTACGGCTCTCGGAAAAATCATTGGAGGCGGATTGCCCGTTGGAGCAGTCGGAGGCAAAACGGAAATCATGGATTGCCTGGCGCCCCTCGGTCCCGTCTACCAGGCAGGCACATTGAGTGGCAATCCGCTTGCCATGGCGGCTGGCATCGCCGCGCTGAAGCTTTTAAAGGAAGACGACGTCTATCAACGTTTGGAAAAAATGGGGAACCAAGTGCAGGAAGCCATCGAAACGACACTCCAGGAAATCGGTCTACCTGGCCAAATCCCTCAGGTCGGCTCCATGTTTTGCCTCTATTTTTCCGAAGATCCAGTTGAAAACCTGGACGACGCCACGACGAGTGATACGGATCGCTTTAACAAATATTTCCATACCTGCCTCGAAAAGGGTGTCTACATCCCGCCATCGAAATACGAGGGGAACTTCATCTCAACTGCCCACGAACAAGACGCCATCGACCAAGCCTGCGACGTATTTACGAGGGCATTACACGCCCTTTGAGTAGATAGTTATCAGTTGACAGTTTGCAGACAAACAGCGACAAGCGGAAACGCTAGCCACCATGCTAAATAGCTGTTTACTGGCAGCTGACTGCTGGACTTTAGTCCGCTAGCGCCGTATCCAAATCTCGCTCACGTTTCTTTTGCACGATACGGGCAAGCCAGATTGAAATCTCAAAAAGAACAATCATGGGCGCGGCTACCATCATCTGCGTGAAGGGATCGGGAGGTGTCAGGAAGGCGGCGATGATAACAAGGACGAGGATCATCACTCTACGTGACGAGGCGAGTTGATCAGCAGTCAGAATACCAAGATAGACCAGGAGAACGACTACCAGAGGGAATTGAAACGAAACGCCCATTCCTAAAACCAGCCACAGCATGAAACCCAAGTAGCTATCCGGCGTCCAGAGGAGCTGATAATCCATCAGAGCGTTAAACCAAATCGTTATCTGAATCGTTTTAGGCAAAAGCAGAAAAAAGCTAAATGAGCTTCCCGCCATAAAAAGAATAAACACGCCGATAGAACCAGGCAGTAGCAGACGCTTCTCTTTTTTGGTCAAGGCGGGAGCGATAAACTTGGCTCCATAAAAAATAATAAAAGGCAAAGCTACAGCCAGACCAAAGACAAAACCAATCTGCAGCATAGCCGAATAGACGCCCATGGGATTGCGCGTGGCCAACGCGTCAAAGGCGCTCGTAACCCCCATCTTTTCTTCCGCCTCTCTAAGCGGCCACATCAGCAATGTGGATACACGCTTGATGTTAGCCATCACGATGATGAAGGTGATAAAGAAAACAGCCAAGGGCTTCATGATGGTCCAGCGAAGCTCTTCCAGATGATCGAGAAATCCCATCTTCTTAGGATCTCCCGCCCAATCATCTTCCTCCTCTAGACCGTATTCTTGAAGCGACTCGTTATTGTCGCTCGCTTCAAGACCGGCTTCGTCGTCATGATGCTGTGTATCTTCGTCTTCAGGCATATTGATTAGCCAAAAATATCGGCTCTAATCTGCTAACCGAGTGATCGATACGTCAAAAACTTTTTGTCCATCCCTCTTTCTGCACAAGTCTCCGAAAAAGCCTCAACAAGGGGTGTTTTAGCCAAAGCGAGACTATTTGGTAACTATTGGGACAATTACTCTCAATCCCATTGACAGATGATAATCCGTTCTTATGTGGAACCCTTTTCCCAATAGGTCCGTTTAGTAAAATTCACTAAATCGACCATCATTGAAAAACCATAAAGCGAAATAGGATGCCATCCAAATCCACTGCTAAACGATCATCAAAAGCGAAAAAGGCGACACGCAAAACCACTGCGAAAGCCCCCAAATACGTTTACTCGTTCGGAAAGAAAACCGACGGTAGCGCAAAAATGAGAGAGCTTCTCGGCGGCAAGGGCGCCAACCTAGCGGAGATGGCCAGCATCGGCCTGCCTGTTCCTGGAGGCTTCACTATCACCACCGAGGTCTGCACCGAGTACTACAAAAGCAATCGCAAATACCCTGCTGCCCTCAAAGGCCAGATCGAATCTGCCATAAAGATTGTCGAAAAGGAAAGCGGCAAGAAATTCGGCGACACCAAGAACCCCCTTCTATTTTCCGTTCGCTCTGGCGCCCGCGATTCCATGCCGGGCATGATGGATACCATCCTTAATCTTGGCCTTAACGACAAGACAGTCGAAGCTCTCAAGGCGAAGTCCGGCAACGGCCGTTTCGCCTACGATTGCTACCGCCGCTTCGTGCAGATGTACGGCGACGTCGTCATGGGCGTCCAATCTCGCAGCGAGCTCGAGCCCGAACCTTTCGAACACGTTCTAGAAGGAGTTAAGAAAGAGGCAGGCGTCAAAATCGACTCGGACCTCACTGAAGAGGACAACAAGGAAGTCATCAAACGCTTCCAGAAGCTCATCAAACAACGCACTGGCGGCGCCTTCCCGCAGGACGTCCACAAACAGCTCGACGGAGCAATCGGAGCCGTATTCAGCTCCTGGCAAAATGAGAGAGCTATTCTCTACCGCCAGAAGTATGGCATTCCTGCCGAATGGGGAACCGCGGTAAACGTCCAACTGATGGTCTTCGGCAACATGGGCGACACTTCAGCCACTGGCGTCGCTTTCACGCGCGACCCTGCTAATGGCGAAAACGTTTTTTACGGCGAATACCTGATCAACGCTCAAGGCGAAGATGTTGTCGCAGGTGTACGCACGCCCTTTCCTATCGCCCAGCTAGACACCGACATGCCCAAGTCTTTCAAAGAGCTCAGCGCGGTTCGCAAGAAGTTGGAAAAGCACTTCGGCGATGTGCAGGACTTCGAGTTCACCATCGAAGATGGAACGCTCTACATGCTTCAGACGCGAAACGGAAAGCGTACAGGCCTTGCGGCGGTTCGTATTGCCGTGGAAATGACAAAGGAAAAATTGATGACTCAGAAAACGGCCGTTACCAAAATTCCTGCCGATCAGATTTCCAGCTTGCTCGTTCCCATTTTCGATGCCGCCGCTATTAAGAAGGCTAAGCTTATGGCAACCGGTCTTCCCGCTGGACCCGGCGCTGCTTCAGGCAAGATTGTTTTCAACGCGTCTGACGCGGAAGAGGAAGTAGCTCAAGGCAATCCCGTCATCCTTTGCCGGGAAGAAACATCGCCAGAAGATTTGCGTGGCATGATCGCTTCCGATGGCATTCTCACATCACGTGGCGGAGTATCCTCTCACGCCGCCCTGGTAGCTCGCCAAATGGGCAAAGTCTGCATTTGCGGCGCCTCGGACATCGAAATCAATTACACTACGCGCACCATTTCCTGCGGTAGGATTAAACTCAAGGAAGGTGATTTCATTTCTATTGATGGCACTAGCGGACAAATTTTCGCCGGCCATGTAGGCGCTGCCCCATCCGAAGTCTCTCAAGTCCTCGCCGGTAAAATGAAAGCCGAAAAGAGCTACACCTACCAGCTTTTTGAGCAGGTCATGAAGTGGGCTGACAAATACAGAAAGCTTGGAGTACGCACCAACGCAGATACCCCGGAACAGTCCGAGTCCGCTGTAGCATTGGGGGCCGAAGGCATCGGACTTTGCCGCACGGAACACATGTTCTTCGAAGGCAAACGCATTACCTACATGCGTGAAATGATTCTCGCAAGAAACGAGACAGAACGCAAAAAGGCCCTCAAAAAACTTTTGCCTTTCCAACGCAAGGATTTCAACGGGCTCTTCAAAGCCATGAAGGGACGCCCCGTTACCATTCGACTGCTAGATCCACCTTTGCACGAATTCTTGCCGCACGACGACGAGGCGCGCCGTACATTAGCTGAACACCTAGGCGTGTCGCCAGATGTCATTAGCGACCGCGTTCGAGCGCTTCACGAAGAGAATCCGATGCTTGGTCATCGTGGTTGCCGCCTTGGAATCTCGTATCCAGAAATCACTGAAATGCAGGCTCGCGCTATCTTCGAAGCGGCTGCTCAAGTTCTGAAACTCAAGAATAAGATCAAGGTTCTTCCCGAGGTGATGATTCCTTTGGTTGGATTCAAGGACGAGCTCGATAATCAGGTGGCTATTGTCCATCGCGTTGCTAAAGAGGTACAAAAAGCCAAAGGCGTAAAAATTAACTACCTCGTCGGAACCATGATCGAAGTGCCTCGCGCGGCCGTTACTTCAAACGAAATCGCGGAGAGCGCGGAATTCTTTAGCTTCGGCACCAACGACCTTACTCAGACTACGCTGGGCATGAGCCGTGACGATGCGGGAAGCTTCTTGGGCAAGTACAAAGACCTGGATATTCTGCCCCAAAACCCATTCGCCTCGATCGATCAATCAGGCGTTGGAGCACTGGTAAAACTGAGTGTTGAAGGCGGCAAGGCCACTCGCCCGAATATCAAGCTGGGTATCTGTGGCGAACACGGCGGCGATCCAGCCTCCGTGAAATTCTGTCACAACGCAGGACTCAGCTACGTAAGCTGCTCTCCCCCACGCGTACCGGTCGCTCGCCTAGCAGCCGCCCAAGCCGCCATCGAGGCTGACGCGTAAAAATGCGCAAACCGTAGACAAACCTTTCAATCAAGCCCTGCTCTCATATAGGGAGCAGGGCTTTTAAATTTACAGACAGTCCAATAGACTGAAGTCTGAAGACCTAAGGCCTTCGCAGATTGAAAACCTTCAGTCTACAGCCTAAACTCCTTCAGCTTAACCCAATGTTCGATATCGAAGAAAACAGAAAGAAGGTGCAGCGAGCGATCCTCATCGGGATCCAGCGCTCGACCATGTCTCGCTCGGAAGCGGAGTACCTTCTAGAAGAGCTGGAAGAACTGACTACCAATCTAGATATCCCCATTGTGGATACACTGATCGTTAAACTCCGCAAACCACAGCCTGCCTTCCTGGTTGGGAAAGGAAAAGTGGAGGAAATCCTCGATCTTGTAGCGGAGCATCAGGCGGACGTCCTCATATTCGACGACGAGCTCACTCCCGCTCAGCAACGTAATTGGGAAATGGAGTCGAAAATCGCCGTTATCGATCGACAAGAAGTCATCATCGACATCTTCTCCGAACGAGCTCAAACTAAGGAAGCCCGTCTACAAGTGGAGCTAGCTCGCATGGAATATTCACTTCCTCGTCTGCGTCGGGCCTGGACCCACCTGAGCCGTCAGCGAGGAGGCATGACCGGAGCCAGAGGCCAAGGAGAAACGCAGCTTGAGGCTGACAGTCGCATGGTTCGCGAGCGGATTGCCCTAGTCAAGAAAGAGCTCGATCAAGTTATTCGGCATCGCCACGTGCAACGAGCCAAGCGCCTCCGTAAACCCGTGCCCACCGTATCCATTGTCGGATACACCAACGCGGGGAAATCCACCCTGCTCAACAAACTGACGAATTCCGAGGTCTTGGCGGAAGACAAGCTCTTCGCCACGCTGGATCCAACCACCCGCCGTTTAGAACTAGAGCAAAGCCAACACGTACTGCTAACGGATACGGTAGGCTTTGTCCGACGCTTGCCGCACCGTTTAGTAGAAGCCTTTAAGGCAACGCTTGAAGAGGCTATTGTCGCAGATTTATTGATACATGTTCTCGACATGTCGAATCCTGAAGTGGACGAGCACTACGAAACGACTCTCCAAGTACTCAGCGACATCGAAGCGGACAAAAATCCCACTATCATCGTATTTAACAAAGTCGACGAACCTCACAGCCCAGATTTATTAGATCGACTTAAGCTCGTGTATCCATCTGCTCACTTCGTCAGCGCGCTCACGGGGGAAGGCCTAATCGAGCTCAAACAAGCCATTTCTGACAGCCTTAATGCCAAGCTTCGTTCAATCGAACTCCTCATTCCCCACGAACGCTACGATGTGGTTTCCCGTCTGCATCAAAACGGAGGCATTCGCACCGAAGAAGTCCGCGATGAAGGCGTATTCATCGAGGGCCTTTTCCCAGCAAGCCTGAGCGGTGTGATTGAGCCGTATCGATTCAATGCTTACGGGGGTGTTAACGGCTCGCGCAATGAAGAAATTGAATAGTTCCCACTTGGTATTACTATAAAGCGTTATTGGAGAAATTTGGGGCTAATTCAGAAGTCTGTCTAAGGGGTACACTTGACTCCTTCAGCGTCATCAGACATGTCAGATAATAAACGTTAGAGAAGCAAAATGGTAACCCTACTCCTAGCGCTTTGCGTCGTCATAATCTTCATGCTTGTTAGAGGCCCTTTCGCCCATAAATCGATGGGGAGTAAACTGAAGAAGATTGAAAAACTTGAAAAGAAAACAGGTGAAAAACTGTCGGCAAAAGAAAAGATAAGAATGCTGAAATGACCCGATAAATCATAGATAATATATATTCAAACCAAGCGATATACACAATTCTCGATCCAAATGCCGCGAGCACACGGCTTTGGTACTCTCAATTATAGAAAAACATAATGTCCCTACCTAATATTGTATTCATAATTTGTGACGATCTTGGCATCAACGATCTACGCTGCTACGGTCGCGAAGACCACAATACCCCGCACCTCGATCGGTTGGCAGAACAGGGTTCGCGCTTTACATCGGCGTATGCGTCTCAGGCAATCTGTTCTCCTTCAAGGGCAGGCCTGCTTACAGGGCTCAATCCAGCGCGGCTGCATTTGACGACCTATCTGCCTGGCCGACCGGACACGACTTCGCAACGCGTATTGCACCCTGAGATTATGATGCATGTACCGCTCGCAGTTAAGACCTTTCCTCGCTACTTCAAGGAAGCCGGCTATGCCACCGGGTTTATTGGCAAGTGGCATATCGGTAAAGCGCCTGGTCCAGCGGAGCACGGGTTCGACCACGTGTATCATCCCGGCGATGGAAGGGACACGGTTCCATCAGAAGACGAAGGCGGCAAGGCGGAATACGAGCTGACCCGCGAAACCATCAAGTTCATTGAAACGAACCAGGATCGACCGTTTGTGGCTTATCTCGGCCACTACACTCCACATATTCCGTACACGGCGAAGCAAGACCTCATCGACAAGAATAAGGATGCCTTCGAACCGGTCTACGCCGCGTTGATCGAGACGCTCGACGACACTATCGGACTGCTTACCGCTAAGCTAGAGGAACTGGGCCTGGCCGATAATACGATTTTCGTTTTCACCTCAGACAACGGCGGGCTTCACGTCCCGGAGCTCAAGCATGATCGGGTCACGCACAATACGCCCTATCGGGCAGGCAAAGGATATGTCTATGAAGGAGGCCAACGTGTGCCGCTGATCGTACGTTGGCCTGGCCGCATTCCCGAGGGGCGGGTTATCGACACGCCCGTGAACAATATCGACTGGATTCCCACCTTACTGGAGCTTGCCGGCATCTCTGTTCCCGACGGTCTGGATGGGGCGAGTTTCGCCCAAGGCCTCATAGGTGGAGAGATTCCTGAACGCCAATTGTTCTGGCACTTTCCACACTACACTAATCAAGGCGGACG
>JANQKI010000083.1 GCA_028281165.1 Opitutaceae bacterium | reverse complement strand
GACCTGCCGGCGATGTTCCTCGGTTTGCAGAACGGCCACTTCGCCTCGAAGCTCGGCGGCTGCGATGCGGGCAGAACGTTTCCAAATGAAGTCGAGGGGGGCTGCGATGCCGAAGGTCGTTTCCCGGCTATCGGAAACGGTTTGCGAACCATCGAGAGTTTCCCGCTCGTAGAAGAGAGAGGGGTTGGGCAAGCTGCTCGCAGCTTTGCGGTAGCTCTTGGCTTCGTTGAGCGCGATGTCGTCGAGCGTCTGGATTTGGGCGACTTCGATCGCGCGGTCGATGGCGGCGTCTAGCGGGATTTCGGCGGAGCGCCCCAAGGCTAACAGCCAGAATGGCGAACTTGCGATTAGGAGAATTTTCGCTCGTCGCGCGGTCCGGTTTCGACGTAAGATGCGATGAGGTGACGTGTACTGAGATAGCATTTGTTGAAGCTTAGTTTCGTATTGAGCAATTGGTTACAGCAATTTCGGGAAATGCTGTCGTAAACGCGGCTTGCAGGCTCAAGTGGCACTGCGCGTTTGCCGCGGTCGTCGCTAGTTTCGAAACGAGGCTTCAGATAGTGAGGCGTATACAGTCGGCGAATCGCCTGAGGGTGGAATCCATTCCCGGCGGCCCTCGGCCTTGCGGGTGGCTCAATAGCTGTTTGGACGAACTTGCCCAGGATCCGACTGAAAAAGGCTCTGCGGGAAGAATCGCGATGAGGGAGCTTTGAGCGACGAAAGTCTTGCCGCTGGTCGTCGCTTTGTCTTTTTCGGCGATGACCACCTCGTGCGAGCAGGGCTCGTGATGCTCGCCGGAAGATTCGTGATGGCTATGGTGATCGCCATGCGATTCGTCGTGATGCGGGTGAGCGCACGACATGGCGTGGCTGTGTTCGCCGTCGCACTTTTGCGAGCCGGTAAAGACGTGAACCGTGCCCGAATGATGCTTGCACAGCTGATACTGCCTGCCCGCCGAGAAGACGAGAAGGAGAGTCATCAGAGCTGCAAAGGTGATTTTCATTTATCGAGTGTGCTGTCGGAAAGCGTTATTTTAAGAAGCTCTTAACGATGTCCTGGATTTCTTGGGCGGTTTCGCGAATCTCGTCGGTCGCTTCGTCGCTTTGAACCAGGTGGTGTTCGACGTGATCTAGGATCAATTCCCGCATAAGCGAATTGAAGGCGCCTCGACATGCGGCTGCGTTTTGCAGGACCGCATAGCAATCCGCGCCTTCCGCGAGCATTTTCTCGACTCCTTCCAGTTGGCCTTTCAGTCGTCGAACGCGTTTTAGGATCTTCGAGTTATCCTCCGTTAGATGTGCCATGCTAATACTATAGGGGGGTATAGTATCGCTGTGTCAAGTTTGGAAAGAGTGGACCATGTTTAGCCTAAGGAGGCATACTGAGGTCGCTGGCTTCGATAGTTGTTCGAGCGAAGGATATGGCGAAGGGAGGAGGTTCCCACCTTAGGGCACCCATCAACAGACTCCAGGCTTACGAGTTAAGCGTAAGTGGGTGCGCACAAATAGACTCACAAGTTTTAGACGCACTTGGGCCACTTAAATCACGGTCCGCTAAGAATATAAATTTCAGACTAATCGTAAGTGCTTGATAGCCAAAGAAATTGAAATCCCATGCCACAGAGTCGGACTAAAATGACAGGGGTCCAACCCCTATCGCATAAGTTTATAAATTGCTGATATGTAACAGTTTATAAATTATATGGCGTCCCGTAGGGGATTGGTTGGAGCCGGGCTCCAAGCCCTTCGGGCTCATGCTTCGCATGCCCCATCTCCACTCGTTCCTCGCTCCGTCAAACCCCATTTCGGGGCTCTCATCCCCTACGCTTGGCAAGCATCATCCAAGGCAACTTACTTCTTAACTCCGCCTTCCTACTTCTTACTTTGAAGGTGGCGTCCCGTAGGGGATTCGAACCCCTGTTGCAGGGATGAAAACCCTGTGTCCTAGGCCTGACTAGACGAACGGGACAGTAACAAGAGCGGGAGAACGTAGAAAGACTGGCCTCCCATGCAAGCGTTTTTTCCATCTAGCCAGGCATTTCTAGAGATTGAAAAAGCGACCTGAGCTGTCTCTTGCCTTGGCGAGCAGTTTCTACCATAAATAGAAGCTTATTCCTCTCATTCCGCTTGCACGCCTCTGAATTTATGGGCCTCTTCGACCTCTTTCGAAAATCTCCAAGTCTCGCCATCGCCGATTGTCTGAATCGTAGCGTGACACTGGCAAGTAGCTTTCCAGCAAGCTTGAGAGGCAAGTCTCCCAGTGGAGCAACACGTCCTCTCTGCCGCGTCTACAAAAAGGGGTCTCGCCACTTCATCGAACCTCTGGACAAGGAAAGCATGCCCTTGCTAGATGGTATTCCGATTAGCGAGACCTTGGAGCTAGACTTGGATAAAACCTACTCCCTAGCGTTGAGGGGCCATTTGCTGGCTCTCAAATTGAGCCGTAATGGCGGCGGGTTTGGCAACGATTTCAAAAGCGGCGAATGGGAAATAGCTAGCAAGGAAAAGCCGGAGTCGAAGACGCTCATCGAAAAGGAAGCGATGAATCGTGAAGATCTGGAAAAGCGAATCGAAGCTGAATCCGCCAGCATCGCATTCCCCAAAGGTGTTAATGCCCATTTTCCTTTGAGCGTCGTACTTCCATTGATACCGGAACGACCACCTTCATCGAAAAAGGGATTTCTCCATCCACGAGCTCGCTACGGTCGCGACGCTGTCGAGAGCTTAAGCAAAGATGGCGTACACTCATGTCCAACATGTTGGAAAACCTTCGAGGAGGGAAGCGTGATGAATATTGCGGCTCACGACGAATTGACTGGAGATCCCATTCTAGGACCAGATGCAAAATTGCGCTTTCATGCCGAACGTTTCAACGACCTAGGACAAGCCCTCGACGAGCAAGGCGTGGTCAGTATCGACCTGGCTTGTCCGCATTGTCGTGGCAGGCTCCCTACATCGTTTCTGTCGCAAAACCATGTTATCCTCTCGCTTGTTGGCGCCCCGAGCAGCGGGAAGTCCTACTATCTAGCTACGTTGCTGAAACTCCTACCTGAGGAACTGATGCGTTCCTTCCAATGTATCCTGCAGGATGGCGATCCTTCGGGAAACGTTCGACTGAACGAGATGAAGAATCGGCTCTTCTCTGCCCTCACGCCGGAGGATGCCTTTATCTCGAAAACGGACTTCGAGGGACTCATGTACGAACAGCTCCCGAGAAACGGCAAGATGGTAGCCCTGCCTCGACCGTTCGTCTACCACTTGCGCAACATGAAAGACGCGGAGAAGCGTAAAGCGTTGGTTTTCTACGACAACGCTGGCGAGCACTTTAAACCGACCATAAGCTTGGACGAGTCCCCCGGAGCCCTGCATGTAGCCGCTTCCTCTGCTCTTTTCTTCCTCTACGATCCAACCGCTAATCGCAATTTCCGAAGAGCCCTCCGTCGCAAACGCGACCCACAGCTTCGGTCTCAAGCTACAGACGAGCAGGATACCATCCTAGCGGAAATGGGAAATCGGGTGAAAAAGCTGCAAGCCAAGGAAAGTCATGAATTCGTGGATACGCCGCTGGCAGTTATGGCAGGCAAGTTCGATGTATGGAAATCACTCGATGCAGGTAGCAGGATACTCGATCCACAAGAGCGACCCCTAACCTTGGGAGAGATCATGCTCAATTCCATGGCTACGCGGGACATCTTGCTGCAATATTGTCCGACCATCGTTGCCAACGCGGAAACGGTTTCATCGAATGTCATGTACTTCCCAGTATCATCGCTAGGACACTCGCCAAAGGAAATCGAGGAAGGCCCCATGGCAGGCACGCTGGCCCCGCAGCCCAGGAGAATTCGTCCCATTCTGCTAACCGCCCCAACCCTTTGGGCCCTCAGCCAGATCGCTCCTGAACTAGTCGGTCTCCCAACTGACTAGACCACTGGAAGAGAGAGAACCGTGGCGTATCAGTACATACATACCAGCGCGAAGCGAGGCTTGGAACCCGGCAAGTCTGGCTTTTGCTGTGTCGCTCGATCACGCGAGCTGCCGAAGAATCTGCTGCGACAGCTAGATCGTATGAGTCGCTACGAGCACATTGCCAAGGGACCGAGCCCCATCATCATGCGACACCGCAAAATCGAAACAAAAGATGGAGCCTTTCACACCCTCTCCCGCATCCAAGATTCTGGGGTCGATTATTCCAAACGCAACAATCACATCGCTCATCACGTCGCTTTCGAGGAAAGGGAGATTCGCCACTTGCCTGATCCGGCCACCATCTTGCTGCATTGGAGAGGCTGGCGATCGGAGTGGCAGGAACCGCCGCGGATTTTGGGCGAAACGGATGAGTTCAATATCCATGATATGGATACCAGTCATATCAACGAACCCAAAGATTCCGACTTTCCTCATATGGTGGAGAATGGAATACCGCTGGTTCGCTTCGTTCCCATTGAGACTGGCTTCGAACTCGTCGTCACCGCGCACTGGCGAAAAGCGTTGCTGCAACTCCCAGTGGCTGAACGATGGAAATGCAGCTTCACAAACTGCCTTCTCTCCACGGACAAGCCGAGCGAATTCGCGTGGGCCGCTTATTGGCAGGACAGAGAGCTTCCTTTCGACATCCCTCAAGATCCCAGACCATTAGGTGCAACGGAAACACCAAGTGAGGAGGTTGCGAGAGAAGCGATTGAAGCGGAAGAGCCTGTCGAAATTCCAACGGCCACGCCCGAACCCAAACGCCAGGCTCCGATTGTAGAAATACCAGACGAGGAGAATTTCAAAAAAGCTAAGCGCTCGAAGAAGCCGTGGACACGACGGCGGATGTCACATTTTTTGAATACATCTCTGGTTGCTCTTTCTATTCTGTCACTTGCTACGGCCATTTTCTTTCTCATCGAGTACCGCAACAACCGAAAGCAAGCAGCCTTAGACCAGGGAAGACAGACCGCCGCAATGATTAAGGATGATTCTGATGCGGAATCGCAGGCAAGCAATCTGTCAGTGTCGGCAGCTCGTACGGAATGGGATAGACTTCTAGCTGAAAGCTCGCTTTTCAATGACCTTCCCCTAGCTAGAGCTGCTGCTGAAACTTTGAGAGTTTCTGGCGACTCCCAACCGGAAGATACGCTTGCGTTTCTTGAAGATGCTCTCGATCAAGTCGAGTCCAAATCGAGCTCTGGCGTCGACGTACCAAGCCGATTCCTAACAAAGACCGAAACGAACGTGGCCTTGGAACCGAGAGTCGGAAGGCTATTGGAAACAAAAAATCTATATCTTACATCTGAGACTCTCAAAACCGCTTTAAGCCGTCTGAAGGAGTTGGGAGTCGATGTCTCGATGATTGAAGAACGTCTGTCGCAAAACGCCTTTCGCTGGGAAGACCTTCTGATCGGATTAAAGGAATGTCGCCGCCGCACGAAAGACCAATTTGGCAGCTTCGACATTTCTCGGCAAAACGTCGCTTCACAATACGACAAAACCTATCGCGAGCTCGTTTCCGACAATCGACTCGAGCCATATTTGGAATTGCATGATATCTTCGGTAGACGCGAAAGCTCAGGCTTCATGGCCATCGACAAATCTGGCTACGTGAGTGAGCCACGCGAAATCTACTACGCGTCTTTTATGCAGAGGATTTTCAATGAGTTCGTTCTGCCTCGCTATTCCCATTTCAACCAAAGTCCAGAATTTCAAATGGCTCTGCGACATGCCGGTAGTGAAAAATTGACTACGGCACTGGAAGTAGCGAAGGCTATTCAAGACGCTCTAGAAAAGGCCAGAGTGCAAGACGTGGAGCTACAGACTCAGATAAACTTTATCAAGTCCCAATGGGAAAGCCTCTTTGAGCGAAACGATCTCATGGAGGAAGCGATCATCGCCTTCTCCATCGAGCGGATCGAGGAGGCGAAGAGCAAGCTATCGCGTCTACAGACACAGCTCGAGCCAGACGATTTGAAAAACTATCGCCGGATAAGGGATATCAACAGAGTCATCGATGAAGCCGAGAAGGCTTTGCAGGAAAGCGAAACAAACGAGGAATGGGTTGTAATCCATGTTCAATCTAGCCAGCTTTGAGAGAGTGCCCAATAAGTCAGAATGTACATCGTTGTCCGCCAAATGGGCCTGCCGCAAGGCGGGCG
>JANQKI010000179.1 GCA_028281165.1 Opitutaceae bacterium | reverse complement strand
GCCGCGTTGGCTAGTACGCCTTGGATTTGCTGTTTCGCTCCAGTGTAGAAAGCGTTGATATGGTTTGGAGGCGTCTGAGGAGCGAGTTTTACCAGGAACTCTCCTAGCTTTTGGTTACTGTAGTAAGGGTTGGGCTGATGATAAGCCGGGTGGTCCCAAATGTCTTTGAAAGGCGGCAAGATATTCGACTCTACAAAAAGCGCAGTTAGCGATTCCTCGTTGGTGTAGAGGTACTTGGCCAGCTCCCAGGCGAGATCAAGTTTGCCGCGTTGCTCGCAGTGTTTAGTGATAAACAATCCGGTTCCTCCTTGAACCGAGGTACGCCGCCCGCCTTTTTCCCAAGCGGGTAGCGGCATGATCGCCATTTTCCCATGCATGCTCGGCGCATCGTAAGCCATTTTTTTCGTGAACCAGTCCGGAGCGAAAAAGAAGACCACCAGGCCCTCCGTCAACGACTTCACCAAATCCTGTCCCTTGCGCACTCCTCCTGTCGCGTAGCCAATGCTATCTTCTCCATGGCTGTTTCGAATGTACCACTCGATGAGGTCAACCGTCTCCTCGCTATCGAATTTCGGATTTCCCTCTTCGTCGAAGATAGAGATGCCTTTTTGCAGCATCAAAGTTTCGATTACTTGCCCATTTTGGATATCCATCTGCAAAGCGTAGTGGTCGCGCACGTTGTCTGTGTCGTCTTTGTATTTGGGAATCAACTTCGCCATCTCGATAAAGTCGTCCCAGGTTTCGATAGCGTTAACGTCGATCCCCCATTGTTCGATGAGATCGCGGCGATAGATAAGACCCACCGGGTGGACGTCGTGAGGAAGGCCAAATTTACGCCCATCCTTCGACCACATGCTGAATCGCGACTCCACCATGCTTTTATCTAAGCCCTCAGCAACTATGCGATCCGTCAAATCTACGAAATTCATGTCCTCCAGCCGACCGCGCAACCAAAAGCCAATGGAGTCACGTTCCAATTCCACGAGGTCCGGGACGTCGTCAATACCGGCTTGCATGGCAGCTTGGAGGCGGCTTTGTAACGCTCGCGAGTCTGTATGCCGCAGCTGAACTTTTACGCCATGCTTCTCTTCGAACTTGGGCATAGCCTTAAGATAGGCCCGGTAGTGTTCGCCCGAAAAAACGGTCATCGAGAGATCGGGTTGCTCCGACTCATCTCTAAAGAGCCCCATCAGTAATATCATAGCGGCGCTTGCGATCGTCGTGATCAAGATAGCAAGAGGCGCTTTACCAAACGGGAAGTTCATGAGGCGAGAAAACAGAAGCTTAAAGGCAGGCGACTTGATAACAATAAACGTATCTACTCTTCCATATGATCGATGGCAATTCCTGAATATGTCTCCAATTCGATAGGGCGTGGGTGTAGTTTTATTGCAGTTGTCAGGCAGCGGGCTGCTATTAAGTTTAGCCGACCATGAAGATTGAAGTGTTCGCCATTTGCGACGCGGCCACCGATTACGGCGGTCGACTAAATATACTTGGAGCATTCGAGGGCATTGCGGCTCCGCAAGAGCCGGTTGTTGGCGAGCGTTGCTCTGTCGTTACGCGAATGCGTTTCAATTCAGCGGAAGAGGGCGAGCACTCGATTTCGGTTCGTTTTATTGATCAGGACGGTGGGAATGTGATTCCGGAAATGAACGCGAATTTTCCCGTTAAAATGCCGCCTGGCCGAGAGTCGATGGCTTTGAATCTCGTTTTGAATATCGCCCGAATTCAGTTCAATCGGTTTGGCGAATACGAAGTAAACCTGTTTGTTGATGGCGAACAGAAAGCGAGCCTGCCGTTAACCATTGCCCAGGGCCGGAGGATCGATATGCCGCCGCCAGCTCCTCCGGAGAATTAATTCAGGGCAGCAAGGCCGCTAGTTGCTCGCCTAAAGCGTCTACCGTATTCACAGGAAGCTGACAAACGAAATTCTCGCAAACGAATGCTGTGGGCTTTCCGTCGATAGGTTCAATGTTTTCGAAAAAGGCGAGACGCTGTTTTAGAAAATCTTGGCTTTCGCTGCCGTCGGCGAAAAGAAGAACACGATTCGGCAGGGCCGTTATGTTTGCCTTTTGAATGAGAGCCTGGGTTTCGGCCTCGGACGGATCGCCTGCTATTACGATTTGTATTGGATTTTTGACTACGAAAGCCATGGCGTCTAGTAAAGCTGGAAGTCGCTGAGGCTGGTTCCGCATTGAAGGCAAGAAATGCCGAATGGTTGTGATGGCCATCTTGCTTAAAGCGTCGTCGTCCATGATCTGGCCTAGACGAGCCAAATTCTTGGCGCTAACCGAGGAAGCGGTCGGGGTTGCTCCATCGAAATCTTCCTTCATCGGCTCGAAGACGATTTCATCTGATTTCTCGAAGTCGAAATAGCCGCCCTCCTCGACGTCGTAGAAAAGGTCGTTTTGCTTGAGTTGGAGAGCGTACGCCCATTCCAGCCATGCGGGATCGCCGCCAGCTTCGTACAGATCCAGCAATCCTTGAATCAGATAGGCATAATCCTCGGCGAAGCCGAATACGTCTGACTTGCTCTCACGAAAAAGGCGTATCAGCCGACCGGATGCTCCATCGTAAAGATTTTCCCTTATGAATTGCGCGGCAGCTTCGGCGGCTTTCCGGTATTCGCTTTCGCCAAATGCCATGGAAGCTTTGCTTAAAGCTGAAATGGTCATGCCATTCCAAGAAACGATAATCTTGTCGTCTAAATGAGGACGTTGGCGTTTGGCTCGTTCTTGAAAAAGCGTCTTCTCAGCGTTTTGTATCCAGGATATGGTTTCATCCTTCGACAGGTCGATCCTTTGGGAAAATTCGTCGATGCTATGGATAGTCCTCAAGGTGTTGTATCCATCGAGTTCCTCTGTATGGAAAGGTCCACCAGGAGCGTTGCCCGACGGACCCGCTCCTAAGTAATTTGCCAGTTGCTTGCCTTTCTCTTCGCCGAACAAGTCTAGGAATTCCTGATACCGCCAAACGTAAAAGGCGCCCTCCCTTTTTTCGCTAGGATTTTCGGGCGCATAGCTTTCCGCGTCTTCCGCGCTATAGAAACCGCCCGCTTCGTGATGCATGTCCCGAAGCGCATAGTCGAGCGTAGTCGTAGCGGCTTTCTTGTATTCATTTTTCCCTTCTACTTGCCAGGCTTCTATGTAGGCGATAGCTAGGAGGGCTTGGTCGTAGAGCATTTTTTCGAAGTGGGGGAGGCTCCATTCCCCATCGACAGAGTAGCGATGAAACCCTCCCCCGATATGATCGCGGATCCCGCCCTTGGCAATCGCTTCAAGGGTCCTCAGAGCCATTCGTTTAGCTTCGGCTCGTTTGTCCTCTGGCAACTCCTTGATGGACGCGGAGCGGAGGAGAAACGACAGGTTGGCTGGACTCGGAAACTTGGGCGCTCCTCCAAAGCCGCCATTAGTCGGATCAAAGTTGCTGGAGAATGACTGTATTGCCATCTCGTATACATCAAAGGAGATTTCGTCGCTACCTTCCGCTTGTTGACTATTCTGATCATTCAGCGTTTCGACGATCTTGTCGCTTCGCGTCAAGATATTCTCAGGCTCCTCTTGCCACATTTTCTGAATACGGGAAAGGATTTCGGGAAACGCCAGGTTGCCGCTACGAAATCTAGGCTCTGGCGGAAAATAGGTTCCTCCATAGAAGGGTTTTCGATCCGAAGTGAGCCAGACATTCATGGGCCAGCCGCCGCTGCCTGTAAGTTGCTGTACGAAATTCATGTAAACGCGATCAACGTCCGGTCTTTCCTCGCGATCCACTTTTATGCAAACGTAGTGCTCGTTTAGGTACGCCGCAATTTCCGGATCGGAAAACGATTCGCGGTTCATGACGTGACACCAATGACATGTCGAATAGCCTACCGAAAGGAGAACCAGCTTGCCTTCGCTTTTCGCCTTTTCGAAAGCTTCATCCCCCCAGGGGAACCAATCGACTGGATTGTGGGCGTGTTGCAGCAAATAGGGAGATTGTTCGTTGATGAGTCGATTCGGCGGGTTCATGGTGTCTTCGGTTGCGGCGGAGATGGAGATTGTCATGAAGCCTGCCAAGACAATCCATTGGGCGAGCGTGCTTTTCATAAGTGGAATACGAACGCCCATTGACAGCAATTGCTGGATTTCGTTGCCAGCTTAAAAGGTCCTGCCTGGCGGACGATCGGGTCAGATGACTCCGTAGGCTTTCACTGCATCGGCCACTCTTAGAAAGCCAGCTACATTGGCTCCGAAAACATAGTTGTTAGGTCGATGGTACTTTTCCGCGAAATGAACGCAGTCGTCGTGAATAGAGGCCATGATTTCCTGCAGACGCTTGTCGACTTCTCGGAAACTCCAGCTTTGCAGGGAAGCGTTTTGCTGCATTTCCAGAGCGGATACAGCGACTCCGCCGGCATTGGCTGCTTTGCCTGGGGCGAATAGCATGTCTTTCTCTTGCAGAACGTGGACTGCTTCGGGCGTGGTTGGCATGTTCGCTCCCTCGACAACACCTTTGCATCCATTTTCGATAAGCGTTTCGAGGTCCTCCTGGTTCAGCTCGTTTTGCGTGGCGCAAGGGAACGCGAGATCGCACTTGAACTGCCAAACCTTCTTTTCAGGGAAAAACTTCGAGCCATGTCTGCGGACAGTATAGCTATCTATCCGGCCGCGTTCGACTTCTTTAATCGAGCGGACTAGATCCAGATCGACTCCATTCGGATCATGGATGCTCCCGCTGGAATCCGACATGGCGACCACTTTTGCTCCGAGATCCTTGAGTTTCTTGGCGCAATATAGGGCGACATTTCCCGAGCCGGAAACGACGCAAACCTTGTCCTGCAGGCTATCTTTTTTCTTCTTGAGCATTTCCTGGGCAAAATAGACGGCTCCAAAGCCCGTCGCCTCTTTACGGACTAGGGATCCGCCAAGTCCGACTTGCTTGCCGGTCAACACTCCCTGCTCGAATCGTTTGGTAAGCCTTTTGTATTGGCCAAACAGATACCCAATTTCGCGTGAACCGACACCAATATCGCCTGCTGGGACGTCTGTATTCTCGCCTAAA
The DNA here is from genome assembly GCA_028281165.1 of Opitutaceae bacterium. Classification (GTDB taxonomy): domain Bacteria; phylum Verrucomicrobiota; class Verrucomicrobiia; order Opitutales; family Opitutaceae; genus JANQRT01. The sequence goes on along the minus strand of JANQKI010000179.1, from coordinate 574 downwards.
AAGTGGTAAAGCTCGCTCATGAAGGCTTGGCAGAAACGCATGATTTCGCCATCCGATTTTCCCTTTGGATTAAAGTCAGAGCCGCCTTTGCCGCCACCGATGGAGAGACCGGTTAGGCTGTTCTTGAAAATTTGTTCAAAAGCCAGAAACTTTATCACGTCCAAGCGAACTGTTGGGTGAAAGCGCAGACCGCCTTTGTAGGGACCCAACACGCTACTGAAGCCTACTCGGTAACCTCGATTAACCTGAACTTTTCCATTATCATCCGTCCAGCAAACGCGGAACATGACCTGCCGTTCAGGTTCGGAAATGCGCTCAAGAATCGAATACGCCTCAATGTCTGGATTCTCGCTAATGATAGGATCGAGCGACTCGAAAACCTCCTTAACTGCCTGTATGAACAAGGATTTCGGTTCGGTCCTGGATTCCAATCGTTCGACGAGACTTTGAGCGTAGTTGTTCATGGGGTTGCTTTTCTATCCTTAACAGACGAGTCTTGCTCGGTTTTGATTTATTCGCGCTACTTCATATGGCAATCCGTAACCAAAATCAAACGACATATTAACAAATAGTA
>JANQKI010000057.1 GCA_028281165.1 Opitutaceae bacterium | reverse complement strand
GGGAAATTCGCAAATATCCACTCCTAGCGAATGCATGAATTTCACTTTTGCCGCAGAGTCATCATCGTGCGAGGCTACGGGAATTCCTTGGCGCTTGGCTTCCAGGATGATTTCACCCATCTCTTCCTCCCCAAGTTTTAGCGTGGCCTTTTCCTGGGCCAATTCAGCCTCTGCTTCCTCACGGCTCATGCCTCGTTTCTCCATTTGCTTGAAGAATCTTTCTGCCGAATATTGTCCCTGGCCCGGCGTGTGGTCCATGAAGGAAAGCAGATCGACGATTCCTTCATTCAGAAACTCGCGCAGTAGCTCGAGCGCGTAAAGACCGGTAATCTCGAATCTGAGATGGAGTCGCGTGTTGATCATGGACCGGGTTTCAGCAAATCGTTTAACACTACGGAAGATCTCTTCCCGCGTTATTTTGGAGTGTTTGTTTTCCTCGCTGTGCTTGTAACCTAAATTAAGCGAGTGAAATACGGTGGTTATGCCACAGCTTAGCAATCTGGCCTCTAGTTCCTGTAGAGCAATAGGCACTGGAAAATCGGCCGAGGGTCGCGGAGTGATCTCTTTTTCAAGGGCATCGGTATGGAGATCGATGATACCTGGGAGAGCATAGAGCCCCACCTCTTGACTCGTTGAGGGAACGGTGTTTTCGCGTCGGAGGTTTTGGCCGATTTCAACGATCTTTCCGTTCTCCACTATGATGTCGCAGTTCCTTATTACCTGTTGAGGAATAACGACGTGGGCGTTTTCGATTATCTGCAGATTCATCAAGGTTGTCGGTTAATTGGGGACGCTAGGAGCCTGCGATTAAGAACGAATTAAGAACTGGTGAAATTCGCACGACTGGACTTTAAAGCTCTTGCTCTCCCTCCCTCTACTTTCCTTTAACTTTCTCAGTGGCTAAGGTGCGAATCCTTTCTTTGAATACATGGAAAAATGACGGCGATTATGATCGTCGCCTGCCATTGATTGCATTAGAACTTTCCCGTCTTAAGCCTGACATCGCGTTGTTGCAAGAATGTTTCGTTTGCCAAGAAACCGGAGATGACACGACAGCTTACCTTGCAGGCGAAATTGGAATGGATTTTGTATTCGATCCTTCAAGACAGAAGCTACGTACGCATCGTGGTTCTGAAATGATGAGCGAATCGGGACTGGCTATTTTGTACCGTGGTTCCTTACTGGATAAAAACGTACTCCTGTTGCCTTCAAGCGACATGGGAGGCGAGCGGATTGCTCTTAGAGCTTCCCTGGAAATACAAGGACTCAGGACCTGTGTGGTTTGTTCTCATTTCTCGCACATTCGAGGCGAGGTATCGATTCGATCAAGACAGATAGACCTTTCGTTTGCTGAAGCCCTGGGTGATTCAAAGAGCGATATTTCGGTTCTAGGAGGAGACTTCAATTGCGAGCCGAACAGCGAAGAAGTCGAGCTGGCGCTTTCGAATCATGTTCCTTTCAATAACGCCTTGTCCTTCGTCGGCTGTTCAGACGCTACTTGTCCTTTGCCTCCTTCAAGAACAAGACGCAATCGACAGATCGACCAGGTTTGGGTTTCCGATTCAGGTGATGGACGGCCTAAGATAGTCGATGCTGGCGTAGCTATGAATCGGCCGGTTGGCGACCCGCCGCTTTTCCCAAGCGATCATGCCGCCGTCTGGGTGGACCTTGAGTTGACGTAGCCTTTATTCGATCTTAACAGGCTCATGGTAAGCGCTTTTCAATGACTTCTCTGATTTATGTGATGGGTCCTTCGGGCGCGGGAAAAGATAGTATCATGTCTTATGCGAAGCGGCGATTAAGCAGCGAAGATCGTTGCGTATTCGCTCATCGATACATCACTCGACCTTCTGATGCTGGAGGGGAGAATCATATTGCTTTGGAGGATCAGGAATTCGAAAGGCGCCAAAAGCTTGGACTGTTCTGCATGAATTGGAGCAGCCATGGGTTTCACTACGGCATCGGGGTGGAAGTGGAGACATGGCTAAGCATGGGCTTGAATGTTGTGATGAACGGCAGCCGAGATTACTTGAGCAAAGCCGCTAGCCGATTTCCCAATCTTGTGCCGGTCCTGATTTCCGTTGCTCATGACGTTCTGCGTGAACGTTTGATGACTAGGGGAAGAGAAAGCCAAAGTGAAATAGAAAAACGGATACAGAGAAATCAGGAATTCTCCCTCGTCTTTCCGAATGTTGTGACTATCCGCAACGATGGTCCTCTAGATGAGGCAGGGGAAATGTTTTTGGATTTGCTTGGCCAGAAGGTAGTGGCAGCGAAGTAGGGGTCTTTAGTAGATTCGGGTTGAATACCCTGCCGCTCTTGTCCCGCTTTACTCCCGCTAAGCGCGTAGGGCGTCAACTTAACGGAAAAAAACCAGTATCTTCGTACGTAGGAGCCTGCTTGCAGGCGATGACACGGGTAATGTGGCCACAAGAAAGGCAATCGC
>JANQKI010000053.1 GCA_028281165.1 Opitutaceae bacterium | reverse complement strand
ATCAGGTACTGGGCATCGGCAAGCTTGAAGGTTTCGGGATCGAATTCCTTTAGATTGGAGATCCGAGGGTGACGTTTCACAATCGTCTCGGTCGCTTTCCGATTGCGATTGCGAGCTCTCTTGAGGAACTTCTTCGATTTTTTCCTATAGAACTCGAGGTTTCGTTTTCTCGAAGTTTTCTTTGACATGGCTGATGAGCTGTTTTCAGGAGTCCGCAACCCTAAGTATTTTACACTGCATGTTTTTAAGGCGGGTAAGACCCTTTCCGCGGACTCGGCAGCTCCCATTCGAGCGTATTCGTTATCTTGGGAACAAGAGGATTGATTGTCAATAGCGAGAATTGCCCAGTCTGTTTCGGAGAGGCTTCAATCGACGCGCTGGTAGTTGTCTCTTGCTACTCTTGCTGATTGAACAGTTGAATCATCGTTCCATCTTATGAAGACGTGTGGACCTCTTTCACGAGCGACGAAATGAGTTCGGGACAAGGGCATTAGTTCGTAGGACTGCTCTGGCTGGCCAAGAACAATCAGTCGCAAGGCGGCATCTTGATATTCAATTTTCATTTCTCCTGACTCTCTTCGATACTTGCCTGCGATCGCTGTATAATCTCTTTCCTCAAGAGTGACGACCTCGCGCTTGTCCATTCTTGGGCTAGCCCATCCGTATTCATGGGATATCGTTATCATAAGGCGCATGGCGATACCGTAGCCGTTATCTCCATTCGTCATGACCACGCCTCCTTTCCCTTCGTCTGCAAACGCTGTCATGTAGCATTTAAAACCCTGATTTGAGCCTCCGTGCCCAAATCGCCTTCCCCCATCTTCGAGTCCTGGTCCTAATCCATGGTCGCCAATATCAGCATTCAGCATCTCATCAATCATCTTGCTGGACAATACGCTGTGATTTCCACTTTGCCTGGCTTTCTGTACCGAAATCAAATATCGAGCGAGTTCTGTTGGTGTTGTCCATAGTCCCGCAGCCGCCTTTTCGGGATAGGTATGATATTTACCGGTTAAGGGAGTTCCGTCTTCCTTATATCCAATTGCCGCTCGACCTTGCAGATGTTCTGGCAAAGGTTGGTGGTAGCCACTGCCCTCCATGCCTAACGGTTTCAAAACGCGATCATAGGCGGCCTTGGTGAACGACTTTCCTGTTATGTCCTCAACCATCAGTTGCATGATGGTGTATCCTCCACCCGAATACTTGTATTTTTCTCTAGGGTTAAAGATCGGCATAACCGCATCTGTATTGCCTTTACCACTAAGGACGCCAACTGTGGTAGGAAACTTCGTTCCTGCCTGGTATCCGGGAAATCCATGTACGTTTAGTCCGGCGGTGTGCGTCAAGAGTCCACGAAGCGTTATGGGAGTGGTTTCTGTGAACTCGCTGTTTCCCACTTTCCATGACTTGAGCCAATTATTCACATCGCCATCCAAGGCCAGCTTTCCCTCCTCTACTAGGTCCAAGGCGACCATAGCGGCAATGGGTTTACTGATAGACGCTGCCTGAAAAAGCGTGTCGGACGTAACAGGAATTTGTCTTTCTACATCTGCTACTCCAAATCCGCGAGCCCACTCGATTTCCCCGTCGTTGATAACCGCAACGCTTAATCCTGGCACATTTCGATTACGCATCAAGTTATCCAAGCGAGTAGTGACGATGTCCCGGCCCTCGATTTCCATGCCTGGCAAAACATTATTGACGATACGTTCAATACGTTCGTCGACCGTGCTGGAACCCAAAACTAAGTCTGTTTGAAGTAAAATATAGCACCAAATAATGGATACAATTAGTTTATTCATCACACGTATTCCCATAATATTTCCTCCTTTTTGAATTGCCACACCCGGTTTTTCGATTGATTGAGGTTTCAATCTCTAT
>JANQKI010000029.1 GCA_028281165.1 Opitutaceae bacterium | reverse complement strand
GGCTTTAGCATCAGCTTGCCGTCTTTTTTCTCCACAAGACCTTTAACGATGAGGTTTTCGGTTTTGCCGCTGCAGAAATAGGCGCCGTGCTTCATGTTTTCGGTGAAAAGATAGGTCGCGATTTTGCCATCTTCTCCCTTTACCTGCAGAGCGTTAGTGCAGGAATCAGCAATTTTCAGCGTACAGCTCGCGCACATGCCAGTCCCATTTAGAGTGACTTCCTTGCCTTCTCCTGCGAAAGCGGAAAGAGCAAGTCCAAGAGCCGTCAAAATAGATACTAGATACTTCATAAGAATTCCTCCTTTTACGTTAAAGTTGGAGTTTTTCTACCGAGTCGAGCAATATACGCAAGCCGATTCGCGTAATGGACTTCTTGATTCCTAATGACCACAAGATTCACAAAATGGAACCTCCATCAAAATCAGCTATTTTTTCTGTGTCTTTTGTGAATTTGGACTTTTAGTGACGTGTCGCTTCGCTCGGTAGTGGTTCAGTTCTTTTCTTTGTCGCTAGTTTAATAACGCGATATCCTTGCAGCACAATCAAAGGAGCGAAGTAGATGGCCGTCTCGCGATAGCCCGTTTTCTCTTGGGCCGCCTGGTGAAAAATCAGCAGAAACATGATCAGATAGCTTAGCCGATGAATCTGTTTCCAGCGTTTGGGGCCAAGTCGCTTAAGCGACCAATTATTACTCGTAACCGCCAGAACGAGAAGAAGGGCTAAGGCAATAATGCCGGACAAAATGAAAAGCTTGTTCCAATCCTCCAGAAAAATTTCCCAGGTTCCTGTGTAAAAATAGTAGATTACCAGATGGAGCAATGCATAGACAAACACGCTCACCCCAATTTGACGTCGGTGAAAAACCAATACATTGACCAAGGAAACTTTTGGAAAGACCATCTTAAGCGGCGTAATGCACGAGACAATGACGAATAGAATTGTCGCCGCTTTTCCTACATACTCCAGTAGATACTTAGCCGGATCCGCCAGATACTCAGTGTCGTACTGTGATATGGGAACGAATACGTAGAATATCGGCGCGCAAAGAAAGATATAGAGTGCCCATTTTTTACGAAGCCAGCGCGTGAACGTATTCATAGAGGAGAAAATTATTTCCCACGAAGCACACACAGAGCTCGAAGAGATGTAAGATTTTGCAGCTTAATTAAACTGAGTATCCTCAAATCTTAGTGGCCTTCGTGTTCTTGGTGGGCGTAAATCTTACTCAATAATTTTTCCTCAGATCCAAACCTTCGTAAAGATAGGAAACCTGTTCCTCGTATCCGTTGAACATCAAGGTTGGCTGGCGGCTGCTGAAAAATCCCGCTCCGATCACACGTTCCGAGGCTTGCGACCATCGAGGATGATCGACCTTGGGATTTACGTTGGCATAGAAGCCGTACTCGCTCGGTTGAAGATCTTGCCAGGTGTTCAATGGCTGCTTTTTGACGAACTCTATTTTGACGATCGATTTGATGCTCTTGAAACCGTATTTCCAAGGAACTACAAGACGGATGGGGGCTCCGTTTTGATTGAGAATGGGTTTTCCGTAAATCCCTGTCGCCATGAAAGCTAGATCGTTACTCGCTTCCTCCAGAGTCAGTCCCTCAACATACGGCCAATCGATGGTGCGACGCCTCTGGCCGGGCGCATTTTTTGGATCGTAGAAGGTAGTGAATTTGATATATTTTGCGTCTGACTTTGGTTGAGCCAAATCGATGATTTTCTTTAAGGGGAATCCGTCCCACGGGATGACCATGGACCACGCTTCGACGCAGCGGAAGCGATAGATACGCTGCTCAATCCCATCCGTTTTTTTCAAGAGATCGGTAACCTCCAGTTTCATGGGATTCTCGACCAGGCCTTTGATTTCGATCTCCCAAGGCTCTGTCTCCCATCCCTGGTTGGCTAGCTTCTGCACGTCTCCTTTGTCGGTTGTGAACTCGTAGAAATTGTTGTAGCCTTTGATTAGATCGTAATCGGTCGGTTTGAGGTCTTCTCCCTTGTAGTTCTCATTGAGTCTAGAAGGGAATCCCCAAGAGGCTCCATTCGCTATCGAGTTTCCCAGCAGGGCTCCTGAGCCCATGCCGACTGCCTTCAAAAAGCGTCGACGATTGATGAAATCCGACTCGGGAGTAACGGCCGACTCTGGCAACTCCCAAGCTCTGCTTTTGATGATGTTCATTGAAATATTGCGTTGTTCTTCACTACGAACGAGACCATGACTTAATTGCGATCTCTTTGTTTAGCAAGCGCTTTGCCATCTGTTTTTCATCTATTCCTTAGTTTTAAAACAGAAAAATAAAATCGTTTGTTCCATTTTTTAACTACGAATATCGATGACGATCCCGCAACAAGTATAGAGCATTCAATCGAGATTTTATTCCAAAAGGCAATTTCGCGTACTTGGGTTATAACGTTGGCAATACCAGTCTTTGGAAATATGCATTGTATGACTAGCTTCTACACTGTAAGTGAAAGCGCCATATGGTGAATGGGATGATAGAGCCGATTAAAACGGAACGGCTGACGCTCCACTCTTTGAGTGTGCCGTTTTTGCGACTGATCTTAGGAGGCAGGATTTCAGAAGCCCGAAAACTAGTGGACTACGAAGTTTCTAATGATTGTTGGCTTTCTCGCCATCGGCAGATTTCGAGTCGGATACGGATGATCGAGACTGATCCTGCTCAGCATGCTTGGATGTATCGAGCAGTTGTTTTGAGAGAAGAGAACAAGGCAGTGGGGTATATAAGCTTTCATCATAAAGCGCCAGATCCAGAGCTTTCAGGCTACTCCAGCTTTGCCGTGGAGCTGGGATATGCTATCGAGCCATTGTACCGAAGGAAAGGATACGGCAAAGAATGTGTAATGAGAATGATTGAATGGGCATTCAATGAACAAAGTGTTCGAGATTTTATTCTGACCATGGCTCCCAGCAATCTTCCTTCAATGCGACTTGCAGAGTCATTGAATTTCAAGATCGTGGGAGAAAAAGAGGATCCTATTGATGGGATTGAGGTAATAATGAAAGCTGAGATTGAGGATATTTTGAAAAATGGATAATCCTGCCTACATCATCGCTCGTGTTGAGGTCCACGACTGGAAAGCTTACAGCGAATACATGAAATACACTCCCCGGGCGATTCATCAGCATGGGGGTCGTTTTATAGCTCGTGGAGCAGATCCGCTAACCCTAGAAGGGGAGAAGGAAACGCTGCGTACTGTAATTATCGAGTTTCCATCGATGGAAAATGCTAAAGCTTTCTATAATTCCGAGGATTACACCGCCACCAAGAAATTGCGAGAAGGGGCGGCTACCGCTCAATTTGTGGCTATCGATGGCTATCCCATCGAAGAATGGAATGAAGCCGTGAAGAATAGCCAAAAGCTTGGCGAGGCGTAGCAGTTTATATCTGCCAAGTTCTCGGTCATTGAACGTTAACTACATATGTCGATCGAACTAAAGGCAGTCCTCGCGGAGAAAAGAGTCATCCTAGAGCAACTCATGCAGTTGTGTCTGCACGATTACTCGGAGTTCGATCCCTTCGAGATTGGTCCCGAAGGGAGATTTAGATACCGCTGGCTTGATGCTTACTTTGTGGAGTCGGAGCGTCATCCTTTTTTTATTTACTGGCAGGATCGGCTAGCGGGCTTCGTCCTGTTGCGGGAAAGCAACGAAAATCAAGATTGGGATTTTCAGATCGCCGAGTTTTTCGTTTTGCGGAGATACCGCAGAGAAGCCATTGGCAAGGCTGCGGCAACCAAGGCTTTAAGCCTTTTCGCGGGTTGGTGGGAGATTTGTTTCGACAACCATAACTTGCCAGCCGTCGCTTTTTGGGAGTCAGTCGTCAGCCAATACGGCAAATTCGAGAAAGAGCCAATAACAGGGGAGCCTCACCGAAGCCGATATCTTTTAAAGATTGGTTAAGATCTTCGGATCGAGCTTGCCTAACTCGCTCATTGGATGACACCTTAGATTCAATAACGCCAATAACTTTGTTACGTATTGGTTGCGTGGATGCAACATTCTCATGTTCCTGTTTATTGATCTTGGCCCCAGGCTTATAAATCGAAATTATACTCTATGTGAAGCCAGGAATTTCAACTGAACCTTTTCAAGACAAAGCCTTTGATCGCGATTTGCGCGACTACCTTTCGAAGAATGGAGTCAACCTGATTGAAATCTCCGACTACCACGCTCATTGGAGCTACACTGATCTCCATTGGTTTAAGGAAATGGGGCATCACCTTAAAGCAACAGGGATTGAAGTTAATTCTGTGCACAGTCATATTGAAGATCCGAAAAACGGACTGGCCCTTTCCACGACCGATAATGATGCGGCCAAGGACACGATCAATGCCTACAAACAAGTAGTCGATTGTCTCTACGAGCTAGGCCGGCCAATCCTCGTCACGCATGACATCGATATGCCGGATGCTGGAAAGGGCGAGATCGATTGGGTCCAAATAATGAATACGCTAGCGGAAATTGAGTATAAAGGAGATTTTATTTTCGAGGTAATAACCAACGACCTGGTCTCTTCATTCCAGCAGACCTTCAAAGACCTGAACTCCTCTTTGAAGCAGCCAGCTTGATAATCTCGAAACGTTCCGCTACTAAATCGTAGCAGTAGCGGCGTGTCTAAGACGCGTCGTTTTTTCTCAAAAGCCTTGCCGTAAAGAAACAAGGCTTCTTCATTGTACTGATGGACGATACGAAAGTTTGCCTCATCGGTTCGGGAAGGTTTGCGACGCGTCGCATTTATCCTTACATCGGTCCAGCCGGTGGATATATCGCAGGGGTTTGCACTCGTTCTCTCGAAACGTCCGAACAGAATGCTCGTCGCTATGGCGGCAAGCAATACACCGATATTAACGAAATGCTGGATACGGAACAGCCGGACTGCGTACTCGTTTGCGTTGGGCCTAAGGAGCATCCCGACTTAGCAATCCAAGTCATGGAAAAGGGCTACCCGGTTTACACGGAAAAGCCGCAGTCGATGACTTCGGGCGATTCCATCCGCATGGCCGAGGCCTCACGGAAAACCGGAAAGCTGTGCTCGATAGCTTACAAGAAGCGCTACGCCATGGTTTTCGATAGAGCCCGCAAATGGATCGACCAGTTTCCGTCTGAAAAGCTCAGCTCGATCAGCATTGATTGCGCGTCAGGGCCTTTCAAAAACGAGAGACCGGACAATTCCTTCCTCCTGCAATGCGGTATCCACATTATCGATCTCCTAATCTATTTGTACGGTGACGTGGCGAAGGTATTCAGCTTCGCTCGCGGAATGAATGCGTATTCAATTAATATGACATTCTCTAGCGGAGCTATCGGAACCATGAACCTTAGCGATACGGGTTCCATGAAGGTTCCAACAGAGGAAGTTGAAATCGGGGTGGAGGGGAGCAATTTCATGCGTATTCACAACGGGACGGAATACAAGATCTGCGAAGACGGCAAATGCGTTGAGTGGCGGGAGCCCTCGACCTTTATGAGTTCAGGCGACAGTGGCAACGATACAGGACTTTTAGCAGAAATTGTAGATTTCTTTGCTGCTGTCCGTGAAGGCAGAAGCACGCGTTCCAATATTTTCGAAAGCTGCAAAACCATGCTTCTCTATGAAGCGATCCTCGAGTCTGCAGCAAAGGAAAAAGTCGTAGAAATAGATTACTCCGGGATACCCGTTGGTTAGTTCAGGACTTTCTTATTTTGAACAACGCTTTGCTTGATCTCCGCTTTGCGGAGGTAGGATCCGACTTCGTCGGGCAGATTATCTAGAATAAGCTCTTTTGATTTCTAAGCCCTTCTTGGCGAAATTGATAAGCAAACCAGCATTTAGATGGGAGGCGTTGAGATAGTTGATTAGCTGAGCTTGGTGTTCGGGTAGAAGCGTTTTCACCGCTTTCAACTCAAGCACGATTTTTTCCTCCACCAAAATGTCAGCAAAATATTCGCCTATTACTTGATTTCGAAAATACACTTGAATGGAATGCTGTGGAGCAGCTCCCAGTCCAAGTTCTCATAAAGCAATGAAAAACGAGCATTCTCGTAAACTCTCTCCACAAAACCAACACCAAGTTCAGTATGTACTTCGTAGCAGGCTTTGATGATTTTTTCGGTGAGTTGATCTGGATTCATATAAAATAATATCTGAAAACCTTATCATTCCTTCAATAATATAATCATGCCCGACGGAGTCGGATCCTGTCCACGCGTAGCGTGGATCAAGCGAAGCGTTGTTAATTAACTTCTCTCAACCACAGTTTCCCCATTTCTCCAAGTAGAGCCAATGTAAGTAGATCTTGGGTACTCGGGCACACCGTGTTCATTATTATGGATCTGGCTGATTACCATGTCGACGGCCGCTTCGCCGACCATGTCGTTATGCTGGTCCATTCCGGCGATTTCCGGCTGCGTTTTACGCCATTCCAGTTGGATCACTCCTACGTCTCGAGGGATTCGATAGTCCAATTCCCCCAGCCAACCCAGAACGCTATTGTACAAGGTGAAAATGACATCCGGCTTTTTGTCATCGAGCCATTCTTTGAAGATATTCAGGTCTTCACTGGCCTCACTGTATTTTAAAAAGGGAGGAAGGCGATCCTTTTTAGGGAAAAGCTGTTGCCCGACCAGATACCCAGCAGAGAAGCGTCTCTCGACCAAACGATCAATCACATCATCTAACACCAGAGCAGGTCGCTTGTATCCATATCTCAAGGCTTTTTCACAAGCTTGCAGCGTTAAGTCATGATGATCTACACAGCAATAGGATAGGGTAGGCTGGCGCGTCCTCACGCCGGTGACGGCACAGGCAAAACTTTGCCAAACATCAGTATAGTCCGCTGGCAATTCGCTGCTTTGCATCAATCCTACCAGAATAAGCCCTTTGATATTTCTTGTATTGAAAATATTGATAAGCCGCTTTGGTGTCATTTTGGGCTCATACAGCCAAAAGCGATCGAAATCGTAACCCAACTGCTGTGCGCGTCGTTCACACCCGGATACATAGGTTGGAATGGTTGGATGCTTTGAAAAAGCTTTCCGATCAGGATTGGCGTTGATCAAAGCCAGTTTAGCCTGAAAACGCGGCGTCTGGCTCGCTCGCAGCTGAGCCATGAGATGGGACACGACGGCATTGGCTTGATAGCCCATCTCTTCGGCAGCTTGTTTGATACGCAGCCGTGTCTCTTCTGGAATTTGCGGACTGTTCCTCAGAGCGAGTGAAACCGTGTTCTTCGAGTATCCCAACTTGTCGGCAATGTCTTTTAAAGTGGCGCGCCGTGGCATGATTAACCATTAGCTTCGCTTAGCGAACATTACTGTCAAGTAAACGGAGGCTTTTGCCACATTTGGCTGTATTTATTTATGAATGCGCGCACATTCAAAATCCCTTTTTGGTTTCGCATTCACAACACGCATTTGACCCAACAGTTGAACCCCCATGGCATACACAATAGGCATTGATTACGGAACGAATTCGGTACGCAGTATCGTGGTACGCTGCTCCGACGGCGCCGAGATTGGAACCTCGGTTTTCAACTACCCTTCAGGCGAGCAAGGGATCTTGCTCGATCCTAATGATCACAACTTGGCTCGTCAGCATCCGGGCGATTATGTTGAAGGGCTCGAAACAAGCATTATCGAAGCGATCGCTAGCGCCAAGGTGGTAGATTCCCGATTTTCGCCAGACAAAGTGATTGGCCTGGGCGTGGATTCAACCGGATCCAGTCCCATCCCCGTAGACAATCAAAACGAAGCGCTTAGCAGCAAGCCCGAATGGCGCGGCAACCTGGCAGCTCAATGCTGGCTTTGGAAGGACCATACCAGTGCCGACGAAGCGGCGGCGATTACAGAACTTGGTCGCCAACATCGCCCGCAATTCATGGCCAAATGCGGCAACACCTATTCATCCGAGTGGTTCTGGTCGAAACTCTGGCATTGCTTAAAAACAGCTCCCGATGTCTTCGACGCGGCCTATAGCTGGGTCGAGCTCTGCGACTGGATACCCGCTATCCTCGCCGGCGTAAAAGATCCGACCCAGGTTAAACGCGGCGTATGCGCAGCTGGTCACAAGGCATTCTATGCCGACGATTGGGGTGGGTTGCCAGACAAGGAATTTCTTTCCATGCTCGATCCGAAACTGGCCGATCTTCGCGACCGTTTGTATGAAAAAGCTCATGACGCCAGTGAGAAGGCGGGAGATCTCTGCGACGAATGGGCGGGCAAAGTTGGACTGCCAGCTGGCATCCCCATCGCGATTGGCGAATTCGACGTTCATTACGGAGCCATTGGAGCGGGAGTCGACGAAGGAACTTTGGTTAAAGTGATTGGAACCTCCACCTGCGATTGCGGCGTGGTTTCGGCAAGCAAGGAAATCGCTGATGTCCCGGGTATCTGCGGCATTGTTAAGGGAGCCATCCTGCCAGGTTATTTTGGCGTCGAAGCGGGACAATCTGCGGTGGGCGATATCTTCGCTTGGTATGTGCAGCGCGTGCTTAAAGGCGATGGCGACACCCACATCGAATTGACCAAGGAAGCGGATAAATTGAAGCCAGGCGAAAGCGGCTTGCTGGCTCTGGATTGGAACAACGGCAATCGCACCATTCTCGTCGATCCGCTTCTGTCGGGCATGTTGGTAGGGCAGACCTTGCATACTTCTCAAGCTGAAATCTACCGTTCTTTAATCGAGGGCACCGCTTTCGGGGCCCGAATGATTCTTGAGAGGCTAGCCGAATACAACGTACCTGTGAAGCGGGTGGTCTGTGCCGGCGGCATTGCCGAAAAGAATCCCATGCTCATGCAAATCTATGCTGACATCACGGGTTGTGAAATGCTCATTTCACGTAGCTCGCAAACCTGCGCTTTGGGCTCCGCCGTTTCAGCCGCCGTCATCGCTGGGTCTGAGAAAGGTGGATACGATGACTTCAAGACAGCTCAGTCAGCCATGACCGGCCTTAAGGACATTTCCTACAAGCCAAATCCCGAATCGCAAGCGATCTACAACAAGCTTTTCGCCTTGTATAAGAAACTTCACGACGCCTTCGGCGGTGTGGAGTCTGCGGATTTAGGCAGTGTCATGAAAGATCTCCTGAAAATCAAAGAAGAGGCTCGCGGCTGATTTTTCGAAAAACCTTTAGAAACAACCAACCTACATGAAAGACTTAAGCAATTTAGAACTCTGGTTCGTAACGGGCAGCCAACACCTCTATGGTCCGGAAGCTCTTAAGCAAGTCGCGGCTAATTCTCGAGAAGTAGCTGCGGCTCTCGACGCCTCTTCGCAGATTCCGATCAACGTCACCTTCAAAACCGTTGGAGAGACGCCGGAAGAGATTCGCTCCATTTGCCTTGAAGCCAACAATGCCGAAAAATGCATTGGCTTGATCATTTGGTGCCACACCTTCTCGCCAGCCAAAATGTGGATCGGCGGTCTTGGCTCGTTGAAGAAGCCCTTCCTGCATTTGCACACTCAGTTCTTCCGCGATCTTCCTTGGGGCGAGATCGATATGGACTACATGAACCTGCATCAGGCCGCTCACGGCGATCGCGAATTCGGCTTCATGTGTTCACGCATGCGTATCGAGCGCAAAGTAGTGGTGGGCCACTGGCAGGACGAAGAAGTTCAGGAACGTATCGGCGTCTGGGCCAGAGCCGCTCGTGGCTGGTACGCCATGCAGGGGGCCAAGATCTGCCGCATTGGCGATAACATGAGAGAAGTT
>JANQKI010000090.1 GCA_028281165.1 Opitutaceae bacterium | reverse complement strand
TCGAATTTCTTTATGGGGCGAACTTCGATGGAGCCATATTTCGCCCCTGGAATTCTGGCGGCGTATGCGAGGGCTTCGTCTAGATCCTTGCAGTCCATGAGATAATAGCCGGCTAGCTGCTCCTTGGTTTCCGCAAAAGGGCCATCAGTTGTCTCTATTTTTTCATTACGCACGCGAACCGTTGTAGCGGTGGAGACGGATTCCAGCGGATTGGCTCCTAGCATGACACCCTTTTCCTGGACGTCTTGGGTAAAGGCCATGTATTCGGATAGAATAGTGTCGTATATTTCCTTTTCGCTTTCGTCTTCGCAGTTGGGGGCTTTCGATTCGTCGGCGTAGATGAGCATCAGGTATTCCATAAGTTTCGATGGTTTTAAGGTTTCATTGGATGGTTTCAACGCTTTAGACGAACGAGACGGCCCTGTTTCGACATTTCGTGGAATTCCCAACGATTTCTTGCAGCGATTATGGCATTTTTGGGAGCTGGAAGTATCCGGGTGTCCGTAGTCCTCTAATTACTCGACGACGAGAAGACCTTGCATGCCTAGGAAAGCATGGCCTGGGATAGTGCAAAAGAAAGTGAAGTTGCCTTTATCCCATGGTGCCTGGAAGCTGAGTTCCACTTCCTCTCCAGGCTTGGCTATGCTGGTCTCGCCTAAACAAATCTCTCGAAGATTTTCTGGAAGACCGAAATTATCTTCAGTCGGCGGAAGCGTTTGGAGCAGTTCTTGAGACTCGAATTCTCGATTCAGAAATGCGACGTTATGCAAGACTTCCGAACTATCAGCCGGAGCTGTATTCGTGAAAATAATACTGAGAAATTCTCCTGGCTGAGCTTTGATTTCAACAATGGAGAAGACTAGACTTTCATCAGCCTCTATGGCTATGCTCCTTCCGGCTTCAGCTTTTGCAGAGGGCTCTTCGGATTCCTGTCCAGCAAACGACGAGCCTCCGGCAAGTAGCCCGAGGATCACGGTGCGAAACAAGTATGTCAGGCGAGGATGCAAATACGTATTGGCCTATCTGATACCTTAAGCTATTTAACGGTTACGTAAAGTTTCATGTCAAGGTGAACAGCGCAGCGGACTAAAAATTTCCCCGGCTTTGTGAATTCCACGAGATCCGTTTCTCCTGGCGATTGGGCGCCAACGTTAAAGCTGAAATTCGGGCCTCCACAATAGACATTATGCGAAACTTCGTCGTTGTTCACGAAAGCAATCTTTTGGTTCACTTTGATTGTCAGCTCTGTTGGGCTGAACTGTTTGTTTTCTTGCAAAACCTGAGTGGCTTCATCACTCGAAGCGCTGCCGTGGAAAATCACACTTTCAGCAGGTTTTCCATTATCTGCTAGGACTAGGTATCGTTGATTCTTATTTGCTTTAGGAAGGCTAGTTTCGGAAGAACTGCCAAGCGCCAGAAGTGAGGCGGCTGCAATTAGAAATACTATAGTTTTCTGTTTCATGGTCGTCAGCTATTTTTGTGTTAGAAAATTCGAAGGCAGTCGTGGTAGCGGCATCTCGCTATCGTCGCTTGAAAGGATTTTCAGGAAGGCAATAAGATCTTCCACTTCCTGCTCATCGAGATTCAATGGAACGATGTCTTTGGATAGTGTGTCCCGTTTCACGCGGCCGCCTTTATTGTAAAGATCGATGGTGTCTTCCAGAGTGGCTTCTGATCCATTGTGCATATAGGGCGCGCGCTCTGCCACATTTCGCAAAGTGGGGGTTTTGAAAAGATGATTCATCGAGTCGAAACCAAGGAATCCTCCGCGACCTTTATCATTTGTCTTCAGTCCAATATCGTGGAAAGAGCTGTCGGAAAAATTCCATCCGCTGTGGCATTTCGAACAGTTGGCTTTCGTATTGAAAAGAGCGAATCCTCTCTTTGCCTCTTCGGAAATGGCATCTTCGCTGCCAGCTATCCAACGATCGAATGGGGCTTCGCCAGAAACGATCGTACGTTCGAAATTCGCAATGGCTTTGGCTACCGTTTCTTCACTTATGCCTTCGCCGGGATAGGCCTCTTCGAAGAGCTTTTTGTATCCAGGAATTGTATTCAGAACTTCCAGCATATCAGCGAGCGGCATGTTCATTTCTTTTGGAGCGGCGATGGGCCCTAGAGCCTGCTCTTCTAAGGTTTCCGCTCGACCATCCCAAAAATTAGCCTTGTTCCATGCCGCGTTTAGAATGGTTGGCGTGCTGCGCGAGAGTTTTTGGTGACCATGTCCCACCCCGGTTGGCAGGCCGTCTTCCCAGTTGAGTGAAGGATTATGACACGACGCGCAGGACATTAGCCCCGAGGCTGAAATGCGCGGTTCGAAGAAAAGCTTTCTGCCCAGTTCGATGCTGGCATCTGTTAGCGGGTTGTCTGGATTTTCCGGAATACTGCTTGGCCGGACGTATTCCTGTTTTATGTCTTCCAAACTAATTTCGCTAGCTTGTATCCCAATTATTAAGACAATGCTCGCGAAACAAAAAAGAGTGTTATGCTTCATGTTGATGGGCGCTGGATTTGAATCTATTCGGTTTAGCCATCGGTGGATCTTTGTCCTAGCTGAGACTAAACGCGCTAAATTTTTGTTAACCCAACTACTTGTAGGGGTTTCCCATATTAGGGTAGGTCTTGCTCCACTCTATTTAGTTCTTAGTATTCTCCTAGGCCATTCTTGGTTAACGCTTTATCGATTTTATCTTCATAAACTAGGAGTCAGATCCATTCAGAAATATCACGAATATCCATATTTATATGATTAATGTTTGCGCATCCTGCCTCGGTTGATTGAAAGAGTTGTCTTCAATTTCTAAGACTTTGAGGGCTCCAAGCGTTCTTCTTTTGAACTCGATCGAGTTTCGCTATCTAATTGGGAACCAATTTATGAAGAACCTATATATCAAAGGAATCTTGGTAGGTTTGGGGGTTGTGACATGCGCTTTTGCTGAACCTTCGCTTACCATTTACAATGGCGGCTTTGCCGTGGTGCGCGATCAAGTCGAACTTGATCTTAAAAGAGGGGACAACCGGGTTACCTATTCAAATGCCACGGCCCATTTGGAACCGCAATCGGTTGTACTACGCGATCCCTCTGGCGATTGGGACTTATCCATTCTAGAGCAGAATTATAGAGCGGATCCGCTTTCCCAGGGATTGCTGCTTTCGCTTTTCGAAGGAAAACAGATCACCTTCGAAAAGATCGTTGGAGATAACATCGAGCTCATTGAGGGAACGGTTATTCGTAGCGGCTATCAACCTCATTTCAGCGCCTACAATCGCTACGGCCAAAGCTACCAGGCTCGCCAGCAAATACTCGTTCATGGCGGCGGCGGTTCGCCCATCATTGAAGTGGATGGACAGCTGCATTTCCGACTTCCAGGCACGCCCATTTTTCCTTCCTTGGGCGACGATACGATTTTGAAGCCAACCTTGGAATGGCTGATCGATTCGGACCGTAGGGGGAAACTGGATGCAGAACTAAGCTATGTGACGGCGGGGATGAGTTGGCTGGCCGACTATAATATCATCGCTCCTGAAAAATCGGATACGGTCGATTTCGTTGGCTGGATCACGATGGACAATCAAACCGGCCGCTCTTTCGAAAATGCCCGCATTAAATTGATGGCGGGAGATGTGAAGAAGGTTGCAGATCCAACCGTTTATGCTGCTGATGCGATCTACGAACTTTCACCTTTCTCGGTTAGGAGCGAAGCGGCTCCGGTTGTCGAGAAAGCCTTCGACGACTTTCATCTCTACACGCTGAACAGAAATGCAACCTTGCGGGATCGTGAGACGAAACAAGTCGAGTTCATTAGAGCAAGCGGCGTGAAAGCCAAGCGCATCTATGTTTACGACGGAGCCTACATTCCCATGAATCGCTATCGTGGCTGGAACCGAGAGTCTATCCGCCAGGACGAATCCTTCGGAACCCAGTCCAATCCCAAGGTGTGGATCATGCAGGAAATCGAGAACACCGAAGAAAATGGTCTCGGCATTCCGCTGCCCAAGGGGAAGACGCGTTTTTACCGGCAGGACGCCGAGGACGGCCAGCTCGAGTTCACGGGAGAAAACGTCATCGACCACACGCCTAAAAAGGAACTGCTCCGCATCAATACCGGTAACGCGTTCGATATCATCGGAGACCGCAATCGAACGGACTATCGCGTCGATCATCGAGCCCATTGGATTGAAGAGGCTTTTGAGATAACGGTTACTAATCGTAAGGAGGAAGCGGTTACCGTTCGCGTGACGGAACATCTTTATCGTTGGGACAATTGGGAATTGCTGTCACGATCCGATGAATACGAAAAGGTAGATAGTGATACTATCGTCTTCAATGTAGAGATCCCTGCGGACGCTGAAAAAACGATTGCCTATCGGGTGAAGTATACCTGGTGATAGCTTAGTTTAGCCAATAGGAATTGATCAGTAGCGGAAGCCGTTTAGGCTTCCGTTTCCTTTTTCGGAAGCAGTTCTATTGAAATGCTTCTAAAAAAATCTGAATTAGAATCATTTTCAGTTCGTCCTTAGCCCTAAAGCCATGTTTTCTTAACAAAAAATCTACCTCCTAACCTTATGCATTCTCACAGCTCTCATCCATATTCCGTAGCGTCTTTAGGCTGCTGCATTTCTCGTGTATTTAATTTATCCCTCGTAATTCTACTGGGAATGATTCTCACTGGCTGCGGTGGCGAAGGTGATTCTGGCGGCGATTCGACGTCTCCTAAAGTCAGCAAGTCGATGCCCAAGTATGACAAAGGGGCGACTTACAACGGACGTACTGTAGATGAGTACGCGGCTGGATTGAGCGATCTGAATCCTCAAGTTCGCCTTCAAGCTCTACGTAATATCGCGCAATTCGGAGTAAATGGCCTAGCGGTTCGCGAGCAGGTCAAGAAAATCGTTCTGGAAGATGCTGAGCATTCTCTACGGGTGGCCGCATTAGGTGGCTTGGTTCATATGCAGGATCCTAAAGCTGGCGATCTCTATGTAGAAGTGCTGGGGAATCCACAATTTACTGACAACGATCAAATATGGTACGAGTTGGCTCGCGGGGCGAGGGAATCGCTTCCTGGCGACCGTCTGGAGAAAGAACTTAAAAAAATCGCCAACAATAATCAGGAACACGCCGAGAGACTATTGAATCTGCGGACCAAGACCGAGATGCACTTGCCGTTATCCAAGGTCCTGATGGATAAGAAAGTCAGTGGAAGAAGTATGAACGTCATCATGTCCTATCTCCCCCGAATGGAGATAAGCGACAAAGAGAAGATCGATTTCATTAAAAATAATATAGATAGTCTGCCTAATAAGACGGCTGCTATGCAGGCTATTGCGGCGATCCCTGGCGAGCTTGCCCTCGAAACGACACTCTCGATGATTCGCGAGGACAGTTCCATCCCTCTAACCGACGCTCTTAACGTGCTCTACAGCAAAAGCTCTGAGGATATGCCTAGGATTATGGCCTTTATGGCGGATTTGAGCGAAGAATCCGGTCGCTCTCAGCAGGAGCTGCAACAGATCTACCAAAGAATGTCTAGTGTCATCGATCAGCGTAAGGGGAGGGCAGCCCAAGGGCAAGTTGACCCCTATGTAGAGGCAGTAAACGTTTATTTTTCGGAACTAGGCGAATTGACGAAAAACGACTCTCCCGACGTTAGATCCGTTTCTGCCATGTATATTTTGAATCGCTTCTCCAAGTTTGATTTCGTCATGAATTTCTCTTACTTCGAAACCTTTGATTTCGAAGCATTTCTTCAGCCTCTTTTCGTCATTCTCGAAAACGATAGCGAGGAGATCGTCTTGGGAACCGTCCTGTCGCAATTCGAGAATTCGATCGCCCGCTTTCAGATCGACCCAAACTGGCAAGAGAACAAGCCGAAGGGCATTAACAAGTATGACTGGTTGGAAAAAAAGATCGCCGATGCGATCTATGCCAGAAACTCCGATGATAAATGGGCCTATGCGATTGCTGATGGTCTTCTAAAGACTGCTGACAATGGCATGCTTCAATCCCGTCTGTTTTGGGCAAGCATGATTCCCCTGGTGTTCGAAAAGGCCAAGGCGAATTCTGGACATATTGCCAATGCCCGCGTATTCGATTGGCTGATAGCCATTACGTTTAAGCGAAATCTCGGTCAACTCCTAGGCAGTCAGGCCAATGCCGACAAAATGTTCGCGACCCTAGGAGATTTGGCTATGGACCCCGTCGTTTCCCAAGCCCAGGTCGAGACTCTTTTTGGAAATCGCGAGTTCGCTGCGAGAGCTATCTCATTTAGTGGTGACAATGTCGATACAATCATTGGGATTCTCAATCCGATAGCCATGTCTCAGGATGCCAAGTTCACAGGGCCTACGGCATTGGCGAACATGAAAACGGTCCTGTCCTCAAATATCTATTACATGAGAGGAAAGCCTGATCAGGCTAAATATATCGATTGGGTCAGGCAGGTTGCGGCAAAGGGCCATCCGGCTTTTCGTTCAATCGCCGCTGCTGGGCTGCAGCAGTATGCCAATTAAGGGAATGCGGATTACGTCCGCAGGTGTGATACGAATCTTTTCCTAATGAGAGTATTTGATCTCAAACACCTCTTTTTAAAGGGCGCGCTCTTATTGGCGGGAATCTTTTCTCTTCATGCTCAGGTTGAAAATATAAATGTTGCGGCCATTCCTGGGCCACAGGCTGTGCTGCAGGCGTTGTCTGCGAATCCTGATTTCCAGAGCCGACTGGCTCAGGGCCAGGCGATCCGTTTTATGGAGTCCGCTATCTACGATCTAGCCTTCGACGCGATTGGGGCTAAATACGACCAAGGAGCCGATCAAGCGTTTTTCGATAGATTGAGTAGCCAGCTCGATGCCAAGATGCGTCGTCATACCAAGGTCAGACAGCAGATCTTCAATGAACTTGATGAAGAGCATCGGCCAGCGTTGATGAGGCCTCCCCCAGAAGTTAAACTCTACGTCATCGATCATTTTCTTCCTCCGCAATACGCCGAGCTTAATGCTGAAAGCATTGCGGCGATGCGGACGAGCTTGGAGAAGGCTGCGACGCGACAGGAGAACCGCGAGGCCGTGGAAGCCAAGTTTTCCGAGCCGCCCATTTTGATTTCCTTCCTCGCCTTGATGCTTCTGCTTGTCTATGCCATTTTCAAAACGCTTGGCGCTTTGAGAGACAAGCATTTTGCTTGCGACGTTTACGCGAAAAGCGGCGAGGTCATGCGGGAACAGAAGCGTAGTGAAACGACGGTTACGGAAACGGTCACCCGCCATGGATACAATTCGATAGGCTTCCAGCGCCCCGATACTCGATCTTCTTGGAGCTCGACCAAGAGATTTCAGGAGATCTTTCTGCGTATGGAAGACGGAGTAGAAAAGGTTTTCGAGTTCGAGAATTTCCAGTTTCCTTGTCGTGAGGGAAATGTGCTTTCTCTCGTCTATGTCAGCCGGGCGGATATGGACCGGGCCTATATTTGCAGCTATCATAATCACAATACGCAGCAGACGCATATCATTCCAGGATCGATCAATGCCGCTACCCTCCCTCCTTTTTGGCGAGGACTGTATCGTCTGTGGGCATTTTATTTCCTAGCGGGAACGACTTTCTATTTCTGGTTCACCGGCAAATTCGACGATGGGGTTGGCTTTTGGGAAATCGCTTTGATTATCGTTTCGATACTCATTCAATTGGCGATAGCGAATGGCATCTACACGCTGTTCGGCAAGATTCGCGCTTCCTTTCGTACTAGCGGCATCGAAAAGAAGATCGGGCAAACCATTGTAAAGACTCACGAAAGGCTAACGGCCGATTAAACACTTTC
Source organism: Opitutaceae bacterium (assembly GCA_028281165.1). GTDB lineage: Bacteria > Verrucomicrobiota > Verrucomicrobiia > Opitutales > Opitutaceae > JANQRT01. The sequence continues at coordinate 20,353 of JANQKI010000090.1, read as the reverse complement.
CATCTATCGTCCTTCATTCTGAATTTAGAGTAAAGGATGGGGAGCTGACTAGATAACCCAACGGTTTTTCCGGCCCTCTATCATCCTATGAATCGGGATTAAGAACATTGACGATTGATTGAGATTGTTAGAACATATTTCTCTTATGGGTGTAAGCAGGTGCTGTGTTAAGTATGGGTTGCTATTCTATTTTATATCCATATTTTTGGTACATAGCGTTTTCGCCGTGCGAAGTCGCGTCGTGATCAATGCTAAGGCTTCGGACTCGTTTCAGCAATACGATCTTGCTCGGGAGGATGGCGAAACGATTCGCTACATTATGGTTGAGGGGAAGTTCTTTGGCGGAACTTACCGGGACAAAGGACTGGAAACCTACGAGTTTAGCGAGATTGCCGAAAGCCTCGTTTCCGCATTGGAAAAGCAGAACTACAAGGTGACGTTTGACAAGGATCAGTGCGATCTGGTTGTCATGGTCAGTTGGGGCATTTCGGTGGTCGAAGTGGATGAATCGGAGGACTGGGCGTTCGGCTCCATTGAAGAAATGCAGGAGGTTATGACTGGCGGAGAAGAAGGAGAGATGTCTGTCTTTCGGCCCTCCAATTACGAGCGTATCGATGAGAATCGCTCAATGAAGCTGATGGGCTTTGACGATTCTTTGGACAGGAATAGCTGGATAGTGACGCAAGAGAAAGTCGAGCTGGCCTCAAGCTTGAAGTCGGAACGGTATTTTCTGATTGTATCCGCTTTCGAAGCGCAGCCATTCATTGCGGGTGAAAAGCCAGTCGTTGCGTGGATTACGCGTTACAGTGTTGACGCTAGACGCTTGAAGTTTCCTGATGCTGTAGCCGCTTTAAATCATGCCGCTACGGGATACTTCGGAAAGAGCAGCAAGAAGCTCCTAAAAGCGTATGTGGATGATGGAGACGTAAAGGCCGGGGAGCTAGAAGTTGTGGAGACGGTTGAGTAGTCGAAACCAAGCTGCTTTCATTTGTGATCCTTCATGCTCTCAATTTGGTTTTTAAGATATTCGAAATTTTTTGCTCTCCTGCCTACCTTTGGATCGGTTAGAGCATGATCCACCAGCGTACGCGCGTCTTCGATTTGATTTGTTTTCAAATAAAGAGAGGCAAGACAGTATTTCATGTGGAGGTCATCTGGATAGAGCCTTAGGCCTTCGTGAATGGCGCCAAGGTTGCCCTCAGTTGGTTTGGCGTTCGAGCCAATCCAAACTTCGCCAATACGATGATACAAGGTGTCTCGGGTTTCTCCAAGTTCACGCGCTTTGAATAGTGCCGTAAGCAACATGAATGTCTCTTTCCTATCATAATAAATCCCTGACATGTTGTAATTGGGATTCTGATGTCGCATGTATGCGCTTGCGCGGTACAAGTACGTTGCAGGTGTTTCTGAACCTTTGTCTATAGCTTCTTGAAATCTATCTGCCGCCCTGTTGAATAAATCTTGTTCATAAAGGTAATATCCTAGGTAGGCCGCCGCTCGGGGCGAATCTGGCAATAGTTCGTAAGCTTTAGATATATGTGGATAGGCTTCTTTTGTTCCACGAGTTTTGAGTTTGAGCATTCCATGGATAAGTGCGACTTCGCCTTCCTCAATTTCGTTCAAGGCGATATCGATTTTTCGCTTTTTTGTAATTGGATAAATGCGATAGGAGTATTTCCCTGTGGAAACGTAACGAATGAGCCTCTTTTCCAGCTCAGCAAAAGTAATCCCCGTTGCTAATTGAAAATTCGCTTCATCTATAAATTGATTCCCAGTGGCCATATCCACAAGCCTTTTCAAAGTCCCTTTTTGAAGGTCGTTTTTCCCATACAAAAGATAATGAATGAGGGCCCATGACTGGGCATAGAAGATACCTTGTCCGTGTTTTGAGCTATTATATTCTGGCGAGCCATGCGTGATTTGGAAAAAGCGATCGAATGGGATCAGTTTGTTATTTCGGAGAACAGCCACGCTGCTTACATTGCCGAGGCCAACTTTGGCTCCTTTTCTTGTGATTTCTATAGTTGAGAAAGTTTCAGCTATTCCTTCGCCTAACCAAGGAGGAATGTAAAAGCTGCGTGAGATTGTCAGGAAATGTACATATTCATGGTAGATAGTTGGGCGTATCAGATCAAAGCGGCCCCCTAAATTTATAAGTAGCAAATCTCCCTCGAGGTCCTTTGTGAACATGCCTCCAATAGGCTTAGGTTTGCCTTCATAAAGGCCGCTAAAGCGCTTTATTGTGGAATCATTCTTGGCGATAACAACGCGTATCTTCTTCTCTGATTTCCCTGCAATTGTTGGAAAGACCTTACTAAGCGTATACTGAATGTTGAGCAGTTCCTCAATGGTAGCCTTGGTTTGGCCAACAGGAGCATTGCTGAAGATGAGGAAGTTCTCGATTTCAGCGCTATACCATTTTTCTTTTGAATGGACTGACGATGAAAATAAAAGAAAAAAATACCCAAGAATCAGCCCTTTCCTAAAAGCGAGTTGTATGGGATTCATTCCTAGAAACGAAAGGCAGCTCGAAAGCATGGCAAGCCGAAAGCCTCTACAAACTTGTCGAGTTCCGAAGATCGATATTCATAATCAAATTCGGATTATATTATCTAGTCTTTGGGATCGACCTTGTTGAAGCTTTCAATCGCCTCGTCGAAAGCTTTGTCCGTCTTCCATGTTCCTGCCAATTCGTCGAGATCGTTATAGCGGGCAGCTTCTTCACCAACGCTGGCTACAAAAGAATCAAGAAGAAACTGATTCAGGCTTTGTCCTTTCCTATTGGCCTTTCTACGCAAGGCTTCCTCAATATGAGGCGGAACTTGGCGAATCGTGTATTGCCTGTTTTTCGTGCCCGCATTTACTATAAGCCATGTCGGCAATCGAGATTTAATTGCACTAATTAAATATGACCTTTTACGGAGATAAAGTGTATAGGGCGTAATCTAGCTTCTCCGTGTTCGCTCCTCCACCCACGGCGAAATCGAGTTCGCCACCGAGTTGAGCGGTTAGGTTTCGAATGATGTCGCCAGCTCTATGGCATACTTCAATGGCATCTTACTGATGCCGCGGGCCGCTACCAGCTTTAGCTCACTGGACTCTGTAGCGTTTTAGGAAGATCTACTACTAGATTTTGAGCCACTCCTTATTGTACTGCAATGGCCAGAGTCTTTCGTTCTAGCCTGGATGCAATGGCTGGTAGTAGGGTTTGGCGAAGTTTCGAGTTCTCTTCTTCATACACGAAGAAGGTATTGAATTCCCCGTTTACGATGCGGTTGGGTTGGCCATACTTTTGCAATATCGCTTCCCTATCTAGCTGATTCATCAGAACGAAATCATAGTCTGGAAATTCTAGCATACTTTGGTCTGTCTTGTTGCCGTTGCCAAAATACCAATAGGAATTGTTGCACCAAAAATAAGCGGAACCGTCCTCTCTAACGTGGTTCAATTGAGCGTCGGCTTTCCCTATCACATTGTACAGATGGCTATACCAATACTGACAAAGTCCCAATTTCCATTCATTTTCACTTACGATCTTATCGTATTCAGCGATTTGTTCTGAATAATCGAATACGAAATTCTCTTTATGAGAAGTAGTCTTAGAGAAAAGGCTGAGAATTATCACCATTTCAAAAATGACAATTGGAATTGCGGTCAGCTTAGCCTGCTTGGATAGAAATAGATTTCGGTTCAGAAAAATGGCGACAATCGCTATGATAGGCAATATAGCAAGATTCAGGAAGTAGCGACTGTTGTAGTAGTTATTCCAATACAAAGATAGGATAGGTAGCGCGATTCCAGAGAATACACTAAGAATGACGAACATGCTGATAATTCCCATTCTTCTGTTTCTCTTCCCGAAATCTGCATTTTTGTATCCAAAGAATGCCGTCGCTATCAAGATTGCATAAATTGTCCAAAAAGCCCATAGTTGGGGGAGAACTCGAGCTTTGAAGTCCGTAGCGAACTGCAAAAGACATTTCCAAATAGCCGTAGGGTAGGGTATGTGACGGAAGATAGCTGCATGGTCCCAAAAACTGAAAGCATACTGTATGAATCGTACAAAGACGACTATCCCTACTATAGCACAGATTAATTTCGTATGATTCCAAAAAAGAACTCTGTCATCTCGATCGATAAAGAAAGTATAAATGGCGAAGGTTGCGAGCCATGGTACTAGAAATTGAGTCAGTAGCAGTGTGTTTGAATACAAACCTAATGCTCCTATGACTAAGAGAAAACCGGTTTTCGAGTGATCTAGTTTTCGTTTTTCGAGACAGCTATTTATTAGAGCGCTGGCAGTGAAAATGCCCAGGATTAGACTGCTTCCGTGAAATCCCGGCAGTAATATTTGGTAGAGAAAAAAGTCATGATGCTCGAGATAGTGAAGTGCTAGGATGGCGCTGATCGTGTAGTACCCGATAGCGAAGGCGGTGGTAGCTCTTAGGCTGGTCAGCTTCCAAAACGCATAGCCGCAAGCAGCGCCGAGAAGCATCCCATTGATGGCAGCGAATATTGGATACGTAATGCCTCCATCGCCAAATACAAGAAGAAGTGCCCCGTAGATCAGATAATCAGGAAAGAGGAATGTGGCAGAGCCAAAATTCCAAGCATCGATCGGATAAGTCCCAGAAAGCCATTCCTGAATGAACGTGTGCGGATATAAAGCATCGCTGTTAACCCATTTCCTGAAAGCCGATCCGAAAAGATTCAGAATCAACCCGAGCGTCAAGAGCGTCCCGAGGATTAGATGGAAAAGAGAGTAATAGAAGTTCGCTTTGGGCCGTGGGGGAACGGTCACGGATAAAGAGGAGAGATTTTCAGTCTAAGAAAACCTCTGATGCAGGCAGATCGAAATTTTTACAACGAGAAATTGGTAATCACTTGCTCCAATTTTTCGGGAGCCGCTCCTCCGCCCATGGCGAAGTCGGGTTTGCCGCCGCCTTTTTCTGTACGGTTGGCTCTCCGGTCGCCAGCCTGCTCATGGCTGTGGGACTGTGGTCTCGCTGGCCGCTTTTGTCTCGAGGGCCGAGTCTCGCGGTTCTCATGACCCGTTTCTAATTCCGCTCCAGCAGTTCCATGATTAGAGATTTGGCGGCTTCTACGGCAATGGATTCGAGTTCCTGGCGATTGGTCTTGTCATCGACTTCGTAGGTGACGGCAGGGCAGCCAAATTGGCGGCGCATCCAGGACTTGGCAGTGGTCGAATAGCTTTTGGCGGAGCCTTGGATATCGAGCTTAGAATTCGGAAGCTTGGCTCCGATTCGGTAGATCCAATTGAGGATCAGGTTGTATTCGTTCGTGCCAATAGCGGCGTCGTGGTAGAAGACGTCGCGATAGGTGGAATGGAAATCGAGAGCGAAGGCCACCTTGCGCTCCTTGAAGCGTAAGAAGGCTTTGGATACTTGTCGGGTCTCGGGTTGGTTGAATTTAGCTTCGATCTGGCCATCTGCTTCCAGCCAGTCTCGATTAAGGTCAATGCCTCCATAATTGTGACGCCAATGTCCATCGTCCACGCCATCGGGATTGACCATAGGGGCAACGCGTATATTGAGCTTCTTTCTGAACGCTTTGGCGTCTGGCTTTTCGCTTGCCAGATATTCCACAAAGTGGCGCATGGCCAAGTATCCGGTCACTTCGGGCGGGTGCTGTCTAGAGAGAATGAATAACTCTTCTTTGCCGTCTTCTGTTCCCTCCACGATATGGACCATATGGAGCGGCCGGCCGCCGATCGATTTGCCGATCACCTCGTAGGAAATGAAATTCTTTTCCGAGAGCGTTTCGATCCATTCCAGCGAATCTTTCGAAGTCATGAGTTCCTGAGCCGAGACGGCTAGCGGGAGCGTATCCAAATTCACCTTAAACACGCCTTCCTCATGATTGTATTCGCTATTCTCGATTTCTTTCCAGGTCGCTCCTCCGTCGCTGCTGAGTTTTGGTCGATAGCGGTGTGGCGAGCGGTCGCTGTTTTCGCGTGGCGGATAGGTCAAGCGTATAGAGAGACGATCGGGCCTTTGAGGGCCTGCTTGCTCTATTGTAAACGAATACCATGGACTCCAGTTGATAGGCTTGTTCTCCGAGTCGATAAATACTTCGATAGATTTCTCGCCAACCCGCGTCACTGCGCTGGCTCTCGCTCCATCGAAATCGGCTCGTACTCTAATTCCCACTCCAGGCAGATCGAAGACGCCTTTTTCGTTGCGGACAATCTCGCGGCTTGTCGTATCGGTGGATCCGGCGGCATTGTGCAGCAGATTGATCACCTTTACGTTCGGCGGCTTTTCTAGCAGCCCTTGAGAGGCCGGTGCCGAGGTTGAGACGCCGCTGCAGCAAAGGGAAGCGCAGATTAGGATTTGAAGGTGGCGTTTCATGGAAAATAAAGGGTATGGGAATTGTCGTGGCAGTACTTATTTAGCAAAAGCGAGCTTCTGCCAATCTTTGAACTTCGTTGGCGCAGCCCCAGGCGACCGTGTATCCACCACCACCGTGACCGTAGTTATGAATAACGGGCCCGCTGCCGGAGAACAGTTCGAGCTCTAGCCGAACTTCCGAGCGAGCGCACCTGAGCCCTACGGTCGCTCCGAGGATTTCGCATTTCTTTACGGTCGGGACGATCTTGGCGCAACGATTGATGATATCTTTTGTATCCGTTTCACGAATATCGAGAGACCAGTCGTTGTCTTGGGCGGTACCGCCGAGGACAATATCATTTCTACGCGGCAGGACGAGCGTGAACTCGTCTTTCTTTTGGTAGATTCGTGTCGATCGAGTAATCTCGGAACATGGCGCGACCCGCACGACTTGTCCTCGAATGGGGAAGACTTCTTCGTCATTCGCCAGTTGCCGGGCGCCTGCTCCGGAGCAATTTACAACGAGGTCGTAGGCGGGGAAGAACTGCTGTAGACTATTTACTTCCTCAAGGCGTATTTGACCGCCCTTGTTTTCCACCTGACTTCGCAAGTATGGCATGTAGGTGGGAACATCAATTACGGGCAAAGTGACGAGTAAAGCCTGGGGGCAGTCTAGACCGTAGTCGTGGCCATTGACCTCTTCCCATTCGTCTACCAGATGAAGGGCATAGGCGCTGTCATCTGGATCGAGGCAGAACCGAAGGTGCTGCTGAAAGCTTATTCCGGATTGCGGGTTGTTCTTTTCCTCAGCATAGACGTAGTAGGTTTCTTGGGACCATTTCGCGACACGCTTCTCGGGATAGACTCGGTGCGGCCACCAGTAGGCCCCTGCCGAGATGGAGGCGGTCTGCCAAAAGTCGTCTTTGGAAAAGATGTCCACTTCAAATCCGGAATCGAGAAGGCGGTCGGCGCAGGTTAGACCCATAAGGCCTTGCCCAATGATCGCTACGCTTCTCCTTCTTTCCGACATCATTTCTAAGGTTCGATTGGCAGCTGCTCTGGAGGATCTTTATACCACATGCAAAAAGATTTGCTAAAGTGGTATTACTCTTGCGGATGGCCTTTAGTTTTCCTTTCTCCGCTTTTCGAACCAGGCCAGGGTGTATTCAACTTTCGTGATCATCTGACTGGGGCGCTTGGAAATAAAGTGGTAGGCGTCCGGAATCTCTACCAGAGCGGTCGGCACCTTTCTCAGTTTCAATGCGTGGTACAATTGTTTCGCCTCGGAAACCGGGGTTCGCATATCGGCCATGCCTACCATCACCAGGGTAGGCGTTTCGATATTGCCGACGAGAGAAATGGGAGAGAACTTCCAATAGGCTTTGAAGTTCTCCCAGGGCTGACCGGGGATGCGATAGTCCGCGTAGGCGTAATAGTTGTCGGCGGTCAGCGTCTTGCTGATCCAGTTCATGACGGGCTTGACGACCGATGCGGCCCGGAAGCGATGGTTCTTCCCGACGATCCAGGCGGTCATGATGCCGCCGGCGCTTCCCCCGGTCACGAACATGTTTTCTTCGTCGATGTATCCGGTTTTCAATAACGTATCGACTCCATCCATAATGTCTTGGTAGTCCTCTCCGGGATAGTTGTTGTAAAGCAGGTTGCCAAATTCTTGGCCGTAGCTGGTGCTCCCTCGAGGATTCGGATAGAAGACGACGTATCCAGCCGCCGCATATAGCTGCATTTCCGCAGAGAACCGATCCCCGTAGTTGGAAATCGGGCCGCCATGGATTTCCACGAGCAGCGGGTATTGCCGGGACCCGTCGAAGCGAGGAGGTCTAACGATCCAGCCATGGATCGGGCGTTGATCGAAGGTGGACGTATACCAGATCTCCTCGACATGGCCCAGCTCGCGGTGGCCAAGCAGATCTTCGTTGAGACGCGTGAGGGGTCGTGGTTTTTCGGCGTTTCGTTTGGTCGTCGCCACGTCGGAGGGGCGATAGGGAGTTCCATAGGTGAATGCGATGGAGCCGTCATCCGTCACGGTGAAGGAACCACCGCCATAAGGGCGAGAGATTCTGGCTCCTACAAGATCGTCTGTCACCTTCTCAAACTTTCCGTCGAGAGTTGTGTATCCAATTTTTCCATTTCCTTTATCGACATATTCGAAATAGAGGCCCTTGCCTTGGGCATCCCACTTCGGATTTGCGATGCTGCGATCAAGTCTGAGATTCAATTTCCGCTTCTCGGAACCGTCCGCCTTCATCAAATACAAGTGATCAATCTGATAGGCCTGCACTTGATCGTCGTATCCCACGTAGGCGATCTGCGACCCGTCGGGCGAAATGGCTGGGTCATCATCCGGACCGTTGCGATCGGTAAGCGCGGTTATGTTTCCGCTGTCCAAATCGATCTTATACAGTTCCGAATTTCTGAATTCGAACTCCCAATTTTCGTTGCGATTGCCCGAAAAGACGAGGAATTCGCCGTCTGGCGTCCATTGGGGCGCGCCTCTGTGATGAAAATCTCCTGACGTGACTTGGCGCGCTGTTCCGCCTTCAGCGGGTACGACGAAGAAATGCGAAAATCCAGGCTTAATGTATCCAGATCCGTCGCGCTCGTGCTTGAGTAAAGTCGTGACGCGAGGGGCATCCGCCCAATCGGCTCCCTCCGGCTTTTTCGGCATTTTCGCCAGTTTAAGACCTTCTTCTTCCACTTTCATTGAAAACGCGATTCGCGTTCCGTCGGGAGACCAATTCAGTCCGGAGGGCGACTCCGGGAGCTGCGTGATCCTGGCGAATTGCCCCGACTCCAGCCAATAGATGTGGATTTCGCTGCCTTCGTCTGTTTTACTGGAAAAGGCGATCCGATCTCCGCTGGGAGACCAGCGAGGATTCGACTCGTTAACTTCTCGAGAAGTAAGTTTCCTGTGTCGCGAGCCGTTTTGTTCGAGAATCCACAATCGCCCGATCCTCGTATCGTTCATGATGTCCATGGAGCGGCGGACATAAACGATGGAGTCGCCGTCCGGCGAAATTCTCGGGTCTTCGGCGTACTCGAGCTCGAAGACGTCCATGTTGGAAAAGGCGGTCTTTTCCGCCTTGGCGGCGTTCGAGCCGTATGCGAGCATTAGGCCCGGAATCGCCAGCAGCGTTTTAAGGAATGCGTTCATGGGATGGAGCGTGATTGAATGCAGTGTATTGAAGTTCTGGGCGCATTCTGAGAATGGCGGTTGTGCTGAATCTATTGTTTATTCGCTTTGGATGTAATACCCCGTCGCTTGGGGCGATTTCAAATCTTCAATTGGAAGATGTCGCTTTGCTCGGTACAAATACCCCGCTGCTTGGGGCGGGGATCTTTATTCGGGTTCCTCTAGGAGTTTTCCGAAAAAGACGGCGTTGATAAGCAGTCTTTGCGTGCCCCACCAGAAGGCTCGGAAGGAGGGATTGTCTACCGAAAGGACTACGGCGCCTTTGCCTTTTTCGTTGACGATTAGGCTGGCGGAGTTCGCGATTAGCTCGATGTTCTCGTCGGAAGCGTAGCCTGCGAGGAGGGGCGCATCGGTGTATTGAACGGGAGTGGAGTAGGGATTTAGGGAGCGCTCCAAGGCTTTCGCTGTATTGCGCATTACTGGTAGATTAGGAGAGGCGTATCCGTAGCCGATGGGATGGGTGATGTCGATTAGAGTGTTGAAGATAGACCCGTTGATTTTCTTTAAAGCGATTTGGTCGTCAGAGGTTGAATACGGTTGGCGTTCGGGAATCGAATCTCGATCTACCGGTTCGCCTTTCTCTTTCGCTTTCTTTTGCGCTTGGCGGGTTTTCTCTTCTTCCGTCAAACGCCATTCTCCTTCAGCAATGCCCTGGTCGATCGCCCACTCCACGCTTTTCGATTCCTGCGCCCATAGCACGCCGCCCTGTCGAACGAAGTCGTCGATTTTACCTACGGTGGATTCGCTTAAGCCGGGCAGGTCCGCCGTCAGAAGAATGTGAGTGTAGCTGCTGAGGTCGATGGATCGGAGGCGGGTCCATTCGATCATGGTGATGGGCATGCGGATACGTTGATCGAACAGGTGCCAAATCTCGCCGGCATCGTATTGGCTAATACCGGGGCCGGTGACTAAGATGACTTTCGGCTTTTCGAGAACCGTGAATTCGCGACTGCCGAGATCTATGCCGGAGCGAGTAGAGCTGCTTGCCACTGGGTAGACGGGGAGTCCCTTGGCGTGAGCGGCTTCCAGCAGACTGACTGCCGCGTCTGGAATTTTAGCGTCGAGAGCTTTTGCTACTAGCAAGGTTCCGTACCCGAATTTTCGATCTTCGCCGTTGGCTAATCGAGCGCTGAAGGGTTTTTCGGCGACGCGGACATTGGCTTCTTCCTCCAGCAGCGAATAGAGGAGGGCGGGCGCGGCGCTGTCTCGCCAGTCTATGAGGTAGCCGATGGAGCTCTCTCGCCAATCGCTTTTTTTCTTGGGTGCCAGGAATGTGGGCGGCAGGGCCTTGGTCGCCGCTTTCTTCACTGGTTCATGGGTATGTTTCAGGTTGAAGGAAAGCGGTAGTGTCCAGGCGGATACGTCATAGAAAATATCCTCTTGAAATTCGGTTCTGCGTTCCCACAAGGCTTGCAGATACATGTGTTGGGTTTGGTCAAGCGGAATGGCGATTGAGGTTTCGGCAGGAAAGACCTGTCCGTCGATCTCTTTGGCCTCGGCCAGAAGCTCCACTTCGATTTGATGGCCCTGCAGGACGCGTACGAATTCTTGCAGACGGGTGAGATCGCCCTCTGCTGTCGCGAGATAGTACCCTCCTTTGGCCGCTGTCTTTTTGCTGTCGATGTAGAAGTTTCGCTGATACGAAAGAAGCGAGTCCTTCAGATCTGCGGTAGCCGCTAAGGAAGTGAGCGACATTTTAAATTGATTGGCAATAGACAGGGCAAAGGTCAGCAGACCGTTGGGGGTGGACTGCTTGGCGCCTCGTGAACTGGCCTGTTCGAAGAGAATTCCCACGCAGCCGAAAAGGTCGGGATAGGTGGATCCCTTGCCCATATAGAAATCGTCGTAGCGCTCCCTGGAATAATAAAGGGTTCCTTCGGCGTCGAATTTCGCTCGGTGGTAGGCGGCGATCGCGTCGGTGAGCTCTTGATTGATTGGCGGCGTCAGGGGATTTACGCGTTCTGGCTTGCCTGGCATGAAGAAGTAGGAGCTGTTGGTTCCTTGTTCATGGAAATCCAGTTGGACGTTGGGCTTCCATTGGTGGAAAAGCTGGAGGCGCCCCTGACTCTCGGGGTGTTGGTGTGGCAGCCAGTCTCGGTTGAGGTCGAACCAGTAGTAGTTTGTCCGACCGCTGACGAACGGCTCGTTGTGTTCCAAGTCGTTTTGATCGGAGCTGGGCTGGGCTCCTCTAAGGCTATTCGTCCAATGGGCGAAGCGGTCGAATCCGTCCGGATTGAAGATAGGATTAAAGAGGATAACGACTTTCTCCAACTGCTCCTCCAGCTTCGGGTCTTGGGAAGCGGCGAGATAGTAAGCTAACAGCGGAGTAACGTTGGTGGCGCTGGGTTCGTTTCCGTGCACGCCGTATCCCATGTGCAGAATAGCGGGCGTGTCCGCTAGGTCGATTTGCCCTGCAGGATCGATGATTTGTTGGCGGGCGTTCTTGATTTCCTCCAGGCGTTCGAGGTTGGCGGGAGAAGAAATGACGTAGCTGACCAGGAGTCGCCCGCCGTACGAGCGAGCGTGTTCTCCGAGGCGGACCATTTTTGGCGATGCTTCCGCAAGAGTATCCAAATACTTGTAGACTTCATAGTGGTACCAGTGGCGTTCTCCAATCGCGAGATTCATACTCTCTTGCGGAGAGGGTATGGAATCATCCAGGACGGGCAGCGGATCAAGAATATCAGCGAGGCGCAGTCCTTCGCTTCCCGAGCTGGAGCTGCCGAGCGGGCAAGCGGCGAGGACGATCAGAGCGATTCGAATCGTTAGAGAGTTGTATCCATTTGCTGTGTAGCGCATTTTCATGATTTTATTTATTAGCTGTTACGATTCTTCGGGTCTTGTTTTACCAGCCGTTGATCCTCTTCCATTTGTCGATTACCTCGATGGAGCCATCCACGACGTGATATTCCGAATACGAGGCAGCGGTCAGACAGGCATGATTTGGCAGGATACGCAGCTTGGATCCGATCGGAAATCGCGAAAAGTCGATCTTCGAGCTACGGCGAGTGACCAGCCCATGTTCCTGGTTGGCTCCTCGAACATAGAGATCGGCAATAGGCTTGCTATCCTCGAGCGAGCAAACGAGACCGTATCCGCAGTCGTTTTCCTGACTCGCGGTGCTGCGATCCTTGGAAAGAGCCAATGCTCCGGCATCGGTGATGATGAGATTCCTTCTCGGCTGGTGACTGATTACCGAGCAAGCGACGGTCAAAGCGATATCCTGGATCCCGCACACGCCGAGGTTCGCTTGAAATAGGTCCTCGAACATGTACACGCCGGCTCGTACCTCGGTCAGACCAGAATGGTCTTTGCAGAACATGGCGGTTGGCGTCGAGCCGGCGCTCACTACATGGCAAGGCAGCCCAGCCGCCTTAAGGGCCTCGGCAGCCTCGACAACCGCATTGCGTTCCTGTTCAGCTAGTTTGCAAATAGCGTCTATCGAATCGCAGTTGTAGGACTCTCCAGCGTGAGTCATGACGCCTCTTAATTCCGTGCCTGCGGATTCATGCAGGATCTTTCCTATGGCAATAATTTCCGGATCGTCGGTCCTCAGCCCTGCTCGGTGTCCGTCGGAATCGATCTCGATGAGGACGGGGAACGTTGTCCTCAGCTCTTGGGCGCGTCGGGCTACTTTTCCAGCGACGTCCGCGGAATCTAGAATAAGGCAGATGTCGGCGCCCTTGGATTGAAGTCTGAATACGCGATCCAGTTTGCCGGGCGCGATACCGACTGCGTAGAGAATATCGGTTATGCCGTATTCAAGAAAATATTCCGCCTCCTTGAGGGTCGAAACGGTGATGCCTCCCCTGCCGCCTTCCAAAGCAAGTCGAACGACATCGATGCACTTGCTGGTCTTGACATGCGGCCGAAGATCGACGGAAGACGCTGCCAAACGCGTATTGAGTTTCTCAATATTCGACTTGAGCCTGCCTTTGTCGAGGACCAGAGCTGGAGTGTCTATGTCATTCAGCGTCACCTGTCTTTGCTCGATCACTCGGAACCTTTGTACAATAGGGCGGCTGCGGGTCCTGACATGCCTTCGTTGCTATGGGCGACGCCTTCGACAAGTTTGATGGACCAGCCGAAATCCACTTTAAGGGCCGCCGCCTGTTTTTTAGCGAACTCATAGAAAGTATGCCCGCGCTCGAAGCGATGGCGCCCTTGGGCCATGGCCTCGGGCGTTCTGCGAAGACTCCTATGATTCGGATCGGTGTCCTCGGTGCCGAGCAGTATGACCAGCGGACGCGCTAGGTTCTTTCTGAGCTGCTCTACAGTAACCACCGTGCCTTTAAGTCCATAAGGAAAGTCGTTGCCGCGCTCGGGCATGGTGTACCAGCCGGCATTGGCGCTGATGGCGTGTTCCACGCGAGCGTCCGGAACGAAATAGAGGAAGCGATGCACGAACTGAGAGCCGGCCGAGTGCCCGAATATGTTGTAGGTCTCGCTTTGGTTTCCCGTCCTCGCTTTGATGTCGTCGAAGATCGGTTCGAGAGCTGAGAAGGCCCATTTTTCGCGGGGGACGGAGTCTCCTTGGGGCGTTATGGTGTTGCCGAAGTTGTATCCAGCGGTTTCGGGGAAATGCTCATTGGAGAATTCGGGCGCGACTAGAATAAAGTCGTACTTTTTGGCATGCGGAACCCATTGCCTGAGGTATCGATCGCCATCGCGCCGCACGCCATGCATAACGAAGAGGATAGGAGTATCCGCCTCGACGCCTTCAGGAACGTAGTGCCAGACTCTGACAAGATTCCCTGCCCATTCTTTGAAGTCGTAATGTCCTTCCCTCCCGGAAGGGAGCGTCCCTATTGGGCTGGCGAACGACCATGGCAGAAGAAAGAGTGATATTGTGGATACAATGAGCCTAGAACCTATCCCGAAACCTCGAATATTGCCGTTGTCTCTGAAACGCGCTCTGGCAAGGCGGCTTCGGCTGTGGGTATGCTGGAGGCCTATCCCTGCCGAAGCGAACGCAGCCAGAGCGCGTTTCAGAGACAACCCCTTGGGGCTGAGTCTGTTGCGAGCCTGAGCAGCGTTCCGCTCGAAAACAAATACTTCCAGTATTCGCTTTTCGAGCGTGCCTTGCTCAGGCTCGCAACAGCTCTCAGCGGCAACCTTCGAGGTTTCGGGATAGGTTCTAGTCTTTAGCGTCTTCATGGCGAAATGGAGTCTGGTTTAGTCCTTGTACATTTTCACGAACGTTTCCGAGTCGCTCCCCATAGAGCCTCGATACATTCCTTTCGTATTAAACGAAATGGATATATTGCCGTTTCTGTCGATAGCGATTACCCCGCCTTGGCCGCCAAGACCGGCAAGATTCTCCTGTATCACCTTGTTCGCCGCGTCCTGAAGGGACATCCCGGCGTGTTCCACAAGGGCCGAGATCTCATGGGCGACCGTAGCTCGAATGAAATATTCTCCATGGCCGGTTCCGGAGACGGCGCAGGTCTTGTTGTTGGCGTAGGTGCCTGCTCCGATGAGCGATGAATCGCCTGCTCGGCCTGCCGCCTTAGCAGTAATTCCTCCAGTAGAAGTCCCCGCCGCGAGATTTCCTTGCTGATCCAGAGCTACGGCGCCTACCGTGCCGTATTTCTTGTCAAATACGGATACCGACTCTACATGCAGGGGAACTATGTCTTCAGATAGTTCGACTTCCCTTTTGTTGATCGATCGTCGCATGGCATCCCAGCGATGATGGGTGAAAAAGTAGTCGAAGTCGCGCAGCTCCAATCCTTTTTTTACGGCGAAGGAGCGGGCTCCTTCTCCTGCGAGCAGAACCTGCCTGCCGTCATCCATGATCAAACGAGACAAGGAGATGGGATTCTTGACCTCGCTCACGCAAGCGACGGCGCCAGTCCTGAGATCGCTTCCGTCCATGATGGACGCGTCCATTTCGATCCTTCCTTGATTGGTGAAATTGGAGCCTCGGCCAGCGTTGAAGATTGGAGAATCTTCCATGACGATGACAGCTTTCTCGACGGCTTCGACGCTGCTTCCTCCAGCCGCGAGGACGTCGTTTCCTGTTGTCAGGGACTGGAGTAAGGTCTCGGTAAAGAGTTTCTCTATTTCGGGAGTCATCAGGTCTTGGCGCAGAGCGCCTGCTCCTCCATGTATGGCAATCCTATGCATTAATCAGCTTCCTGGCATGGTTTCGTCTTCCCGTTTTCTAGGGGCTATCGCGAATCCAGTATATCCATACAGAATCGCGACGATGAATGAGGTGTAGCACAAGATGGCCCATTTCGCGTAGGCCAGGGTATCGACGCCTAGCGTTTCGGCCATAAATACGCCAGCGATGCTCCAAGGAATGAGCGGCACGATTACCGTTCCACTGTCTTCCGTGGTTCGCGAAAGATTTTTGGCCGCCAGACCGGCTTTTTTGAAGGCTGGCTGGAAAAGCTCTCCGGGGAGCAGGATGGAAAGGAATGAACTGCCTGTCATAAGAGCGACAAGCATTGAGGAGGATACGGTCGCCGCGATGAGACGTCCTGTGGTGTGGGCGATCGCGAGTAGTTTCTCCAGCAATACGTCCAGCATGCCGGCGGTTTGGGCAATTCCGCCAAAAACGAATGCGCACAAGGCTCGAAGCGTCACGTGCATCATGCTGAGCATGCCGCCGCGCGAAAGAAGCTTATCGACGTCGGCGTTGCCCGTATGGGTTTGCACGCCTTTCACCATAGATTCGACGGCTGCCTTCAGTTCAGCTCCCTGTAGCCAGATAGCCATTACAGCGGCGACGGTGGCGGAGATCATCATTCCTGGTATGATGGGTCTTTTGGTGGCGGCCGCGTAGAGAGTGATCGCTGGAGGGAGCAGAAGAAGCGGATGGAAATGGTAGGCTTCTCTAATGGAAGTCATTATCGATTCAGTGGCCAGCTCCGCAGCCCCTTTGGGGCCGCTGAACGAACGGCCAGCAAAGAGGTAGACGATCAGTCCGAAGATCATGGCAGGCGTGGTGGTCCACAGCGTATGTCTAATGTGGTCGTAGAGATTGCTTCGGGCGGCGAGCGGGGCGAGATTTGTGGTGTCGGAAAAAGGCGAGATTTTGTCCCCGAAATAAGAGCCTGCGACGATGGCTCCTGCCGCTTGATCGAGCGGCACCTGCAGTCCATGAGCTATCCCCATGAAGGCGACTCCAAGCGTGCCAACAGTCCCATAGGAGGTGCCGGTCACCACGGATACGATACTGCAGACAATGCAGGCTGTAACCAGAAAGTACTTACCAGAAACGATCTGCAAACCGTAGTAGATCATCATAGGAATGGCCCCGCTGATGATCCATGAACCAATCAAGGCCCCCACCACTATGACGATTAGAATGGCGGGCATGCCTTTCGACATGCTTGCGATGACGCCTTTTTCGAGCTCCTTGTAGGTATAGCCTAGCCGCACGGCGATGATTCCCGCCACTCCCCCTGAGGCGATGAGCATGATCTCCGGAGCGAGACCTTGATAACCGTATCCCACGCCAAGAAAAAAAGCCACCGCAATCAACGGTATTAGCGATTGGACTAGGGTAGGTCGTTTCTTTTGCGGAGGACTTTCGGTATCAGTCGCCGCGTCATTGTTTTGCTCAGGCATCTAGAAGGAGCTCGTTCTTTGGCAGTTTCGCGCGTTCGGCGATTTTTGGGCGGTGGAAGGTGGTGACGGTTTGGATTGAACAAGTTTTGTATACAAAAAGGGTTTCTGGAGACTATGAGTCAAATAGAAAAGAATGGGCTGTTGCCATAAAGATTTCTAATCGAGCCGCCTTGCTTAATCGCTTTGCTTATTTGGATTCTCGATTTCCGATTCCGTTAATGACTATTATCTCATTGTTGATCAATTATTTAAATTGATATTGAAAGACGCATTGTCTCCATAAGACCGATACTAGCGATCTCGCTTTGATAGTGGCTTTCCCTCTTTCCAAGGAAAGGATCTGAGAATATACACTTGACTTTAAGGCAGGCATAATTGTCTTTTGTATACAAAAAATTGGCCTTCTAGCCCAAATTAGAGAATCCCATACTACAGAAACCTGTCTCCATAAGGCGCCTATCCGTTTGATTAGGCTAAATTGTATACGCTGTATACCATCCGCTGTTCTTTTGGCGGTGCCTTATGTTTTCCGCGCTCCTTCAACTACCAGTCCGTACATCTAGACCCTCTTCAAAATGAACAGTAAAACGCTCTCAATATACCTGCGCTCCTTGATTAAGCGAAAGGTTGCGCTCCTGGCTTTAGCCAGCCTACTGGTCTCGAGCAGCTACGCTCAGAATGCCACTACATCAGGCAGTAATAATGACTCTGGCGATGCTTTCGAGCTTCCTACGGTGAACGTGACGGGTTCCCGTATCAGCCGTTTTGAAACCGAAGCGACCGATCTTCCGGTTACCCGATTCGACTTCGATGCCATAGATTCCGAGGGATTCGTCACTTCGGGGGAGATTTTTTCCGAACTGGTATTCACCGGCAATGCCGATTTCGAAGAGTCGCAGGATGGTCCTAATGATGCCCGTGGCGATGTTACTTCAGTAAATCTGCGCGGCGTGGGGTCGGAATTCACTTTGACGATTCTCGATGGCCGCCGCTTGGCTCCTCACCCCTTGGACCAGACGATAGGCTTCAAGGCGTCCCTTTTGGTCAATGCGAACATTATTCCCGCTGGCCTCATCGGCTATCTGGATGTTTTGCGAGACGGCGCGTCCGCGATTTACGGCACGGACGCGACTGCTGGGGTGGTTAACGCGGTGCTTGAAAGAGACTATTCCGGCACCAGGATCAAGGCGCGCTACGGCTGGACCGAGCAAGGAGACTTCGATGAGACAAGCTTCTCGATAAAGCACGGCTTCAATTTCAACCAAGGTCGAACCAACGCCACCTTCTTCTACAGCTACTTCGATCGGCCGAACATCCCTTCCACCGACCGTCCTTATTCCTTTCCGATCGACCACAGGCATCGCATACCGGAAGAATTCCGGGCGGATACTTCTTCGGCCAACGGAAGCAGCAATGGCCCGTTCGCCAATCTTATTCCCTTGGATCCAGCGGGTCTTCCCGTACGGCTTGAGCTCATCGACGAGACCGGAGATGATACAGCTCTCACGAGCAGCTCCGGCAGTTTTCACGTTCAGGAGAGCTCGAGCAGCGGCTCCCTCATCGCTCACCAGCCGCAGAATGGCGTTTCTCTTGATAATTCGACCAGAAGCCGTGGCACGACTTTCGAGGATACGGAGCGTTTCGACTTTGGCGAGTTTACCGACTTGACCGGATCTGCCGAGCGCCAGTCTTTTTTCACGACTTTCCGGCATGATACGGAAGATGGTAACATTATGTTCTTTGGCGACTTGGGTTACTACCGGGCGGAGACAGTACAGCGCCGTGCCCCTTCAGTTGTAAACTCAGCGGCAGCGATCGCAGTGCCGAAGGATAATTTCTGGAACCCATTTGGTCCTGTCGATAGCCCGAATCGAATCAGCATCGCCAACGGCTTCGGCTCCGACGTGGTCTTTCGCACGGGAGAAGCGCCTATTCCTGATGAGGGACTCGATGTACTGATTACTGGCTGGCGAACGGCCGATTTCGGTCCGCGTATCGTAAGCGTAACCAACGAGAGCCTGCTCGCGACTGTGGGAGCGAAGGGAAAGATCTGGGAAGATTGGGATTGGGAGTCCGGCTTCCGGTACAATCGAAACAAAGCGGAAGATTCCGAAACAGGTCGCGTTTCCAAGACGGGAATCGTAGCCGCTCTTGCCCGCACTTCACCCGATGCGCTGAACGTTTTCGGAGGTCCGGGCGTTAATTCCGCTCAAAACATCGGTCCGGCGGCCATCGAGGTCACTCGTGTGGGCACCTACGATTTGGGAGCATGGGATCTCTCCTTTGCCAATTCCAATGCGGCGCAACTGTTCGGCAATCCGATTGGCTTTTCTTTTGGAACGGAGTTTCGTTTTGAAGACTTCGAGGATGATCGCGATCCTCGTATCGATGGCACAATTACTTTCGATGACAGCGTCAATGGCCGCTCGGACGTCAGTGGAGTCAGCTTCACGCCAGACCGTACGAATGATCGCACCGTAGTTTCGGCATATGCGGAAGCGCTCATCCCATTCGTGGGCAAGGAGAATCGCATACCGGGTATCCATCGTCTGGAGTTGCAAGCCGCTGGCCGCTACGAGGATTACAGCGATTTTGGCGATGTCACCAAGCCCAAGTTCTCCTTGGTGTGGTACCCTTCGCCTGATGTGCTGGCTCGCGTTAGCCACTCCAAGGGTTTCCGCGCGCCGAACCTCTCCTTGCTTTCCGATCCTATCCAAAGAGCGAATACGGGACTTGACGATACGTATCGCGAGGAATTCGATCCGGATAACCCGCGCAATGACGGAACTTTCTCCATCACCGATTTTCGTTCTCTCGATCCCGACCTAGGTCCTGAATTCTCGGAGACGCTCACTGCTGGTATCGTTACTCGTATACCGCAATGGAACCTTACCTTGACGGCGGATCACTGGAACGTGCAGGTGACCGACTTGGTGGGACGAAACAGTTCTCAAGATATTATCGATGCCGAAGCCGATATCCTAAACGCGCTTGCATTTCAGGACTTTATCGACGATGGGCAAGGCATCGGCGACGTGGCAGCCAGAGGCAGCCCGCTGATCGATCGGGCTGCCGTTACGCAGTCGGATTTCGAATTGGCCCAGACCGAGGGGCATTACCCGGTCGGCAATATCGAATTGGTGCGGACGACAATCTTCAATCAGGCCTTGCGTGAAGTGAGCGGTTGGGATTTCGGCCTCGAATGGCAAAG
>JANQKI010000028.1 GCA_028281165.1 Opitutaceae bacterium | reverse complement strand
AGATGATCGTCTAGCTCAGGAAAACCACGCTCGCGAGCAGCAACCTTGAGTATGTTGTTTTTAACTACGTGGAACTCGGCTTCCTCTTTGGAAAGCTCGTCTCTCAGCTCGGCAATGTCGACTACTGTAGCTCGCTCGTAGTTGGCGAGAAACATGTAATCGGACTTCTCGAGATGATTATTGACTTCTTCTACTAGAAATTTCTTTTCCGGTCTCATTTTTTGAAACTGCTGGGTGTTAGAAGTTGGAGTAAACCGAGCTGGCGAGCTTGATGCCAGGGCTCATTGTAGCCGTAAGATAAATACTGTTAATGTATCTCCCTTTGAACGCAGCCGGGCGCGCCTTGCCGATCGCATCGATGAGAGCATTGGCGTTCTCAGCGATTTGCTCGCTGGAGAAGGAACGCTTGCCGATGCCAACGCCGACTGTAGCCGTCTTGTCCAGCTTAAATTCGACACGACCAGCCATGACTTCCTTGATGGCTTTGGAAATATCAGGAGCGACGGTACCAGCCTTAGGATTCGGCATGAGACCCTTGGGGCCGAGAACGCGAGCTATTTTACGTACTTCCTTCATGGCATCCGGCGTAGCCACAGCGACATCGAAATCCAGCCAGCCGCCTTGGACTTTTTCAATCATATCCTCAAGTCCGGCATGAGTGGCTCCAACCTCTTTCGCAGCATCGGGATCTGAAGTAAATGCAAGCACTGTAACCGATTTTCCACTACCATGTGGAAGAATGACGGTACCACGCACCATCTCGTCGCCTTTGCGAGGATCGACGCCAAGCTTAAGAGAAAGTTCAACCGTTTCGTCGAACTTCGCCTTGGGAAGCTTTGTCAGCACTTCGACAGCCTCCGCAACTCCGTATTCCTTTGTGAGATCGGCAGCTTCATGGGCTGCTCGAAATCGTTTAGACAGTTTTACCATTCAGTTCTCCTTGCAGTGCAAACGCTTTCCAGCTCCTGCGTTGAGGTTTATTATTTTCGTTTATAAAATCAATCTTCAACTTCGATACCCATCGAGCGGGCAGTACCGGCGATAATGCGCGAAGCCATTTCTGGATCTCTAGCATTAAGATCGTTCTTTTTGGTTTCCACGATCTCCAGTATTTGCTTCTTGGTGACTTTGCCCACCTTGTCACGATTAGGGACGCCGGAGCCTTTAGCCAAACCAGCAGCCTTTTTGAGAAGGACCGCTGCTGGCGGAGACTTGAGGATGAAAGTGAAAGACTTGTCTTGGTAGACGGAGATAACGGTTGGCAGAATCATACCAGCCTGATCTTTAGTCTTCGCGTTAAACTCCTTGCAGAAGGCCATGATGTTGATGCCTGCCGCGCCAAGAGCGGGGCCTACGGGAGGTGCTGGGTTGGCGCCCCCGGCTGGGAGTTGTAGACGAATAGTTCCTGTAATTTTCTTTGCCATCTAGTTTAGCCAGTTAAGCGTTCAACCTGCCAGTATTCCAATTCGACAGGTGTGAAGCGTCCAAAAATGGATACGGAAACCTTGAGCTTGCCCTTCTCGGGATCGATCTCGTCAATACGACCATTGAGGTTGAGGAAAGGCCCATCGTTGATTTTGACCTCTTCGCCAACTTCGAACTGAACCTTGGGAACTTCCTTGCCCGAGGCCGCTTCGACTTGACTGAGAATAGTGTCGATTTCCGATTTTCTGAGAGGTGTGGGACGATCGCCTCCCACGAAATTGATAACACCCGTTGTTTCACGCACGAAATACCAAGGCTTGTTGAGCAGCTTGCCATCGTCATCGTACAACCGCATATGCAGAAAGGCATAACCGGGGTAGAACTTGCGAACGATCTGGGTCTTCTTGCCACTTTTCACTTCAACAACCGTTTCCGTAGGCACGAGGACTTCGAAGACGTAGTCTTCCATTTCATCTTCCTTGATGAACTTGTCCAAGTACTTCTTCACTTTCCCTTCCTGGCCAGAAAGCGTTTGTACAACATACCAGGCAGCGCCTGCCTTTGTGGTGGAATTGGCCATTATTTTATCAACGTACCCAGCTCGTGAAGAGATTCACGACATTCGCGAGAGAAAAATCCGCAACGGCAACAAATGTACCCAAAATCGCAATCGCAACAAGGACAACAATCGTGGAATCGCGTAATTCCAGCATAGTCGGCCAGGAAGCTTTTTTCAGCTCGCTGATCGTCTCGCCAGTAAAGATGCGAATGCTTCGAAACGGATTTTTCATTTAGGAATTTTATTGGCAGGGCAGGAGGGACTCGAACCCCCAACCCTCGGTTTTGGAGACCGATGCTCTACCAATTGAGCTACTACCCTATACTATTTCTTTTAAATAGAATTGCCGAAACCCGGGATTTTCGGGTTTCGGCAAGCAAAAAGCCTGTATATCGCGTCTCCTTATTCGATGATGTCGGTGATACGGCCTGCTCCGATGGTACGGCCGCCTTCGCGAATAGCGAATCGCTGTAGTTTCTCCATAGCGATTGCCTTGGTTAGCGAAACTTCAATAGCGATGTTATCGCCAGGCATTACCATTTCAACACCTTCGGGAAGTTCGCAAACGCCAGTCACGTCAGTCGTGCGGAAGTAGAACTGAGGACGGTATCCATTAAAGAATGGCGTATGACGACCGCCTTCGTCCTTGGAAAGAACATAGATTTCAGCCTTAGCTTTCGTGTGTGGCGTGATAGAACCTGGAGCCGCGAGCACCTGACCACGCTCGATGGCATCCTTTTCAATACCACGCAAAAGAACGCCGACATTGTCGCCAGCTTGTCCTTGGTCGAGCATCTTGCGGAACATCTCAACACCGGTCACAACCGTGCTTTCGGTATCCTTAAGACCAACGATTTCGATAGTGTCGCCAACTTTGACAACGCCACGCTCGATACGTCCAGTAGCCACCGTACCGCGACCTGTGATCGAAAACACGTCTTCGACAGACATGAGGAACGGCTTGTCGATTTCGCGCTCGGGCTCTGGAATGTCATTGTCGATAGCATCCATCAGTTCCTGGATGCATTTCTTTCCTTCATCAGTGCCCTCAAGAGCCTGCATGGCAGAACCGCGGATGATAGTGGTGTCGTCACCAGGAAATTCATACTTGTCGAGGAGTTCGCGCACTTCCATTTCCACGAGCTCGAGAAGCTCTTCGTCGTCGATGAGGTCGCACTTGTTGAGGAAAACGACGATTTTTGGCACACCTACCTGACGAGCGAGAAGAATGTGCTCACGTGTTTGCGGCATTGGGCCATCCGAAGCGCTCACAACAAGAATGGCTCCGTCCATTTGAGCCGCGCCGGTGATCATGTTCTTAACAAAGTCGGCGTGACCTGGGCAGTCGACGTGAGCATAGTGACGGTTGTCCGACTCGTACTCGACGTGAGCAACAGAGATCGTGACAATCTTTGACGCGTCGCGAACCGTACCACCTTTTGCAATATCGGCATAGCTCTTTAATTCAGCCAAGCCTTTACCAGCCTGCACCGCCAGGATCGACGTAGTCAGTGTTGTTTTACCATGGTCAACGTGACCGATCGTGCCGACATTGACGTGTGGTTTCGTTCTTTCGAAGGTTCCTTTTGCCATTTTATGGTTGTGAGTTAATGATTTTCTAAAAAGAGATCTAGCTTGGATTCGACATCCGCCTTCGGAATGGCCTGGGTCTTGGTTGGAGCCCTCGAGCGGACTTGAACCGCCGACCTCATCCTTACCAAGGATGTGCTCTACCGACTGAGCTACAAGGGCGCATTCGTTCGGTGGATGTAGAAAAAAAGAAGCAAGAAGATGCAGAACCGATATTTGCCCGTCAACTGAAATTTATAGAAAAATTCGAGGGTAATTTAGGGCCCAATTTCGACAAAATAAGCCCCATCTGGAACCGCTGTACCAATCAATAATCCACCGGAAATCAGGCTGCTCAAACGCTGATCCACCTCAGCGAATCCGGAGCTTTGAACAATCGATCCCTGCGAGAGAAAAAAGGAATCCATGACTGTGACGAGAAAGGTTGCCGGCTCCCAGCCAGGCCATTCTTCGGAAATTTCCTGCGCAGCATTATTATATAGGGGCTTTGCATCGGAATAGAGGACTCGACCAGAAGCAGGATTCTTGACAAGGACGTGCAAAGAACTCTCTTCCACACGAGTTAGTTTTGGCTCGCGGCGTCTTAATTTGGCGAAGCGATTAAGCTCGAATGAAGTAAGGTATTCTCGAGGCGAATCTTTAATAGACCATTGATTGCCGTACCGATAAACGAAGTTCCCGTCCTCGGCTCCATAAGCAGGAGCGTAATCCTTGAAGATGGGTTCCTCCTGAATGCGATCTTCGAGAACCTCGGTGTTAGCGAAATTCCACCGAGTAGGCAATAGAAGCGGTCGAGGATCAAAAAGAGTCATCTCCTCCTCGATCTGATCCACGCTCACATACTCGATGTTGCCTTGATTGGCTGCCTGATCGGTAGCTGGCGCAAAACTAAAATCGAGGAGCGTAACGCCCCAGAAGATCGCAATGTGAACGATAGCTGCAACGCATATTGCAATAATCCATCTGGAAGTTCGCAGCTTCACGGCTCATCTACGCTTTGAAACTCGCTCTCGATTTCGGGCCTTTCCTCCGTTGCAATCTGAATGTTTTCGTAGCCGGCGTTCGTCGCGATTTCAGAAAGAGGGGCTAGTGTCTTCATGGATACGGAGGAATCGAGAAGAGCTAGCAACACGGTGCCCGGCGGAGGGCGCCTTTCAGCAGAATCAAGTAGCCGCTTGAAGGACTCCAGATCCAAAATACTATCCTGAAAAATGATCATTTCCTTTCCATCGAGCTCGCCAATGGTCAGAACGTGGTATTCAGAAGCCTTTTCAACAACTGGCGTGTCCATTTCCGGCAAAGAAAGAGTCAATCCAGGCGCGACCACGAATTTCGAGCCAAACACACTCGTGAAAACGAGTATCGCCAGCACATCCAAGATGGGCCAAAAGCTCATCTTCGTCGGCGGAGGGATTTCCTTTTCAAGCTCCAGCTTTTGAAGTTTCATCGATCGAATCCACTTTTAGCTCGGCGTTAGCCTTAATGTTGGTGAAAGAACTGATCAGTTCCTGGCCCAGCCACTCCATTTCCTGCACGATGGAACGAATGCGACCGAGCAGATAGTGATGGGCCATAATAGCTGTTGCCGCTAAGGCCAAACCCATGGCGGTGGAAATAAGCGCTTGCCACATACCTCCAGCCAAGTGACCCGCATTAACGTAAACACCCATTTCCTCATATTGGGAGAAGGTGTCGATCAGACCTATTATTGTCCCCAGGAGACCAAAAATGGGCGCAACTTGGGCTATGGTCGCCAATACCCCCACCCTGCGATTGAGTGGTCCAATCTCAACAACCGCCGCCTCGCGCACTGATTCTCGAATCTCGGCATCCGAGCTTCGAAACATCAGCAAGCCGGCCTTAACCATGGCCGAAGCAGGACCAGGAGTTTCCTGGCAAACCGTTAGAGCCTCTATCAATCTACCCTTTGTGAGCGAATTCTCGATACCAGTAAGAAATTCCTTTGATCGAATTTGATTTCGATGAAAGAAAAGTATTCGTTCTATAAATACAATAAGGGTTACCAGACTCAATAAAAACAAAGGCCACATCACCACTCCGCCTTGCTGAAACTTATCGAAAAGCTCGATGTGTATTTTATCTATGGATGCAATCAGCATGTAAGCAGTGTCATTAATTTACAGATGGCTTAAGGATTCGATCAACGCGGGAACGAGCGATTTCCGTTCCGGGCAATCGCTTCATAATGATAGTTTCGTAGAGCTCGACCGCCTTGTCGAGATCGCGTTCTTCCTGATATATTTCAGCCAGACCAAAAAAAGCCTTAGAGAGCCAGTATCTGCCCTTGCCAGTGAGAAAACGGATGCGGTTTTCCTCGCTTATGAACAAATCCTGCAGCGTCCAAAAGGCTTCCTTGGCGTTCTTCAAATCGTTTCTATCCCGCCAAACAAGGCCCAGTTTGCAACCAGCTTCGGTACGGAGATCGGGGTGAACATCTGGCAAATCCATCAGGCGCTCAAGTCGCGAGATCGCCAAATCATACTTGGAAGGATCATCGCCAGCCTTGGCTCGCAAAGTATCAGCCATAGATATCTGGGCTAGAAAGTAATCTTCTCTATCGCTGTATTCATTTTCCAGTAGCGAATAGATTTGCTGGGCCGCACCAAATTCGTTGCGTTTACGAAGAAGATCCGCTTGCTTAAGGCGAGCGTAATACACCATCTCAGAGCCAGGATGATTTGTGGCAATACGCTCAAGCAACTGATTGGCTTGTTCGATATTGGCCTCCTGCCCTCGCTTTTCCGCATTGAGCGCCGCTTCGTATAATGCGATTGGCGCCAAGCGGCTTTGCGGATAATTATCAGCTAAATTCCCGAGCAACTGTTGGGCTTCGACGATTCGATTTTTCGCCGATAGATAACGCGCTTCCAGGATATAGGAGAACAATGCCGGCTCGTGTTTTTCTCCATCATAATCGCGTCTCAATGCTTCCAATACAGTCAATGCTTCTTGCTCTTCTCCGATTCCAAAAAAGGAGTCAGCCAAAGTAAGCAAAGCGCTGGCCTTTACTTTATCGATCAATTCTTGATCCAAATCATCTGGATCGAGACCCGAAATGTAAGCATTCAAGCGATTGACCCAGGTTTCCGCTTCGTCAGGCTGCCCGGATTCTAGCGACAGTTTGGTTGCAAGCCAAAGAAAACGAAGCTTGAGGTCGGCATCCAAGACTTCACTGGTCTCGGAAGCATTGAGCATATCGTAAACTCTTTCATAAGCCTCCCCTCTAGCTCCAGTCTTACGCATTTCCTTCAAAAGCATCCACTCGGCTCGCCAAATCATGGGAGACCGGGATCTGGCGAGATAGTCTGGATTTTCGATCGCCGCTTGAGCTTTAGCTATGTCACCATAATTTAAGTACGAAAGGACTAGTTGGAAAAGAATATCGTCCATCTCCCTTGCGTTTTCGACTTCGTCCAACGCCGTCTTGTACTCCGTAGCGGCGAGAAGATAATCATCGCTGGACCCCGCTTGCCGACCTGCCCGAAACAGACTATCGGCAATCAAAACAGTGAGATCGTTGCTATCGCTCGAGTCGGCATGCTCGCTTCTCAGTTGCGAAAGGTGTCTTGCAGCTGTCCGAAACCTAGCTTGCTGCCAGGCGGATGACGCTCTAATGGCCAAAACTCCTTTCCTGTAGGTAGAAACATGATACGTATTTTCCAACAGTTCAGCATCCGCTTCAGCTCCACGATAATCACGGTTCAAGAATTTGGATACAGCACGATAGTAAAGGGCTTCATCCCTCAAAGGATGTGGCTGCGTTGAAAGCACAATCAAGTTCAGCACTTCGTCGAGGTATAGCTGCTTGTCATCGCTACGCTCCAGGCAATTGTAGACCACGTACTGCAAACCAAAACGAGCCAAGCCGATCTGCTGACCTCGCACGGCCAACTCCAGCGCGGCCTGTCTACCTTCAGGTAGATCGACACTGGAAAGCAACATCTGGAGTAGAAGAAACTCGTCGCGCAGCTCGATGAATTCCGCGGGTAGCGTTTCCAGCTCGGCGGCAACGAGGGATATGGCTTCGGCTCGCAAATCCTGTTCGCTTAACATCAGAGCTAATAACTGGGAGTAGCGATAGCCAATCTCCGTTCCTTGGTTTTGGAAGCTTAGACGCCGCAGCTCTTCAATTGAAGATGGCGAGTCAGGCACTTGAGTCTCCAGCTTGAACCGGAAAATAAGATAGCTGAAATGAGCCTGCAAACCAGGATCCAACTCGCTGGCGATTTCAACGGCCCTTGCAAAGGCGGCTTCGCTTTCAAGATCGTCTCTGTTCTGGAAATCTAGCCAACCCTTGATTAGCCAATGCCAGGCGTCGTCTCCAGGGCTGAGTGAATCAACATTCAAGGTGGCCAGAAGGGACGCGGCAGTAGAAACTTCATCACGAGCAAACGCTACCATTAATCGTCGTAATATTAGCCGATTCGAATCAACAAAGCCTTCGGATTCAGCAATGAGCTGCTCGGCTTCGTCCACATTTTCCAAGGCTAGAAGCGAGTCGATGGCAACCAGCCTTAAATCGCCGATCTGATTCTCAGTAAGCGTTGCAGGATCCTCGATAATTTCCTCGGCAAGAGCATAAGCTAAGTCATAGAGACCTATTTCCAATGCTCGATTGGCGCTCTGGAGTTTCCAAAAATTCAACCGTCTCTCGGAGATGAAATTCTCCGGTTCTTCAGAAAATGGAATTTCCTGAGCCGAGAGACTCAGCAAACCAAGAGAAGTCAAGAAAGCCCAAAGGGAGCCGCTGCGAGCAATTAAGCTCCTGGAATTAAAGACGCTCATTACTAAGTTTTTTAGTAAGTAACTCGCTCCGAAGGTTCGGCTATGAAGGAATATTGTTAGGAGGAGGACCTTCCTTAAATGTGCCGGGAATCCGATTCATCTTTTTCGGAATAACCGCTTTCCTGACGCTGATGATTAACTTTGTTCTTAGCAATATAGGCATCGAAAACGTCCTCAGCCGTCATGCCAAGGGTTTGGGCAAGCGAAACAAGGAAATGGAACAGATCGACTACCTCGACTCGAGCATTCTGCTTATCAAACTCTTGATATTTGGCCCACCACTTCCAGGGCACTGAATCGGTAAGTTCGGCTAATTCCTGCTGCATGGCTCTCGTGTAATTGAGGACCCACTTGGTTTGCTCCGACTCGTCGATCCCCTTGAGATTCACGCCAATACGGGAATTCAGCTCCTCTTGCATATCGAATATCTGCTCAAGCTTATCCATGGACTGCAGCGCTATAGTCCTTTAACACGGCAGGCAAGCCTTACCTCCCTGTCGATCAAGCATTTTAGTTGATCTTTCCAGGAGATTGATAAAGTAACTTCCCCTTCAGTCGGCGAACCCATCCTTGCGCCGACTAGCGGACACTCGGTTCGCATGCTCATTAAGACTGGGAAGTCGCGGAAAGATTTCGCCAGCTAACGTTAAAACCCAATCAGGAAATACGATAAAACGCATAAGAAATAGCTGAGAAGCGAGAGGACAGCGAAGTGTCTAAGGACCTATTCCGTTAATAGCCGCTGAAGCAGAACGATGGGTATAAGCAATCTCTCTTCCAGCCTCATCCTCACAAGCAAAATGTACGGAACAAGAAAACGCAGGCCAGGCGCAGGTGAAGCGTCAGCCGCAAAAACATTAGAACAAATACGGCCACTGTCGGAAGATGACGAAATAGAAATGGACGATCTTCCCGTTCGAGCTACGGCTCCCGAACACCTCATCTCCGACGAAAAAGCCAACGAACAAAGCAAACGCGAAAGCACGCGTTCAGAGCGTAGGCCAAGAAAACAACGTTCACGCGAACGTAATTCATCTCAGGAAGATCGTTCTTGGGATGTCGAGGAAACAAAAATAGAAGAGGCAGATGAGAACGATCCGAACGAAGACTCGGAATCGCGCCCTGAACGCTTCGCTATGGTGGAAAAGAAGGACCGCCCAGTTCAAGAATTCCGCCCCTCGAGAGACAGTAGGAAAACGGCGAGCCCAAGACAGAATCGCTCTGCGGAGACTGCCAGAAGGACTAAGAAGTCGGAACCTAAGAAGAAAGGCGTTCTGGCTTCAATCCTTTCATTCTTTACCGGCGACGAGCCAGAAAAGAAGGAAGAGGAATCTCCAAGAAGAGGAGGTAATCCGAATCGTCGCAGACGCGGCAGAAAGCGTCCGAATCGGAACGGGGAAAACCGCAACAATCGTCAAGATCGCGATGGCGGCAACAATCGCCGAGGCGGTCCTAACAATAAGGGCAGGCGTTCAAACTCGAATGGCCGACGCCGTCGGAGGCCAAGATCTCAGAGTTCAGATCGAGGCGTTTCGGCCGAATAGTCTGACGGAAATTCAATCAACTGGAATCCCGTATTACTCTGAGTGATACGGGATTTTCTTTTTGCAGCTAACGGATAAATGCCCGTATGCCTTTCAGTATCGAGGAAAAGGATTGAGCTTAAGCCAGTTAATAAAAGACTCCATTTCCGTATATGAGCGAGCCGAACGAAAAAGGGGTGAACTATTTTGCGACCGCTTTGGAAACGCCACTTTCATCTCAAACGGAATCAGCTCTGCGGCCGCCCTCCTTCGAGGAATTTGTAGGCCAAAAGAAAACGGTCGAAAGACTGAAAATCATGGCCGGAGCTTCGAAGAAACGCGGAGAAGCGCTGAACCATATCCTGCTCAGCGGTCCGCCAGGTCTAGGAAAAACAAGCCTATCGTTCATTCTGGGAGCAGAGATGGAATGCAATGTCCGCATCACTTCAGGACCCGTTGTGGAAAAGGCCGGCGATCTCGCCGGAATGCTAACTGGACTGGAAGAAGGCGACATCCTTTTCATAGACGAGATCCATCGAATACCCAAGGCGGTTGAAGAGTATCTGTATTCAGCGATGGAGGACTACCGAATCGACATAATGATCGATCAAGGTCCACACGCCCGTTCTGTACGACTTAACATCCCCCGATTCACTTTAGTGGGAGCGACCACTCGAAGCGGTTTGCTAACCGCTCCTCTACGCAGCCGTTTCACTTTGCAGACGCGACTCGACTATTATTCGCCGACGGACCTTCTTTCCATCGTGAAGCGAACCTGTCGGATCCTATCGGTAGACGTCGACGACGAAGGAGGAATGGAAATCGCAAGGAGGTCGAGGGGTACGCCTCGTATTGCGAATAACCTGGTCCATTTCATCCGAGACTTCGCTCAAGAAAGGGGAGATGGATCGATCGACAAGCCAACAGCCCAAAGCGGACTCGAGCTTCTGGAAATAGACCAACACGGTCTCGACGAAATGGATAAACGCATCCTTCGCTCTATTGCAGGACCTCACAAAGGTGGACCGGTCGGCCTAAATACCCTGGCTGTTGCGGTGGGAGAAGAGAGCGATACGCTTGAAGAAGTGCATGAACCTTTTCTGATTCAATGCGGTTTTCTGCAAAGAACGCCTCAAGGCAGGGTCATTAGCGCTAAAGGTCTGGAGGCGATAGGCTTAAGTCATCTGGGAGAAACCGACCAAAGCGAACTTTTCGCTTAGGCGGCCGCTCTAGAAAGGAGAAATCGCAACTCAGCCTTGCTAATCGCTGGCAGAAGCATATGGCTACCCTTTGTTTAATTGCTTGGAGAGACTAAAACTGACTTTTCTAGCAGCAGAGTCTGATAGAGACGCCATTTTATCGAACCTGCACTTTTCAACAATGGCGTTTTAGAAATCGGTTATATGGATATATATGTAGGCAATTTGTCGTTCGACGCCGCGGATAGCGATGTTTCGGAGGCATTTCAACAACACGGAGAAGTAGAATCCGTAAAAATCATACTTGATCGCGATACAGGTCGCTCGCGCGGCTTCGCTTTCGTGACAATGCCCAACGACGACGAAGCCAGAGCAGCAATTGAAAGCTTGAACGGCGCAGATCTGCTGGGTCGAGAGCTCAAGGTAAGGGAAGCTACGCCAAGGCCAGAACGGCCTCGCCACGGTGGTGGTGGCGGCGGTGGCGGCCGAGGTGGATTCCAAAAGGGACCTCCTCGTCACGATCGCAATCGCAACTTCCGGCGCGACCGCTAGGCTCCAAGCAACAAGTATTTTTCGAATCCGCTCCTCAAAAGAGCGGATTTTTTGTTGTAGCAGGCGACAGCGATACATAAATCGCTTGCAAGCAAGCTCCTACATCGAGGAATCAAGCCCTTGCTGTCAGCGCATTCTTGATACGCTGCATCGCTTCCTCGACATTCTGGCGGCTGTTAAACGCGCTGATACGAATATGCCCCTCACCACAGGTGCCGAATCCAGCTCCCGGGGTTGTGACAACGCCGGCTTCATTTAGCAGAGTGTCAAAGAAATCCCATGACGGACGCTGAGCATTGACCCAAATGTAAGGCGAATTGTCTCCGCCCACACAAGAGAGGCCAAGTTCTTCGACGGCGGAGCGTACGATTTTCGCGTTTTCCAGATAGAAGTCCGTCAATGCCTTAATTTCGCTCTTTCCAGCGTCACTGTAAACCGCTTCCGCCGCTTTCTGCACAGGGTAGGAAACGCCGTTGAACTTCGTGCAATGGCGGCGATTCCACAAGGCATGCACAGAGTGCCCGGCTCCTGAAGAATCCTTAGCCATTAATCCCTTAGGAATCACTGTATAGGCACAGCGGGTACCGGTAAACCCAGCGTTCTTGGAGAAGCTTCGAAACTCGATTGCCACATCCTTCGCGCCCTCGATTTCGTAAATGGTTTGAGGCAAGGACTCATCTCTAATGAAGGCTACATAAGCTGCATCGAACAGAATAAACGCTTCGCAACTCTTAGCGTAATCAACCCAAGCCTTCAACTGATCTCGATTTGCCGTAGCTCCCGTCGGATTGTTGGGAAAGCAAAGATATATCAAATCAACCTTCTCGTCGGGGACCGAAGGAATGTATCCGTTATTTGGAGTTGATTCGAGGTAGACGAATCCTTCATAGCGATCATTGACATTATTTCCTGTTCTTCCCGCCATCACATTTGTATCCACATAAACAGGATAAACGGGATCGGGAACAGCGATTTTGATATCTTGGGCGAAAATTTCCTGGATATTGCCGCTATCGCATTTGGCTCCGTCACTGACGAAAATCTCGCTAGGATCAATATCCGCTCCACGAGCTTGAAAGTCGTTCTTGGCAATGGCCTCGCGAAGAAAATCGTAGCCCTGCTCGGGGCCATAGCCGTGAAAGCCTTTGCTCGTTCCCATGGCATCAACAGCTTCATGCAAAGCATCCCGACAAGTCTGGGGAAGCGGCTCGGTCACATCGCCAATGCCCAACTTGATAATCGGTTTGTCAGGGTTCGCCTCCTGGAAAGCGGAAACGCGCTTGGCGATATCCGAAAAGAGGTAGCTAGCCTTAAGCTTGAGATAGTTTTCGTTAATCCTAGTCATGATTTGAAATTCTCCTCACGATTGACGTGAATCCTCATGAAGTGTCAAGCGGGGAGAAACGCTTCAATACGAATAGATGACACCGCAGAGCAGTGAAGATTCAAGTATCTAGAGGGCCATCCATTTTCCGGATACGGAAGATTCATAAGCGGCTTCCATGATTTTGACGGCGTCAATGCAACACTCCAAATCAAGATTCAGCTCGTTGTCATCGAGCTTTCCCTCGATTGCGGCCAACAGTCTGTCGATGCGAACCGGCCCGTCGTCAAGCGGCTCGATCTTGGTGGGCTCTGATTTGGGTTCGCCGATAACGTAGCCCGATTGAGTATTCCAAAGGCTCTGTTTCGAACCGGTTACTTCAATACCGCCAATGCCGCCCGTTTGAGTCCAGCCAGCCTCGATAGCGCCAAGTACACCTGACTTGAAACGAATCATCGCAATACCAAAGTCATCAACTTCTGGATACTCGTTCGAATAGTTACGGATTTCAGCGGAAATCGCGATCACCGGTCCGAAAAGCATGCGCACGCAGTGGATGGCATGGGTTCCCATATCCATAAACCCTCCGCCGCCCGCCAAATCAGGATTGGTGAACCATTGCAACTCGGGCTTGTCGAACCATCGCCCATAGGCAGCGTTGTGCGCATTGCGATAGCGGATACGCGTCACTTCGCCTAGAAGACCCGATCGGACAATTTCCGCAACCCGACGCATATCGCCCTGAAACGGCTGAAAATAGCCGCATATTACCGGGGCGCTTCGCTCTTCCAAAATCTTTTTGGCCGCCGTTAAATCGCGTGTCGTTGTAACAAGCGGCTTCTCGCAAAAAACAGGTTTCCCCAAAGAAACCGCCTTTTCAAGCAGAGGGAGGTGGCGCGTGTTTTCGGAACAGATGACGAAGCCGTCTATTCCCTCATCCGCGAGCATTTCATCCAGATTGCTATAGAATCTCGATCCGTACTTTTCGGCAAAGGCTTTTCCCCTACTTTCCTCAAGATCCCAGATCGCATAAGCCGATTTTCCATTCTGCAGCTCCGCCAAACGATCCAGAAACATCTTCGTGTGTATGTGAGCTGTTGATACAAATGCGATATTCATTGAGAATTTTATTTTGTCTTCCCGCGCGTTACATTAGTCACGTAAAACCAAACCAATGCAAAACTTCGAAACCAAGGCGGAAATAAAGCAGTAGGGCATGAAATTTTATCCCTGCTTGGCAACCCTCTTCCCTGCTATCACCACATTTCGTCCGGTTTTCTGCGAAGCGTAAATCCCTTCGAGAATGGAAATTACTTTTATGGTCTCAGTCCAAGGTACAGGCGAAGGCGAATCCTGCAGGATACAGTCAACGAAATCCCGAATCTCGGCATGATGGGGCACATCCGATTTGGTGGGTATATTTAGCCGACCGTTCATGAAGGAACCATTGGCCGTCGAGCAAAACTCTGTTGAAGGCCAACGAACCCCGCCTTTCATGCCGAGAAGCTCGCAACTGAAGTTTTCCTCCTCCAGGTGGTGACCTAGCCACGAGGTCTCCAAGCTAAGAGTAGCTCCGTTGCGAAACTTGACGAAGCCAGCGGCAAAATCCTCGACAGAAAAAAGATTTCGATCCCATTCGCCCCAAGCCCCCGGTATTTTATAGCCTCGAGCAAAGTTCGCTTTAGCAGTGCCCATTACGCGACTGGGCACTGGAAAATCCATCAACCACAAGGCCATATCGAGGGCGTGGACTCCGATGTCCATACAAGGCCCGCCACCGGAAAGCTCGGAGTTAATAAAGCCGGGCGATATGGGGAGTCGAGCCTGCCGCGTAGCGAAAACCTTAGCATGATAAACCTTTCCCAGGCGGTTGTCTTCGACCCAATTTCGAATCGCTCTGGCAGACGGCGTGTAACGCATATGCTGGGCGGTCATGAGCTTCAGACCTTTTGCGTCGGCTGATTCGCCGATTTTACGCACATCCTCCACATTTACCGCTAGAGGCTTCTCGCACAACACGTGACACCCTGCGGCCAGTGCTGCGAGTGCCGCAGGCGGATGAATTTTATTAGGCGTGCAGATATCGACTACATCGAGCTGCTCGTTGACCAACATTTCATGAAAATCATGATAGGTTTTTTCGATGCCGAAGCCCTGTTTAACCGCATCGAGCTGCTTTTGCGACAAGTCGGCAACCGCAACGATCTCAGCCTCCTCGATTTTCATCCATCCGGGGATGTGCATCGACGAGGCGATCCCGCCAACGCCAATCATGCCAACTCTCAATTGCTTTTTCGAGGCCATCTAGTATCTCAATCTCACGCTAGTGCTTAAGCATTAGCACATTACGTTCCTCTGTAGGCAATTCCAGGAAAAAGACTGAAATTGATCAGAGAAAACAGGGGCGAGGAAGTGGGGCTCGGACTACTTCAGCATCTCTTCGGATTCGGGTTCCGGCATATCGATCTCCTCGTCATCAACAGCTACGTAGTGGCAGCCTTTACTAGCGGGGTTCAAGCTAGCGGCATGCACCACCAACAGTGCCGTCTTAACAGCGTTGCGGAGATTCAAAAGAGAGCTTGTCAGGCGATTGCCGGAGTAGAATTCAGAAATCTCCTCGTCCAATTCCATGAGGATACGACGGGCTCGATGAAGTCTCTTGGAAGAACGGATCAGTCCCACGTAATTCCACATGGTGCTTTTGATCAGCTTCATGTCCTGGCGGATCAGAACCTCGTCGGGAGTTTCGTCTGGGCTATGCCATTCGTGCACGTTTGGAAGATGAAACAAGCCAGCTTTGATATCATCGACATCCGACTCCGCAGTCAGCTTAGCCGAAACCAGACACTCCAATAGCGAGGTTGAAGCCAAGCGATTCGCTCCGTGCAAGCCAGTGCAAGCCGTTTCGCCAATCGCATTCAAGTTGGCCACCGAAGTGCGACCATTGAGATCTGAATACACACCTCCACAACTGTAGTGAGCTGCCGGGGCCACAGGGATTGGCTCTCTTGTGATATCAACGCCGTAATTCAAGCAGCGCTCGTAGATCGAAGGGAAACGATCCTTTATGAAATCGGGGGAGCGGGAAGTGATATCGATGTAGACGCAATTGTCGCCATTGGATATCAATTGTCTGTGAATAGCTCGAGCGACAATATCTCTCGGAGCCAAAGACTTCCTCGGATGCTGCGTATCCATAAAGGAATCACCAGCCGCATTGACCAACGTTCCACCCTCCCCTCGAACAGCTTCGGAAACGAGGAAAAGCGGACAGTTCTTTTTTAGGAAAACGGTTGGATGAAACTGAATATATTCCAGATCGATAACCCGCGCCCCCACTCGATGAGCCATCGCGATGCCATGACCAACTACGCCTGGCTGATTCGTCGTATTCTGGAAAATCTGCCCCAGGCCCCCTGTTGCGAGAATTGTCTTCTTGGCAATGATCGCCTTGATACTGCCTGTTTTAGTATCCAAAGCATAAGCCCCAATACAAGTAAGAGGTTTGTATTTGTCTGCTGGATCCACGGAATTATGGGATAGCGTAAGCAGATCCA
Source organism: Opitutaceae bacterium (assembly GCA_028281165.1). GTDB lineage: Bacteria > Verrucomicrobiota > Verrucomicrobiia > Opitutales > Opitutaceae > JANQRT01. Next base: position 5,441 of record JANQKI010000028.1, on the reverse strand, counting down.
CCGCGACCATACCGGTAAGGACCGTGACGTTTGGCAAAGAAAGCACGTATTCATGCAAGTTCGAAAGGATAGCTCTTCCCGTTACGTCCTTTGAAAAAATGATACGCTTAGATGAGTGTCCACCCTCCCGAGTGTATTTGAGTTCGCCTCCTCTATCTCGATCGAAGGGAACATCCAATTCGTCCAACAGTAGAGACTGCACCGCATTTTGACCATGCTCGACCAAAGCGTCGACAGCCGGCTCATTCGAAGTGAAATCGGAAGCCTCGATTATGTCCTTCTTCAATTGCTCAGGATGATAAGATGTGTCGAAAACGATCCCCCCTTGAGCGTATTGGCTGTTGGCCCCAGAAGATAAATCGTCCGAACAAATCACCACTACCGACAAGCCCAGCCGACTGGCGTAGTGAGCGTAGGAACAGCCCGCCAAACCAGCTCCAACAACTAGGCAATCTGTCCGTATTGTATCCACAAATTAAAATAAAAAGGAGGAGAGAAGATTAAAGAAGTCAAAAATTTGGAAGCCTCTTTCGCTTCTTCCCTTTTGCTTCTTATTTCAGTTCAGCATCCCCTGCTCGGCTGATGCGGAGCGCCTTCCGCGATTTCGAACATTCGATCAATGGAGCGAAGCGCTTTGAGACGCAGATCCTCTTCAAGTTCTATAACCTGATCTTGTCGTGGAGATATCAATACATCCCGAATCTTCTCCAAGGAGTTCATTTTCATAAAGGGGCAAAGTTTGCAACCGGAGATAAAACGCTTTTCGGGACTCTCCACTTCGATACGCTCGACAAGACCGCACTCCGTCAGCATCATAAAATAAGGAGCGTCCGTTTTTTTCACATACTGCATCATACCACCGGTGCTGCCGACATAATCGCTTTTCTCGGTAATATCCAAGGTGCATTCAGGATGGGAAACGACTTTCAATCCGGGGAAATTATCGCGAGCTTCCGATAGGAGATTGGGGTCGAATTGATCGTGCACAATGCAAGTGCCATCGGAAGAAATGATTTCCTTATCGATGCCCATCTTTTTCATTTCGATCCGGATATTCTCCGCCATCAAACGATCAGGCACGAAGAGGATTTGCTTCTGGGGCAGCGAAGCGACGATTTTATAAACGTTGCTGGAAGTGACGCAGACGTCGCATTCGGCCTTCACCTCGGCCGTACTGTTAATGTAGCAAACGACTGCAGCGTCTGGATACATGGCCTTCATTTTCCTTAGGTCCTCGCCAGTCAGGGAGTCCGCTAGGGAACAACCAGAGTTTCGATCCGGAACGACCACCGTAGCTTCAGGAGAAAGAATCTTGGCCGTTTCGGCCATGAAGACTACGCCGGAAAAAACGATACGCTTGGCGCTAGCCTGCTTGGCTTTCATACTGAGCATGTAGGAATCCCCGGAAAAATCGGCCACGCCATAAATGATCTCAGGCTCGACGTAGGAGTGAGCCAAAATTACAGCCTCCTGCTCCACTTTCAGCTTATTGATCTCAAGCGTCATCGGAGCGATTTCGCGACAGGTTTCCAGATTCCAGGACCGCCGCGAGTCGCATTCAATGTGCATCAGTCGAGTGAGCAAACGCCCTGCCTCGTCCTCGATTTCCTGTTCAGTAAACGATGGAATTTCTGTCGCGATAGCCATGATGAAACGACCCTATTCTAGCCTGTCTGTAGTAGATACTTAGACATTGGCAAAGACAAAGCGCTCCAGCTATGGAGTTAAGGAATATACCAAACTTGAAAAGCTCAGCAAATCAGATCGTCGAAATCCATGAAATCCGCTCTGAAACCGCCAGGCACCCCTTTGCAGATAACCGATACAGCGTCGTGGGAATGCAGAGATTCCAGGTGTGAGCAAGCAATCTGGAAATCGACTATCCGGTCGTCCGCATCCAGCTCTTTGTAAAGCAATCGAGCGGCATCCTCGACAAATTTGATAAAGACCCCATTGAGCTCGGCGAAGGCCTGTTCATCCTCACGCTTTACCATAACCTGCGTTTCGGTTTTCAGCGCATTGAGACAATGAAGCTGTAGGTCCTCAATGGCCAAACTTGCCTCCGGAGCCAATTTTACAGACACCCGAGCCTTGCTGCGCTGGGAATGAGGAATCGAGTAAGCATCGCGCATGTCGCGAGCGTGTTCTGCTAGCTCCGCAGAGCAAGGGCACGAAGAAGAATAAATGTAGTCGAAATGGACATACTTTTCGAAAACTCCCGACTTCAAAAGCCTGCCCTCAATCGAAGCTTTGTAATACTGATAGCCTTCTAGACCGCTACGGAGGCTCTTTTGGATAATCGGGTAATTGAAACTAAGACGGATCCGGGCATCGAAGCTCTCCAATTTATCCCGAAAGGAATCGAGGATCTCTTTCAACGTGTCGGGAGTAAATACCTCGTCCTTCTTTTCGTAGAAAGACCGAATGATGCGCGACATGTTGATCCCCTTAAGATTGGCGTCGAGCGAAACAGTGCCTACGACGCTGGCCTCTAAGGTGATGATTTCACCAGAGGCTTTTCTGAATCTCAGGGGCAATCGAAAATTGGAAACCCCAACCTGCTGAATGGGTACAGCCGAGCCCTGCATCGACTCCTTCGAATTCATCACATCCGGCATAGACTCGCGATACCCTTCAGACGGCAGAAATTCCGCGTCATAGGATCGCGCGACCTGAGGGGCTTCTCCCTCCTCGGTCTTGTGCAGATACATTTTCGATTTGTTCTTGGTGGACATATTGATGCGGCGTTCAATGGCCGAGAGAGAATACTATAATCGACCCCCTCCCGTCTAGCGAATGGATTCGCTAGCTCGCTCTCCGCTCCAAACGGACGGCAGAGCGCTCCGATTTCAGCAACCAGCCAATAGAGAGCCCTTCGAAAAAAAGGCAAGCCTGCGGATTCGCAGCGAGTTGATGTGTTTAAGGATTATCAAATCCCGAAATGCCTTTAAATGTCCTTGCGGGCAGGTCGCTGAAGGCGCTTGTTTCTAACGCCAATGACCATGCAGTTTTCTATCCTCGGGACCAGCAGCTCTGGCAACAGCGCCTTGGTAGTCACCGAAAACTGCAAAGTACTGATCGACGCTGGTTTCAGCTGTAAAAGACTGTGCGGGATGCTAGAAGAACGCGGCGTTGAACCTGGTGAAATTGACGCCATTTTCATCACACATGAGCACAGTGATCACACCACGGGTCTTTCCACATTCTGCAAAAACTTCAATCCGCAAGTTTACGCTAACCCCCTCACAGCAAAAGTCTTACAAACTAAATTGAAGCACCGGCCCACCTGGAAGCTCTTCAATACAGGTTCCACCTTTCAGTTTCGGGACATCACTGTCGAAAGCTTCGCCCTGCCGCACGACGCTCATGATCCGGTTGGCTTTACCTTCACTAGCGGCCGAGACGATCTGTTTTCGCCCATTCGAAGCGTTGCCTGGCTAACCGATCTGGGCTTCGCTCCCCGGCATGTTGCCGAGAGGATACGGAAAGTCGATTTGCTGGTTGTCGAAGCAAACCACGATCTGGAGCTTTTGCAAAACGATACCAAGCGACCTTGGTCAGTTAAACAACGTATCAGTGGTCGCCACGGTCACCTTTCCAATCAGGCTGCCAAGGACCTCATTGCTTCTATTCCAAAACCTCAATGGAGCCAGGTCTTCCTCGCCCACCTCAGCCGGGACTGCAACAGTTCCGAGGCCGTAACGAACGCCTTCTCGGATCTAAAGGACAAATCTCCCTATCGGATTGACGCGATCATGGCAGGCAACGGTTCATCGCTGGACGAGGTATAGTTGCCGCATTGCAACGATGCGCCACTTGCCTTTTGGCCCGCAATCCCTTTGAGTTCAGCTTCTCTCCCACTCAAATAGACTCGATTTATGGATCTAGAGCAGCACCGTCGTCCGCGTCGCACCAAGATCATTTTCACCATTGGACCTTCCACAGACAGTGAGGAAATACTGGAGCGACTTATGTCGGAATACTACGTCGATATCTGTCGCATCAACATGGCGCATGCAGATCATGAATACGTCCGAACGGTAGTGCGACGTATCCGAAAAATTGGCGACCGCACCAGACGCCACATCGCGATCATGATGGATGTCAAAGGACCGGAGATACGCACCGGAGATGTGGAAAAGCCAATCCAACTCGAACCGGGAGAAATTTTCGATTTCACCATCAAGCCTCAGTCGAACGGAGAAAGTGGAGAGGAAATTCGGTCAGTGGATGTCAACTACGCCAACTTGGTGAACGACGTCGAAGTTGGAAGCGTTGTGCTGGTGGACAATGGCCTGATCCGTTTGGAGGTCCTGGATAAAGACCACGCTCATATTCGTTGCAAAGTGATCATTCCTGGAGAATTGGCGAGCCGACGACATATCAATCTACCCGGCGTCAAAATCAACCTTCCCTCATTAACCGAGAAAGATAAACGCGATGCCAAAGTAGGTATTGAAGAAGGCATAGATATCTTCGCCCTTTCGTTTGTCCGCGAAAGTGAGGATCTCCGCATCTTGCGCCAGTATTTAGACGAAAACGGAGCTCAAGACGCTCGCATTACAGCCAAGATTGAAGATCAGCAGGCCATCTCCAACTTGTACGAGATTATCCAGCAATGCGATGGCCTCATGGTCGCTCGCGGCGACTTAGGAATTGAATGCCCCTTCGAACAGCTCCCCATCATTCAAAGGAAAGCGGTCAAAGCCTGCCTCACCCTTGGCAAGCCAGTCATCATCGCGACCCACATGCTGGAGTCGATGATTCATAATCCAATACCCACCCGAGCCGAAGTTTCCGACGTAGCTAATGCCGTTTTAGAGGAAGCCGATTGCGTTATGCTTTCGGGCGAGACCACCATTGGCTCGCATCCCGTAAAGTGCGTAGAGGCGTTGAACAAGATCGCTCGCAACATCGACCTGCATGGGCAAAAGGCGGATTTTGCCAAGAACATGGCTCTAACAACGGATAAAGCCAAAATCCAGCACTCAGCCGTTGTCATGGCTAACGAGCTGGACGCCATTGCCATTATCTGCTTCACCCGCAGCGGGGCCATGGCTAGAGGCGTATCCGCCCTACGTCCTCATTCCTCTCCTATCTTCGCTTTCTCCAATGCTCCAGAAACGGTGAAGCAATTACGTATCCACTATGGAGTTACGCCATTCCAGATGATTTTCTGCACTGAACCCGAAGCCACCGTTGGCAGAGCTATGGATCATCTTATGCAAAGAGGATATCTGAAACTTGGAGACAAGGTTGTAGTAGTGTCTGACATACTGGCAAGTGATCGCGTGATCGACAGCGTGCAGTTAAGAACTGTGGACTAGAACCTATCCCAAAACCTGTCTTGGCGCCGCTGAGAGCAGTTTCTCGCGCAACGGCGTTCAAGGCAGGTTTTGGGATAGGTTCTAAAGCAGTTTCAGGCGTCGTAGAAGATCTTG
>JANQKI010000014.1 GCA_028281165.1 Opitutaceae bacterium | reverse complement strand
CATGGATGATTAACGCTGTTCTGTTGGTTTAATGAATGGAGTTTGTCTTGGACTCGTAAATGGTGATGATGTTCTGCCGGCAAGATCGATTTTGGGGCTAGTTGAGTTTTACATGCGGCGGGCTTTAAAATAGGCCGAAGTGTCGCTTGCGGATTTAGGGTTCCTGCACTTGAAATGCATTCCTAATCGTTATGAAGTTTCGCCCTGTTCTCGTTTCTCTATCTCTGATAACATCGATTTCGGCTGCAAACGGCGGGGAAATCGATTTGACCCATACGGATGGCTTGACGCCACATAACGCGGTCATCGAAGTGGTGGATTTCAAGGGGAAGGCTGCTTTGAAGGCCAGTATTTCGGATGAGGCTCGAAAAGCGCTGGCAGAGGCAAGGCGACAACGGCAGGCGGGTGAACCTGCGAATCGGGTGAACCATCTGGTAATTGTGGAGGAGGATTTTCAAGACGGGACGATCGAGCTCGAACTGGCGGGCGCGCCGGCGCCGGGCGCGTTCGGGGGCGCAAGAGGATTCGTGGGCGTGGCGTTTCGCGTGCAGCCTGATTTGGAGACCTACGATTGTATTTACTTCCGCCCTACAAATGGACGGGCTCAGGACCAGGAGCGCCGGAATCACTCCGTGCAATACGTTTCTCATCCGGATTATCCATGGTTCAAGCTGCGGAAAGACACTCCAAGCCGCTACGAAACCTATGTCGATTTGCAGCCGGCGACCTGGACGAAGGTGAAGATCGTGGTAGAGGGAGAAAAAGCCCTACTCTATGCGCATGGCAACGAGCAACCGACGCTCATCGTGAACGATCTCAAAACGGGAGCGGATGCTTCTGGAGCGGTCGCGCTGTGGTTCGAAGGCTCGACCATCGCCCACTACGCGAACCTGAAAATCGCGAAATAGGCATTGTTACCACAGAGAACACAGAGCTCACAGAGTTTCTAGGGCTCTGGAACCGCGAGGCGAGGCCGATTTAACTACAGGCTATTGGTTTTCGATTCTGCCTTTTAATTTTTGCTAAGGACGGAGGGACTAGGCTCTATGACCGGCGGCTTCGATGTGCTTTTGCCATTTATCGCGGAGGCGGATGTCGCTGTTGTCTTGCGGGGCGTATCCAATAATTTCGCGCGCGTTGACGAGGCTCCAAAAGGCGTGGTTGTTGCCGCTGATGCCGTAGAAAATCTGAAAAGGGATTCCCTGTTTATCTCGGATGTCTTCGCACTCGATGCTCTTGATATAGAGCTGACATAGGTCGCGTTGACTTATGTAGGTAGCAAGGGCTCGCCTCGCTTTTCGCAGATCGCCTAGCTCGCATCGGTCGATGTCGTCTTCGCGTGGAGCTCCGATACGAATCTGCACGTTTTCCAGTGGCCTGCCGTTGATTTCGCCGAGAGCGAAGACGAATCCCATGTGCTCGTAGGCATCTTTCGCCCAGCCATACCAGGCATAGGATCGATTTTGCTTCTCGTGGGAAATCGTATCCATTTTCCCATCAAGCAGCAGTCTCTCGTAATAATCCGCCGCATGATTGGAGCTGGTCATGATGACGCGCTGAACGCCTTCCTCCCAGGCCGTCTGGTAGATGTTGTGGGCCATTTGCACATTGGCGAGCTCGGGCTGGAAATAGTCGCCTGTTACTACGTCTTCGGCTACTCGTACGAAGCCGTTATGGATGATGACATCGGCACCTGCGAAGTGCCGGCGGTACTGGTCACGATCCTTGTCCGTGAGATCCGCGACGATAAGGTTTTCCAATCCTCCGTCTTTTCGATCGCTCGGCTTCACATCGATCAGCGTGAGATCGTAGCGTTGGCTTAATTCGGGGATGAGAAGACTGGAGATCCGCCCGCAGGCTCCGGTGATGACGACTTTTCGTTTTTCAGACATGGTTGCGGAAAATGAATAGCGAATCTCCTGTCATGTGAAGAGATAAATCGAAAAAACGCGGCAGAGTGTTGCTAACCCTATTTGATGAGTTCCGTATTCGGATTTCCGGCATGCCAGCCGAACCAGAAAGCTCGATGCGACGGCAGTCGCTTGAGCTTTTCACCCCGATTGTCTACTAGAGCCGTCTCGGTCATTTGCCAAGCGCTGCCATTTGTATCCATTATTCGGTCACGAGTACGTGTGAATTCTTTACCATCGCTTTCATAAGCCCTTATAGCCCCGCTTCGATCGGAAATCAGAACATAACTGGTACCGCCGTAAGTGTCCTGCACTAGCTTCTTCTTGGACAAGTATTTGACTGCATAAACTTTTGGGCGGTCGAAAGGTCGACCAAAGCGGAGAACGAATACTTCATCTTTGTTTTTGAGCCGCTTGTCTTTGAAGGGCGTGATGAACATGAGTTCATCGGTGCCGAAGTAGTCTCTATAGGCTACGCCTTCGCCATAGTCACGATTGTGTCCAGTATTCAAGGACAGAACGGTCGTTTCGGGATGCCTGCTCTTCCATTCGCCCCAGGTCGTGGTGACGACGTAAAGCGGCTCTAGCTTTATCCCCTTGCCTACCAAGGGGCCGACGACGGGCTCGCCATCCAACGTGTTCCAGAGCGACTCCGTCTCATGGTCGTACATCAGCTTGTTAGAGCGATAGAGAAAACCGCTGGTGCCCAACTCGTAATGCGCGCCTTCATGCTCCGTCTTGTAAAGGATCACAGTGCCGCAAAGCGTGCAGTACACGCCGTTAACGGAAACTCCGCCCACCGTGTCCTTAAACATTTCATGCCAGGCCAGAATACGCTTCGGATAGGCCCGAGCGTCGCCGTTGATTTCGATTCCGAATACGATGTTGTCATCGTCCAAATAGTCAGCTTCTTCGACGGAGATCATCTCGGGGCGGTCGAGTGGCGGGATGCCGTCGCGCCGCACCCCACCCCAGCGGATTTCATCGAGACGAATTTTGGCGTTTTCGGTATGGCTATCGAAATAGGTGAAAAAGCGTCGGTCTATGTTCGCGTAATGGATGGCTTTAAAAAGCCCGTAATTGGGGTGAACGCCAAAGTCGTTCTGCCACAGCCAATCGTAGGCTTTGTCGAAATTACTCCGAAATTTCTGACCAGTCTGTTTATCTAGCAGCCTCCACATTTGAGAGCTAGCCGTGGGATGCGACGTCAACTGCAGCAGCTCCAGAATAATGGGCGTGTAGGCGTTTTGCCAGTTATCGCCGATCTCCTGGGCGGCGGCCTTTCTGACCGACTTCTCCACTCGGATCAGGTCTAAAAAGCGATTAACGGGAACCGGTTCCTTTTCGATGGCCAACAAAGGACTCGCCATCAGCGCAAGGAGGCTCAAGGTGCCAAACAACCAGTGAAGTCGTGAAAATCGCATACCAATAAGAGCGTTCAAGACCTCGAATTGATTGAGGCGAAAGTGGAAAATCGACCGCGCGAATAAGCAGCTATGCCGATGCCTTTGGCCACCAAATTGGACTTAGAGTTTCCAAAAAAGGTCTAGCCGCGTTTTAAGAGTCGATCATAATCAGCATGCGAACCGATCCAAAACCATACAATTCCATCAGCTGATTCGACTCCGAGGGCTCGATAGCCTTTGCCAACTCTAGCAGAATAGTATCGGTTGATTTTCTTAAAGTTAAGCGACGGATGGTTCGGATCGCTTTTTAGAAGTTTAAAGCTTTTATCCGCTAACTCCCTGACCTAGTCTGGCAATGCATTGTATGCATCCCAGAATCTCGTAGAAGCAAAATGCTTCACAATTCCTCGGTCTTATTTCGCGAGTGTTCGCTAATTGCTTCGTCCGCTAGATCGTCGAGCAAACCGGATTGAAGATCTGATTCGATTTCCCGGTCCCATTCCTTTTCATCGGAACTCATGACCCATGAAACCAGCCTTCTGCGCTCGCTCCGAGGCAGTTTTTCGATGGCTGATTTTATCTCTCCCGGCGTACTCATTAGCCTCGAATACTGGACGACCAAATCTCAAAGAGCAAGAGAGCTTTTTCCTGAACTATGGCGACTTTGGCTCACTACCTTGGGCGCGTTCAAGAGCTACTCGAGGCCTTTGTATTCAAAATGTTGGAAGCTGACTTCGCCCGAGCCTCTGGCGAAGAGCGTGTAGCGGTAGCTGCTGTGCTGGCGGGCTCCGTGCGGGAATTTGATCCAGGAGCTTCCATCTCGACTGTAGTAGAAGGAAATGTCTTTGCGCAGGTTTCGCATTTTGAGCCAAATGGTATCTGTATGGTCGAAAGTGAATACAGGCCGACGGATGCGCCAGCCGGGACCTTCCGTATAGAAAAGCTTGGTTCCGTCGAAGGCGATACCATTGCTGCCGAGTCTAATGCCGGAGGGCGCGTCTTCGGTAGCCCCGTTTAGCTTGACGGAGATCTCAAAGCTTTTGTTGGGGGCGTCGGCATGGATCTGGGTGGCGCTATTGAAGTCTTCGCCCGAAGCGATGAGCGTCAGTTTTCCTCCTCCCGGCTTTATGAGGTCCGACTTGGCGCTGCCGAAGCTCCATTGCATGCCGATCTCTGATGAATCGAAGGAATCGGAGAGCGGGAGCCCATGGCCAACGTTTTCGCCTTCGGGGATCGGTATCAGCGAATTCGATACGTAAACGCTTTTCTGCACAGGCCAGCCGTCTTCAGTCCATTCGACGGGCATGAGCAGCGTGGGACGGCCCATTTCGGTGTAGCTGTTCACGCGGGCATGGTAGATGGTCCACCAGTCGCCGTTCTTGTCTTCGAAGACGGTTCCGTGGCCTTGGTGCCAGAAAGGCTCGTCGTGGGAATAGGTGTGGTGGAGCGGATTGTAGGGAGAGTTCTCCCAGGGGCCGAGGGGGTGCGGGGCTCGCGCCACGACACTCATGTGAGCAGTGGAGGGACCGCTTGTTCCTCCCATGGCCGAGACCATGTAGTAGTAGTCGCCCTTGAGGAAGAGCTTGGGGCTTTCAAGGCAGTGACACTCGACCGGCCATTCTTCCGGATAGTCCCAACCTTCGTAGACCAGCTCCGGCTCGGTGACCGCCTTGGTACCATCGTCGTTCAGACGCACGGCCCAGCCGTGGTGGACGTAGAGAAATTTTTCGCCTTCCGGGGTTTGGATGAACCCTGGATCGATGCCGTTGTAGTAGTGGTCGGCGGGGATGATATCGAGATTGATGGGTTCGGACCAGGGTCCTTCCGGATTTTCGGCGCTGATGACGAAATTCGCGAAAGTGGTGCCAGTCTTGCCGGGATATTGGCCAATCGGCATGTAGACGTGGAATTTGCCGTCAAAGTGCTGGATATCGATGGCCCAGACTCTGTTGAATCCCTCCGGCAAACGGTGGCGAACGACGGGCTCCCAGTTCACCAGATCGCGGGAACGCCAGACCATGATGCCGTTGCCCCGACTAAAGGCGGCGTAGTAGTCCTCTCCGACGAGTACGAGAGAAGGATCGCCGTAGTTGCCAGGGAAAATGGGATTCTGGTAGTATCCATTTTTCTGATCAGGGATGGTTTGGCCTTCGCGCTCGACTTGCAAGGCTCTCTCGGATTGGGCGGAGGCCAGAGAGGCGAAGCACGTCAAGATAGGCAGGATGGAGCGAAGTAGGAATTTCATGCGATTTAGGCTTTTCGGGTGAGTCGCTTTATCTGCGGGGAGCTTGCTTACTGAAAAGACCAAAGGAGCTGGGATTAAACTAGCAAGGCTTAGAATGTGAACTGCCAGGGGATTGGAAAACTTCAAAAACAGGTTTGATTGAAATAACTTTAGGAGCCGGAACGCAAAAGGCGAAGCTTAAATCTGCAGCAATGCATTCACCAGCCTTGCAAAGCTAAGCCTATCTCGATCCTCGTTCCTGCGTGTATCCAAAAACGGCAAACAAATCCACTACCAGGATCTATTCTTATTTGCCTGTGAAGCATTCTTTATAATAAGAGATTTTATGTAACACTATGAACTTGTGTTGTGTAGTAATAGACATGCAGCTCCCATCTCCTCCTGTGGTCGCATTCATTCATAAGAACGCTTTTTACAACAACCGCATCGCCTCCGGGCGATGGGTCTTAACTTCGAGGAGTCTGCCATGAGTTTGCTGAAGGCAGAAGCTCTGACCAAACGATTCGGCCAACTGACGGCTGTGGATGGCGTGTCGCTCGAAGTAAAGGAAGGCGAAATCTACGGACTGCTGGGTCCAAATGGGGCCGGCAAGACGACGACCATCTCTATGGCTTGTGGATTGCTTAAGGCGGATAGCGGCGATGTGCTGATCGAGGAGCGCAGCTTCTGGTCGGCTCCCCAACAAGCGAAGCAGGTGATGGGAGTGGTCCCGCAGGATCTGGCTTTGTACGAGGAACTATCAGGGCGCGAGAATCTGGAG
>JANQKI010000006.1 GCA_028281165.1 Opitutaceae bacterium | reverse complement strand
CTCGTCAGTGGCGATAGCTTTGGTGAAGTAGGTATTGTAAATGAAAGTCAGGACCAGAGTCCCAAAAGCGGAGTTGGCGAAATCGAAGCACGCCCACGCAGAAATCCGTTTACCCGATGAGACCGCCATCGGGAATAAGAATGCCTACCTTGGCCTTTCGATCAAGGTAGAAGAAATTTCGGTTAGCTTAATTTCGATTCTCGCAAGAGCCAGCACAACCGCAAGCTGCTTGGTCGCCATTTTCCAGATACGCCTCCTCGCAGCCGCAAAAAGCCGCGATATCGAGCATGCGTTGGTAACATTCCTCTTCGGTCAAACCCAATAAGGTCCCGGCATAAACTGAGCAATGTTCGTCGCGAACGACTTCCCCGTAGTTTATCAAGGGAATCAGGTAGGCCACGGCCAATAAGGCGAAGTCGGGTCGTTCACGTAAAACAGGTCGCAAGTAGATGACGCTCGCGCCTGAGTGATCGGAACGAAAATCAGGCTCGGGCTGGGCGAACTGATGGGGAGCCATTTCCGATCCGAACTCATAAACGTAGCGAGCAGGAAAACGAAGACAGTCACAGTCGGAAAGAAACGTATCAATAGAATCCATACCAAGATCTGGATACTTCATATGAGCGAGAGAGCCTCGCTCGAGAATATGAGCCAGCAAACTGTCCTCGCCTTCCTTGATTTGAGCCTCAGGAGAAAGGGCTCTGAACTGCGCTATGGGGTCTGTCATTGGGATTTAGCAATTTAGGCTGTAGGATTTTAGAGGTTCGAGAATTCCAAGGCTGACGGCCCGAAAACCTAAATGTCTACAACCTATCAGCCTCTATTCGTACCTTTTTTGAAACTCTGCCCGAGCGGCATCCCGCTTCGCCTTTTCTTCAGCAGGCATCTTATTCAGATACCAGCGATGGTTGTCGTCATTGAGCGTTTGATTAAGCAACGCGCTAAGCTTTTCAGCCGCTTCCTTTTTGGCAGCGTCTTCCGAATGCAAGTTATGATTCGCCAACTCGCGTAGCTCGGGAATGTATTCAGTATACCAATTCTTGGCGATATCATAGGTTCCATGCCAATGCGTGTAGTCTGGTCCCATCATGGAAGCCCCATGGCGAGCCCGACGCCCTTCGTGATGCCAGAGTTCAAACCAGACGAAGTCGATCTTGTTGGAAAACTTCGGCTTGTTGAGCAACGGCTGAGCAGCTTCGTACAAAGCAAGTCCAGGCTTGGCAAACTTCTCGTGATATAGATCAATCAGACCATCGTACTGAATATAAAAGGAATCCACGAAATTCTGATTGTGACAACTGATGCAAACATTCTCCATATTAGCGCGTCGCGTTTGCCATGGAATGTCCTTGCCAGGCAAACCTAGTTTTGCATCCGCTATTTCGGGACGTACTGAAATAGCCGGTCGGTTGTTCCAGGAAATGCGAAGACCGACATCATGAGTAACGGGCTGATCCTTAGTGGCGCTCATGTGGCAAGTCGCGCAGGTTGGGGCCGCGTCATAGTCCTCGCCAACCACCCACTTGGGGCTGTCCAAATTCATCTTATCGACGTTGGCGTAGTAAGCGATCCCGTGCTTGGACTCGTTGAAAACTTCCAGCTGCGGATGATCAGGGCCCATATGGCACTTGCCACAAGTATCCGGAGTTCGAGCCTGGGCTGAGGAAAAGTCGTGACGCGTATGGCAAGCCGTACAGGCTCCTTCGGAACCATCAGGATTGATACGACCAATGCCTGTATTCGGCCAAGTCGCTGCATCCAGTTTTCCATCACTGAGCACTTTCACTTCGGAACCGTGGCACTGCCAACAACCGTTCACCGCAGCCGCGCTCACGCCATGCGGAAATCCAGGAGTCACCAA
>JANQKI010000308.1 GCA_028281165.1 Opitutaceae bacterium | reverse complement strand
GATTCAAGAAGGACGCGATCAATATTCCAGTCTTCAAAAACAGCCCCAAGCTTATCAAGGGCGAAGCCCTTGCCAATACCACCTAAATCCAGCAATGGTCCTTCTCTAATTTTCTGAACCACCTGATTGTCTCGATCCAAGGCTATGACCGGTTCGTCGCTTGTCTCTAGTCCATCGTCGCTAGCCGATGGCAAGTGCTGCAAAGACCCCATCTGATTTTTAGCTTTAAGCGAATCCAATCCAAGAAAGGGATGGTACTTGCCCGAAAATAAAGCGCTCGCTTCAAAAGCAAGAAGCAGGCAATCCAAGCATTCTTCGCTAATGCGAATCATTTCTCCAGCTTTCGCCCTATTGATTCTGGTAGTGTCACTGCTTTCTACATACAAACTTAGGAGATCTTCCAGTTTCTCTAAATATTCCGAAGCTTCCTGTGTGGCTTGTCGACTTTGCTTTGAATCGCCTCCCTGGATGTGAAAAACGAACTCGCATGCCATAGCTTGGCAGGCGAAGTCTTCAAGGTGAGGGATATTGCTAAAATCGGCCATTTGTGAGCGATGAGTAGAATCAACGCGTATCCAGAAAACGTTTCCAAAGCGACTTTTCAATCCAGCACTCTAGAACTACATTTGGCCGCAATCCGTGGTACTCGATAATATGGGTGCTCTCCAATCGCTCGCTTTTTGCCTCTTCGTCTTTCGATGGTTTAATCACAATATCCAGAGCTGGAAAGATGTCATCTTCCGCCCAATACCCAACCGTGTCACTACTTCGCCAATACCAAGCGAGTGGCCAAGCCGCGTCGTCCCCGACGGCAGCGATTTTTAGCGGCGTTTCAGGATCAAGCGCGTCTAGCTGCTCGAGTCGCTCGATTAGTTTTGCGTACTGAGATGACGTGTGTTGGTAGATGTATGGATTGCGACTGTCTGCAGCGTACCGCTTAGCCTGCAAAGTCAGCAATAGCTGATCACAGAAGAAAAACATCGAAAGCAGACTGATCACTAGGACCTGCCATTTATGCCTGGAGAGACCTACGAAAACGATAATCAGATAACCGGCGGCAACACACAGGCTCGTGTAAGTAGTGAGCATCAGCCAAGGCGTCTTGTAGGGAATCAACGAGTACACAATCAGACAAGCCACGCCATACACCACAATGAGCTGATACGATCTTTCTCTTTCGTTCTCAGCCTTTCTGAAAATGGCAAAGAATAATCCAATAACCGCTATCACAAGAAAGGCGGATTCGCCCCAAGAAGCTCCTTCTGAAACATGTGGTAGAAATAGTGATACGTAGTAGGACCAGGGTTTTTCGTGACCCTGGCCCTCCGCCCGTTCGAGGTAGAAAAACAACGAACGTATGCTGTCTTCCAGACCTCGGAAATGGGTGAGGAACGAAGAAAAGAAAAGCGCCCAGATGAGAAGAAAGGCAACCATCCCGACTAAGAGATAGGGGAGATGGAAACGCCCTCTGACATCGACATTGACGCCCGCTTTCCAATGGGCGAATCGCGCAGCTCCAAGTATGCAGAACAGGTGAATGACAGCTGTCTCCTTAGTAGCGAAGAGCAGACCGCTTCCGATCCCAACTCCCAGGGCATGATAATAGCTCGGCTTAAACCAGTATTTGGAAAAAAAATACAGAGTTAGAAATCCAAATAGAGCGAAGAGGCTCTCTTGGACGTAATAAGAGCCGTAAATAACCGGAAACGCAAAGCAGGCGAAAAAGAAAGCCGAAACCAGCAACACCAGGTCGCAACGCCTATTCCATATTAACAGAAGAAGAATAAGGCATAGGCTCGCTAAGACGGGTATCAGACGGACATTCGCGTCGTTCAAATTCTCAGCGTCGATTCCGGCAAGGCGGTTCAAGACCCAGGAAAAATAGTAAAGCGTGGGTCCGTGTTTATCGACAGGGTCGTATTGATATTCGCCTGTTTCCATCAGCTCCGCAAGCTGATAGGCCTGCACCGCTTCGTCTGCATGCATCACACGAGCATTGGCAAATTGGATACGTAAACCTGCTCCGAAAACGAGAATCGCCAAGACGAACGCCAGATAAAGGACAAGGAGAAGAGGGCGTTGCTTCGATTCGGAAAGCATTTTAAATAATGTAGGAGGGGAGAATAAAAAGTTAAGGAGAATTTGATTTCGCCCTTTAAGCAAAAAGCTCGAGGCGACGAAACCTCGAGCTCTGAGAAATTCCTTTGGCTGAACCGACTACTTGCCGAAGACCTCGACCTCGATGTAGTGGTTCATTTCGTTGCTGGTGTTACCTGCCGAATAGAGGCGGACGTAGCGACCTTGAACCTTACCGGCGTCGATCAGCTTGCCCTTGTTTGTCTCTAGGTAGGCATAACCACCGCCTTTACCGAATCCAGAAGAATTATCGTGATCATTGTTGAAAACAGTCTTCACTCCAGACTCGAAACTTTCGTCATCAGAGATTTGCACCACTACGTCGTGATAGGCTCGCTTTTGAGCATGGTAATGCCAAATAGCGATTCCGTAGATGGTGGCTGAGGCTCCCAAGTCAATCTGGGCCCATTGCGTTCCCGGGGCTAGCTCGACAAAGTAGCCTTCTTCCGATTCCTTGTCTCCATCCGTTAGATACTCAAGATCCCCGATGATAGGGAAATCGTCGCTCGAGGTGACTTCTTTCCCGGCTGCCAAATTAGCAACGCCAGCCGGAACCATGATTACTGGCGGCAAAGTATCGGGGGCTTCAAGGTGGGGAAGGTTTACCGCTACTGGGGTTCCGATGAGGAACGGTGGGGGGTATTCGATTTTCAACTCTGTTTCGCTGCCACCGTGGTGAGCAGCGAAAGCAGGCAATGCCCAAAAACCGAAAAGAGCGAGTGGTGTAATAAGCTTTTTCATACGCGTAAATTATGTGGATTGAAAAAAGGTGTCTGATTTGTGACGAAGACCGAAACGAATGTATTCATTTATACTTCGAAATCCTCCTTGGAAAATTCGAGGGTCTTGCGGGCTTCAATGGCTTCGTTGACCTTGAAAATGGCCATCTCGCTTTGGAAGCTGTGCTCGCCATCCGAATTGAGCTTGGCCTTGCCGTGGATGGCGGCGAAGAAGTTCTCCAAATGAGGCGTGTGTGGTTTCTTGTCCAACACGATGGGAATGTCATAGGCATCGGGCGGGGCTGATTCGCGCACGTCAACCTTGGTGACGACTTTTTGAGCTGCCGCTTCTTCCTTGCGAATGAAGCCCTTCTTAGCCCATTCGTCCCATTCAGGCGCGCTCGCTTCGCGATACAGCTTTGTAAAAGAAGGATTTTCGGAAATGCGCAGACCGCCCTGGTCGCCCATGAAGTATTCGTAGTAGCCGCCACCAGCTCCCGTCGTGGCCAGTGTCTGGTAGAACGCGCGAGCGGGGCCTTCCGGCGTGTCGTATTCGTAAAGCACCATCACGTTATCATACCATTCGCGGTTCTGATAGTAGTCGCGTCCGCCGCTGGCCAAAACGCTCTTGGGATAGGCATCGAAGAACCAGTTGAAAATATCGATCTGGTGCGAACCGAGATCAGCGATGGGGCCACCGCCTTTGCCCTTGAACCAGCGCCAATTGAGGAATTGCTCCATGCTTTCGTATTCGTTCTTCTCCAGAATATCCTGGTCCACGTAGATCTTGGAATTCACATCGGTGAATTCCTTGGCCGAGCGATTCCATTGGCCATTGGCCGTGGTGAAACGACCCAATAGCTTAGCCCGCTTAACCAAATTATAGTAGGCATGTAAATACCGAGGATTGCTGCGACGCTGGTGGCCGACCTGCAGCAGCTTGCCCGTTTTCTTGGCTGTATGAACCATAGAGCGCGCTTCCTCCACTGTTCGCGCCATCATCTTTTCGCAATACACGTGCAAGCCCGCTTCCAAGCAGGCGTTGGTATGGCGAGCATGCCAGAAATCGGGCGTGGCGATAATCACCGCATCCAAATCGGTTTCCGCGGCCAGCATCTCTTCGTAGTCGAAATACCACTTCAAATCGGGACTATCCTTGCGCAGGACGCTGCGGCACTTGCCTATGCTGTACTTCCAGATGTCGCACACCGCTTTCACATGGAAAGGACGTTCCTTTATATCCAACATCGAGTTGAGCAAGACCTCGCCTTGGCGGCCGTAGCCCAAGATGGCGATATTGATCTTGTCATTGGGCGAAACCGACTGGGCCTTCATTATGGAGGGGGCCAGCAGAATGCCGCCACTAGCCAGTGCGCCCGTCTTCAAAAAGTTGCGACGATTAAGCGTCGTTGAGGATGGTTTGGGAGTATCGTTCATGGGAAATTAGAATTTATTGACCAATGCGTAACGG
>JANQKI010000277.1 GCA_028281165.1 Opitutaceae bacterium | reverse complement strand
TCTCGTGTTTTTCTCGTGTCCTGCATTATCCCAAAATCTACATTTCTTTTCCCATTTCAACTATTTAAGAAGGTCTATGATTAGGCTATCTTTGCGTTTAGATAAGAACTGATAATTTTCCATGAATGCATTAGCTACATTACCGCCATTGAAGTCCTACGGTCACGACCTCGATATGGACGAGGATAAGGTTGGTCTGTTGCGCGATTCGTCTGATGCCGCTTCGGATCCGACCGAGCTTCATCGCCGTTTTGAACAAGACGGCTATTTGTACATGAAGGGTTGTCTGGACCGTGACGAGGTCATGGATGCTCGAAGGGAGATCACCCGCCTGCTGGGCCAGGCTGGGGACTTGGATCCTTCCTATCCGGAGATCGAAGCGGTCGGAATGCCGGGCGAAGGCTTGCGATTCAAGCCTGAAATAGCGAGCCAAAGCAAGGCCGTGCAGAAGCTCTTATACTCGGGACGCCTTCCCGATTTTTATAGACTGTTTTACCGTGAAGAGATACGTCATTACGACTTTACTTGGCTAAGAGCCATGGGGCCCGGAAAGGGGACCAATCCTCATTGCGACCTTCCATACATGGGGCGCGGGACACATAATCACATGACCTGCTGGCTACCGTATGGAGACATATCCTTTGAACTCGGAGGACTAATGGTCCTCGAAGGTTCGCACAAGCGAATGGATCTTTTGAAGAACTACGTTTTTCGCGATGTGGATAGTTATTGCGATAACAAGCCGGAACAAAAGAAGCGAGCTGACGATGGCGGATGGACCTTCACGGGAACGCTCTCCCACAATCCGCCGATGGTGCGTAACAAGTTTGGCGGACGTTGGCTGACGACTGAATTTGAAGCAGGCGATTTTCTGACCTTCGGCATGTTCCTGGTTCACGCCTCTTGCGACAACCAGACGGAGAATCGTCTACGCATTTCCAGCGACAGTCGTTACCAGCGAGCCAGCGAAGCGATCGATGATCGCTGGATTGGAGCGAATCCGCCAGGTCATTCGCGGGCGGGAAAAAGGGGGCGTATTTGTTGAGGCCCTACGAGTCGGTTGAATAACCGCGTATGATTTACTTTAAAATCGAATCATCCTTGAAGGAAAACGTGTTGAGAATTTGTCTATTCGCGTCTATTGGTTTTCACCTGCGGTTCGAACAATAGCTTTAATTTCATTATGACTGCGTCCAATGCATCTGCCCAGCGTTCGGGCGTCCGATCCAAAACGCTCCGCATGGCAGCGGTACAAGAAATGGCGGGACTGCTTCGCCTTTTGTTTGAAACCGAGCGGGAGTTTATCAGAACTGCTACGGTCCTGATTCCTCGTGTTGGCGATGTTGAGCTTAAATACTTGCTTTGTCAGCACGTGTGGGAGTCGGCTGGCCATGCCAGGTTGTTGCGCGAACGCGGTTCCGAGATGAGCGGGTTTGGCAAGGGCGACTCGGTAAGGTCCGACATAGCCAAGCTTTTCGAAGAGGCGATTCGACCTGAGGATGAAATGGAGTGTTTGGCCGGTTTCTACCGAGTCATTAAGCCGGCTATACTTGATGCCTATCGACATTACCTTGAGGCGACCCACCACTTGGCCGACTGGCCTTCGCGTCACTTAGTGCAGGAATTCGTGGCGGACGAGGAACGCCATTTAGAGGAAGTTCGGCCTTATTTATCCGAAGCGAATGCGTATCCACTATTGCGTTACTTATCGTGCGTACTAGATTCCATGGGTGGATTATTGGGCGAACGTCCGGCTGTCGATTTGTCCGAGGACTTTCGTTGGGCCCAGGATTCCCAGAAGTATTCCCATCCGCTAACCTGCAACCGAGGTGACTATCCAATCTGTTCCAGCGTCTTCGGACACAATCCGGAGGAAGACCCTATTGTGAGAGAATGGCTCGAGGATCCGGATACAGACGCCCGCGTCATCCGCTTGATGATTTACGTATGGCTCATGATGGAGCTGGATGCGGTGGACTACTTGGCGACCGTTTTTTACGACACGCGGGAAGCTCCTTTCGACTTGCACTACGATCTGGCCCGGCACCTTTGGGACGAGTCCCGACATAGCGCTTTCGGCTTTCGCCAGTTGCCGCGGCTGGGGGTAGATTTAAACACTTTGGAGCATTCTCTGGACCTCTACAATATCCTCATACACATGTCTCCACCCGAGCGATACGCGATGATGACCATGGAGTTCGAATCGGGGAGTTTTCCGACCAAGGCGAAGATCATGGATCGAGTCCGCGAACTCAACGATTTCGAGGCCGACACCCTTCTGGCCTTCGATCGGAACGACGAGCAGAATCATGTTCGCTACGGGCATCGCTGGCTGCCTGAGATCCTGAAGCTTTTTGGCGAGACGCGTCCGGTGGAGGAGTTCGTCGCGGCGACGCGGGAGCGTTTCGGCGAGCTGGAGGGACTTTATGGAGGCAAAGTGCCGCATAGTTTGCCACCTGAGGAACGTCTTACCGGAAAGCGGATTTGCTCCTTGGCTGGTTTGACGAAATAGTGGATGAAAAGGGATGGTTTGTCGGCCGATCCCTGAACCCCCCTTAACCGATGAGCGCTAATTCCCATCGAAAGCTAAACTGGGGCCGCTATGCTGATCTTCGTCCGCGGGAGATAGAGAAAATTCTCGCTTCATCGCCGATTGCCTACGTTCCTTGGGGGGCACTGGAATGGCATAGCCAACACGCTCCCATCGGATTGGACTCGACTAAGGCCGAGGGCATATGCCTGGCTCTTGCGAAAGAAACGGGGGGCGTAGTTTTGCCTCCAATACCGTTTGGTGTGAACACGATTAAGCCGTTTAAAGGCTTTCCGCACTCCATCGACATATCTGCAGAACTGGCGACAATGGCTTGTCAAGAGCTATGTCTTCAGCTGGCCGATGAGAAATTTCGTCTTGTCATTATTTTTACCGGACACTATCCGCCACAGCAAATTGACGCTTTGCAGGAGGGTGTCGACAAGGCTCAAAAAGAAGTCTCTTCATCGCGCTTTTTGGTTTGGGCTGATAGTCAGTTGCTCGACAGAAAATATCGAGCCGATCATGCCGGGGCTACAGAGACTTCCTTCCAGATGTACTTCGCTCACGGTAGTGTAGATTTGGATGCGCTGCCCGACCGATTGTTATCGCTGGATGAAGATGGAATCATGGGAGACGATCCAAGAGAAGCTTCGGCTTCGCGTGGCAAAGCTCAATTGAATAGCGTCATAGCCGCGGCGATTCCTCAAATTCAACTCATCCTAGCGGAGCTGGAGGCAGAGGTATGAAACGTCGCGTTTTGGGGCGTACGGGTTTGGAGTGTAGCGAGATTGGTCTAGGTACATGGGCTTTGGGAAGTTCCATTTATGGCCAGGTTGATCGATCCGAGTCCCATAACCTGATCCGTTCAGCGGTAGATCTTGGTATAAATTTCTTCGATACAGCTCCTCTTTACGGGACAAAAGAATCGGATGGCGTGGCGGAAGTCGTTCTGGGCGAAGGTTTGGAGAATCGCCGTGATGATGTGATTATTTCCACCAAGTTTGGTCGTACGGCTACCAAAGTAATGCCTCCTCGCTTCAATGCTCAAGAGGCCAGGATTTCATGCGAGGCAAGCTTGGAGCGCTTGAAAACGGACTGGATCGATCTGCTGTTTTTCCATTCGCCCTTTACCGCGGAGGAGATCGAGGATGATATTTGGGAAGAGCTTGCCCTGTTGAAAGACGAGGGAAAAATCCGTTTTCTTGGACATTCAGTTTCGATGTATGAACAAACCAAGGACATGTCCGCTCACTGGATGGTTGATCGAAAGATCGATGTTATCCAAGTCGTCTTGAGCCCTTTCAACCGGGAAACCCGACCGTTGATTTCGAACGCGAAAAAAGCGGATTGCGGCGTGGTGGCTCGAGAGTGTATGGCCAATGGTTTTCTGAGCGGCAAAATCGAAAAGGATACTGTATTCCCTGAGGGCAGTTTAAATGCTCGCTACTCACGGGAGGAAATCGCTGAACGTGTAGAGTACGCGAAGCGATTGGAATCGCATATGGTGAAGGGAGACATTCAAACCCTTCCACAAGCCGCTTATCGCTGGATTCTCGACCAGTCGGGCGTTTCATTAGCTCTATCCGGCGCCAAGAAACTAGGCGAATTGGAAGATGCGATTGAGGCCGCACGTTCGGCTCCTTTCTCCAGCTCGCTTGCCGATCAACTGGAATCCATTCACGAACAGGATTTTCCACCTGCCTAGGCGGTGAGGTCATCGACCAAATCGATTCCATAGGAGTGGTTTTCTTGCCTTGGTTTGCGCGTTTGGACTTGGGGCTTGGTCTGCCGCTTTACTGGAAAAAGAAGTTTTTGATGACGCGTCTGCCGATGCTTCGTAGTGTTTTTTCGTTAAGAACGCTATCAGCTGCTAATCTAACGAGTCATCAAGCGCCCTTTGCCTATTAGACACTCTCTAACGATTATCTAGAAAGTTGGCGCTCTTCTTTCTCCTTTTGAAATTATGATAAACGCTACAAACCAACACCATGGCCATGCGTCTCCAGGTATTCCTCGCATTGGATTGATTGGTGTAACGGGTTATGGAGCGTCCTATGTTGAGAGTTTGACCAAGCTGGTCGAAGAGGGCCGCATCCAGTGGGCCGCTGTGACGATTATAAATCCCGAAGAGGCTAAAACTCAGATGGATTATTTCGAGAAGCTTGGCGTGCCCATTTATTCCGACTACTTGGAAATGCTGGATGCTGAAGAGGCCAACCTGGATCTAGTTTGCATTCCTACTGGGATCGGCTGGCATTCTCAGATGACGGTAGCCTGTCTATTGAAAGGGCTTCAGGTTTTGGTCGAAAAACCGCTTGCTCCGACCTTACAGGATGTGGAAGCGATTCAAGCGGTTGAGGAAGAAACGGGTATCAAGGTCGGGGTTGGCTTTCAGCATTTGTATCCAGATGAAACTTGGGAGATAAAGAAGCGACTTCTAGACGGAGAAATCGGCAAGCTGCAACGAGTAGACTGCATAGCGCTTTGGCCAAGAGCCTTGAGCTATTACAATAGAAACGATTGGAGCGGCCATCTGCACAACGGCGATGGCTGGATTTTGGACTCCCCTCTGCACAACGCTCTGTCGCACCTTATAAATATGATTTTATTTTGGTCGGGCGAAACGCTGGATTCTCGAGCGGACTTGCTCTCAGTTTCCGCAGAGTTGTATCGATCCAAATCTATCCTGAGTTTTGATACGCTACGGACGGTGGCCGCCTTGAGCAGTGACGTTGAGGCGGCCGTCGTTTTAAGTCATAGTTCTCTTAACAGCATCGATCCCGAAATCGTTATCACGGGATCGAAAGGAACCTTTACTTGGCGTTTCTGTGGCAGCCATTCTTTCGATGTTGATGGGAATCGCTCTGAAATCTCATCGCCGGATCAAGTCAGTATCCGAGAAATCATGTTTCATGCCATGACTGATAAGGTCCAAGGGAAGCCTGCGCGTTTGTGCACGACTGAAATGGCAAAAGGCGTCTGCAAGTGGGTCAACGCGGTCCATGACGCGGGCCCAATAATGGATGTGCCAGACGCGTTTTGCGCCAGAATCGTCGGTCGAGATGGTGAAACGTACGACACCATAAAGGACTTGGAGTACCAAGCGATGCGTTCTTTTCGGGAATGCCTGTCTTTCTTTGAGGCTGGCGCTGCCTGGGCTGGTCAAGCCTCGACTCTAGAGGTATCAAACTACGAGCATTTCGAGGGCCGCTTTTATCCCCAGCCCCGCCCGCCAATCCCCGATCCTGAACCTCAATTGCCGTGATTGGATGAATTTAGTATTAGATATTTCAATACGAAATCTCTACATCTGATAATTTCATGGAAAAAGATCCGCATCTTTGAGATAGAACTAGAGCCGCCAACTATAGCTCTGACCGTATCGGTCGTTTCGATATCATGAAAAAGGAAGTATCCAATGTTTAGATATATGTTTCAGACATTGCTTTGCTTCCTCATGCTAGGATCGCAAGCTCGGTCGACAGAGAGCAGGAATGGAGAAGGCGTTTTACTGTCTTCCTCGGGATCGGGTCGAGCCACTGCCTATTTGGAATCGCCTAAGATTGTCACCTTTAAAGGACGTACTCATGTAGCTTGGCTGGATTCGCCTGCGGAAGGATTCCGGGTCCGCATTCGAAGCATGGATCGTTCGACGGGAGAATGGAGCGAGACTTGGACTATCGGCGAGGCTGCTGATAATCATGGAGGGCCGGCTTTAACGGTGGACAAGGCAGGCTACCTGCACGTGCTCTATTACTCTCACCATCACCCGTTTCGCTACCGTCGGTCGCTGCGTCCCAACGATGCCTCTGCCTGGACGCCGTTTGAAGAGTTTGGCCATAATTTGACCTACCCGGCCTTGCTCTGCGCCAAAGATGGCACGCTGGTCATGACGGCTCGTCGCAGCTATGAGGATCGTCCTTGGGAATTGGAGATGTGGACCAAGGCTCCGGGAGAAGCTTGGCAGCGGAAGAGAGCCTTATTGAGCTCGCGCTTCAGCGGAGGCTATGCCCAATTTGCAGCCTCCCTAGCCTGGGGAACGGATCATCGCTCTTTGCATTTGAGCGCTCGGATCTACGAGCTGCCAGATGAAGACCGTAATGCTCCCTTCACTACGGTGGGCTATATGGCGAGCGTGGATGGAGGCCAGACCTGGACGGGTTTCGATGGGAAGGCTATCGAGTTGCCTGCCACGGCGGTCAGCTTTGATACGATAGCTATTGGTCGGGGGAAAGAAGGGCGCGTCCTCAACGCGGGATCGATGGCCATAGGTCCAGATGGAGCGCCCCATGTGCCTTACAGCGTCAGGATCCAGGATACCAGTCAGGCCTATCTCGCGACGCCGCTTGGTGATGGAAAGTGGCGGCATCGTCACCTCAACCCCTTCCTGCCTCCTAAGTATAGAGATTGGGACCTCTTCATGCACGGCGGACTCAGTTTTGGCTCCAACGGGCTAATGACGGTGGCTGCAACGATCATGCAAGTCGCTGCCGACGGTATTGATTGGGGAGACGTATCCACCGAAGTGGTACGGTTCCGCTCTCAGGATGGAGGGCGAAGTTTTAGCGCTGATATGTTTGGCGAACCCGATCCCAACGCTCCGCGTTGGATGCCAAATCTAGAGAGACCTACCGGCTTCAACGAGATGCCAGCGGAGCCTGGCCTGATTTATACACATGGCGTACGCGGGGAGGCCCTCACCGACCAATTGAGCAATGAAGTTTGGTGGGTTCCTTGAAGCGTTAAGAGTGCCTGAATCACTAGTTATAATCTACGGTTGGCAGCGAGAGTTTACGTAGGCGGTAAATGGTGGCGAAGAACAATTCGCCGTCGTGTATCGGACCGATCACACTGGCGTCGCCATCGACAAATCGAGCAATCGGATCGATCTCGACGGTGCCTGTCGTAATGCGGAAGACCATTTGGGAGGTGGTCCCGTAGAGGGTTCCGTCCGAATCGGCTCGCAAGGTGTTGGCTGATTCGAAGGGCATCGGCCCAAAGGATTCCGGAATGGGAGCCGATGCCACAACTGACTTTCTAGCTGGATCGAGCAGTAACAAGCGGCTGGATACGGGAGCCGCATTGTAATGCGTAACAAGACGCGGATTTCGTCCGCTGATCGCGTAAACCAAACCCTCTGGACCTGCTATTAGTGAAACCACATCGGCCAGTTCATCATAGCCAAAATCGCCGAGATAGGTGGCTTCGTCCGTTGTCGAGTCCCACAAGGCGAATCCTCCTCGTTTCGCCCTGGCTGCCCGTCCAGTGCCCGGCTCGACGATAAATCCAACCAGCAGCCTTTCTAAATCGGGCAGCCATAACAGAGTGAAAGGGGAACAATCGGTCAGCACATCGCGGAAGCTCCGTCGCTCCAGCGTCTTGGGGTTAAGCGAGGACAAGGTCCCTCCAATCAATCCATACTCCGGAGCGGAGGCCACCCAGATACGGCCATCTGGCGTGGTAACCATGGCATGGGGCCGGTCGCCCACCTCGTCGATGCAGCCAATGTCAAGCGGATTTGAGCCCGGGCCTAAGCCGAAGCGATAAGGCAGGCGGGGGTCATACAACGAGATCCGCGATTTGGGATAAGAGGCGATCGCGATCCACCCATTGTTGAGGTTGGCCATCGAATACGCTTCGCCCAAGGAGAGGCTTACGCGACCGTGATCAACACTGTTGCTTCCGTCGCGATCAATCCCGAAAAAGCGCTCTGGCAACATGCTGCTGCCGTAGATGCGTTTGTCGGGACCGAGGTGCAGGGTCCAGAGCTCCGAGCCTCCTCCCTGCCAATCAAGTGTGATAATGCGATCTGCTTCCGGTTGACCGGGAGTCCTGATTCTTAGCTCACGGTAGTCGATGGAATCAGGATCGGCCCATTCCACCTGGCGGCCGTCGGGCAATGATGGCAAACGCTGGTAGCCATTTTTGTAGGCCGCCTCAACGCCAGGCATCTCCGGCGGCAGATCGGCGGAGTCGATCGGCCAGGCTTGCAACCCTTGTATTCGGAAAGCGCCATCGAAACTGTCTAGGTAGAGCAATCCATCCGTACCTTTATAAAAGTGATAGCGCTTTTTTGCCTTAACCGGTTCGACCATAAACGGTCCTACGGGACGAGGCTTTCCGGATTCGGTATCAAAAATGACAATACGCCAATGAGTGCTGAGAATCTGTCCAGCAATGGTGCCATCGTCGCCTACGATTACCCGGTAGTATTTATCCATCTCATCCATCCGACCATACCTAGTCCAGTCACTAGTCATCGGATCGAAGACGGAAAGGCAGGCGCCCGGATAGGCTCCCACGTAAATTTTGCCATCAGGTCCCTCTGCAATACCTGTTGGGAAGGTTGCCAGTTCTGGGTCCACGGGTCCCAGGTCTTCCAGTCCACGTTCCGGAAAGGCGGGATCATAGCGATGTAGGTGACCCGAATAAGCCGAGCCCACGTAAAGCGCTCCCGTCCGAGGACTACGATAACTGGCTGGGGCTAGGGCTGCCTCGTCCCAATTCGTGCCAAATTGGCGGCAGCGCCCGGTTTCAAGATCTACATCGAGCACGAACAGACCGCCTCCGTGCTGCCCCATGGAAATAAGCAGCGAAGGCGAACCGTCAGGCATCGCCCCAGGATGGAGCCGCACCCAACCAACACCGCGTACCGGAATGCCTAGTTCGGTGATTTGTCCTGGCGGAATGGCTTTTACTGGACTGGACGAAGCTAAAGCGAAGCCGGAGGCCAGGAGCGTTCCTGCCAGGGCTTGGCCGATTGTCCTGGATAACTTCATACGTCTGGCGAAAACTTCATCGAAAAGAGATCCGCATCTTTGAGATAGAACCGGAG
>JANQKI010000251.1 GCA_028281165.1 Opitutaceae bacterium | reverse complement strand
ATACGAAGACAACGACATTCGAAAGAATAATCGCCCCGATCAATCCATAACGCCATACAGTAAGATCTACCTCCAATTGGCTCAGTCCCCAAATGAGCGCTACCAAGGCTTGAATGAAGCGACCGATACGTTTCGGCGTAAAATCCTGTCCCGCTATTTGCAGTATGAGACTTCTTGGCCTCAAAAGAATGCGATCGAAAGTACCGTCGCGCACCATAGGTCCAAACCTGTCGAAACCTGTGCTAATCGAATCGGCAATGGCAAAAGAAACGCCCACCAAGCCATAGAAGACGGCAACTTCCGCGAAGTTCCAATCGCCGAGCTGATGAAATCTTTGGAACAGCGCCCACATTACCACGAATTCGCTAAAAGTGACGAGAAACTGCCCAAGAGTTTGAAAGAAAAAGGACAGCCGATACTGCATCTGTCCACGTATGCAGACAGCAATGAGCTTAAAGTAGAGTTGAGTCCCATTCATTTCGACCCTACCCTCCCTGCACGACTAATCGATGCTCTCCCATTTTAAGCATCGTCTGACCCAGTACTATCAGAGCAAAAGCCCAGCCGAATTGAATTAGGATAGGAAGCAAGCTTTCTTCGGGAAGGATACTGCCCACATAAATGCGGTAGGGCGTGTCAACCAGCCCACGAAAGGGCAGGTACTCGCAAACGGTTCGCAGCCACACAGACATCAAGGGAAGCGGAAGCATCATACCGGAAAAGAACCCAACCACAAACCATGTCAGATTCCGTATCCCCTCTCCCACTACGGTCCACATGAGAGCGATACTCCAAATAACGCTAATGGAAGCGGCAAGGAGAGCGATTCCAATCAAAGAAAACGAGAAAAGCAGTCCGGACGCGAGTGATGCGGGCGGACCCAAACCAAAGAAAGCGCTGGCCAAGATAAGTATGGGAATGCCTCGCATCAGAGGAGCGCAGATTTTCCAAGCGAGGCAGCGGGCGAACCAGCGCCAGTAGAGGCTCACTGGCCGAAGCATCTCAAAGCAAATATCTCCGGAGCGAGCCAGGGCATTCAGCTCAGGCGCTCCCGTCCATGGCATCATAGCGAAGAGTATTTGCGACAGCCATACAAAGGAAACGAGTTGATCGTAGGCGATCGGCGGAGTCTCAGAAGCGTTCTCATAGTACGCGCCATAGATCATAATGATGATCAGTCCAAAGAAGACCTGCGTGATGAGTCCAGCCATAGCGGCAGCCCGATACTGCAACTGCATGCGAAAGCGAGCGGCAAGAACGGACAGAAACGGCCTCATAAGCTCAAAGAGGTTTGCTCGCGATAGATACGCGCGATGATTTTCTCAATTTCCGGATTCTCGACCTTTAGATCGAGGATAGGCAAAACCGTGGCGATTTTCTGGATGAGTTCCGGGGTAGAAGTTTTATCAGGATTGTATTCGAAAACGGCCTGGTGCGGTAGCCATTCGATTATTTTAGCGCCCTCTACTTCCACGGGATCTATCGTTTTCTTGAGATCTACAGTCAGACGCCGATTGTTGGATACACTACGACGCAATTGCTCGATGGTTCCGTCGAAAATGGATTTCCCTTCGGCAATAACCATAATCCGCGAGCATAAAGATGCAATATCATCCATATCATGCGTCGTAAGCAGAACCGTTACCCCTCTTTCTCGATTAAGTTGTTTCACATGATCTCGCAATGCCAGTTTGGATACGGCATCCAAACCGATGGTTGGCTCGTCTAGAAACAGGATAGGCGGCTCGTGCAAAAGGGCGGCTGCTAGTTCGCAGCGCATTCTCCATCCCAGGCTAAGTTGCCTAACTGGAGTAGAAAGATAGTTGGTCAGCTGGAGAATTTCCACGAGCGAGCTTCGATTCGAAAGGTAGCGTTCATGCGGAATGCTGTAAATGTCGCGTAGGAGCTGGAATGATTCCTCCACGGGCAGGTCCCACCAAAGTTGTGTCCGTTGCCCGAATACAGCGCCGATATTCGCGACATGCTGCCTTCTTTGCCTCGAAGGATCGAGCCCCAGGATCTCGCATTTTCCCGAGGAGGGAGTGAGGATGCCGGAAAGCATCTTGATGGTAGTCGATTTTCCCGCTCCGTTAGGACCGATATACCCAACCAACTCTCCTGGCTCGATGGAAAACGACAGGTCGTCCACTGCTGCGATCTCCTTGTACTTTCGAGAAAACAAACCACGCACGGAACCCCAAGGGCCGGAAGAGCGCTCTGAAATGCGAAAGCGTTTGGACAGATTTTCTACCAGAATTTGCGACACGAGAGGAAAGAGGGACAGACGCGGTCAGAATTTCCGCTGACAGCAACACACACGAAACGAAAAGGGCAAAGCCCACCGACAGCTATGATCTAGAGAACCGAAACGCCAACAAGCTTAGCGAAAAACAATGGCGCTTGGGCGGAAGAAGACAGCGTGTCTAGCGCAAAGAAACTAAGGGTCCAGCATTTTGTTACGCCTTAACGCTATCTTTTCTCTACGTTTGCAGAACGTTTCGCTTGAGACGGTCAACCAGCTCTCTGGCAGCGGCGCTTAGTTTGCTGGCCCGCTTCTTGAGCAGTCCAATCATGCGCTTGGGTTGAGGTTCGTCAAATCGGGTTAGCGCGACTCCTTTGGGCAACGATTCGCGTATTGCCATTTCGGGTACAATGGCAATCCCTAAAGCCGATTCCACCATGGAAAGCTGAGTGGGAACTTGCTCGCAAACGAGCGAACTGGTCCCTTCGCTTGGCTGACAGAGCTCAAGCGTTTGATCCCGCAGGCAATTGCCCTCCGTAAGTAGAATCAGTTCCCTCCTGTCGATGGATTTTGGGGTTAGCCTTTCCTGACTGCAAAGCGGGTGGTTTCCTGAGGTAGCCAGCAGAAGGCTTTCGTTAAAGAGATGGGACAAGTGTAGCGAGTATTTCTTAAGCACAGCCTTATCGATATCGCTAACCACAGCAAACTCCAGATCCCCTGCGACCACTTCCTTTACAAGCTGCGACGTCCTCGACTCGCTAGCCGTGATCGCAATAGCTGGAAAATCCTCGCGGAACTCTCTCAGCAAAGGCGGCAGCAAGTAGGGAGCCATCGTAGGGATGATCCCAAATCTTACCTCGCCTTCTTCTAGATTTTCACGCAATTTAAATTTGGATACAATACTATCTTCTTCATCGACGATCTTGACCGCGCTTTCAAGGAGCAACTTGCCGGCTTGGCTGAGCTCTATCGTCCTAGGCTTGCGTAGAAAAAGCGCGGTTCCCAGCTCTTCTTCCAATTTGGTGATCTGATAGCTAAGCGAAGGCTGGGTCATATGCCGCGCCTTTGCCGCTCGAGTGAAGTTGCGCTCGCGGGCGACGGCTAGAAAGCATTTAAGCTGATTCAATTCCATAGATAATTTCTATAATAAGAATCGATATATTCAATTTTGTCTATGATTAAATGTATGCTATTCTAGAACACCTCAAGACTATGAGTACACGACCAAAGACTTTAACGACCACCGCCGGCAATCCCATTGCCGACAACCAGAATTCGCTCACCGCTGGAAGCCGTGGGCCTCTACTGTTGCAGGATTACCAACTGATTGAAAAGCTAGCTCATCAAAATCGTGAACGAATTCCGGAACGCGTAGTACACGCGAAGGGCTGGGGAGCTTTCGGAACGTTCACGGTGACCAACGACATCACTCAATACACCCGAGCCAAATTGTTTTCGGAAGTTGGCAAGAAGACAGAACTTGTATCGCGATTTTCAACCGTAGCAGGTGAACAAGGAGCGGCTGACGCGGAGAGAGACGTACGCGGCTTCGCTCTTAAGTTTTACACCGAGGAGGGGAATTGGGATCTCGTGGGAAATAACACGCCAGTGTTTTTCGTGCGGGATCCCTATAAATTTCCGGACTTCATTCACACCCAGAAACGCCATCCCAAAACCAATCTTCGTTCGCCCAAGGCGATGTGGGATTTCTGGTCGCTTTCCCCGGAAAGCTTACACCAAGTCACCATTCTCATGAGCGATCGCGGCTTGCCTGTAGCCCCGCAATACATGAATGGATACGGGTCCCATACCTACAGCTTCTGGAATGAGACTGGCGAACGATTTTGGGTAAAGTTCCACTTCAAGACCCAACAAGGCCATCGCCACTACACAAACGAAGAAGCGGAACACATCATCGGTAAAAGTAGAGAAACGTATCAGGAAGAATTATACGGGGCCATCGAAAATGGGGACTTCCCAAAATGGACGATGTACGTCCAAGTTATGCCGGAAACCGATGCCGAAACCACTTCCTATAATCCATTCGACTTGACCAAGGTCTGGCCGCACGGGGAGTACCCTCTCTTCGAGGTTGGCGTGATGGAACTAAATCGCAACGCGGAAAATTATTTCACCGACATTGAAATGGCTGCGTATTCACCATCCAATGTCGTGCCTGGAATTGGCTTCTCGCCTGATAAGATGTTGCAGGCCCGAATTTTCAGCTACGCCGACGCTCATCGTTATCG
>JANQKI010000175.1 GCA_028281165.1 Opitutaceae bacterium | reverse complement strand
ACCAAGGCAGGAGCTCGCTTACCGGAGGGAACACTAATGATCTCTGGACCCTCTGAACTGATGTAAACCGTTTGCTCGAAATGGGCGGAAGGACTGCCGTCAGCGCTGAGAGCTGTCCATCCATCAGGCGCCATCTTAACGCGATAGTCTCCTTGGTTTACCATGGGCTCTATACACACCACCATCCCTTGTCGAAGACGCTTATAGTCGCCTGGCTTGCCAAAATTCGGAATCTGGGGTTCTTCGTGCAAACTGCGACCAACCCCATGCCCTACGAAATCGCGGATTACCGAGAAGCCAGCTTTCTCGACTTTGCGTTGCACCGCGCTTGAAATCTTGCCGACACGATTGCCAGCCTTGGCCATCTTGATCCCATCGTACATGGCTTCTTCCGTAACGGTGAGCAGCCGTTTGACTTCCGGATCGACTTCGCCAACAGCCACCGTCGCGCAATTATCGCCAATGTAGCCATTGTAACGAGTACAGACATCAACGCTGATGATGTCTCCTTCGCGCAAAACGCGATCCAAAGAACCAATACCGTGCACGACTTCGTCATTAACGGAAAGACAGGTAAAAGCCGGATAGACGCGGGAGCCTACTTGGTATTTATAGCAAGCGCTCTCGGCGCCCAGCTCTTCGATGAAGCGCCTTCCCGATTGATCGAGGTCATAGGTATTTAGACCTGGCACAACGAGCTCCACCATGCGATCGAGAACGGTGGCCGCAACCTCAGCCGCCTCTCGCACTGCTTTAAGCTGTTGTTCATTTCGGACAATCATCGATCAAAAACTAATATGAAGTGTCGGCGCTATAGAAAGGATTTCAATGGTCAAATTACAATTAAATCCACTAGGCATGGCGTAGGTCTTTGATGCCAAATCAGTTAGATCCATGCTCCCCTGCTCAATCACCCAGTAGCGCCTCTTCCACAACATTTTCGGGAAGATCTTTTTTCGCTCGAGCCCCGAGCTTCTTGATTTCTTCGACGCTTCGCACCAGGTTTCCACGACCGGTATGGAGTTTCTTCATGGCTTCGTCGTAGGCTTCGTGGCTTTTCCCGATACGGCGACCGATTTCCTCCATATCGCTGAAAAAGCCGACAAATTTATCATACAAAGCTCCGCTTTTACGAGCTATCTCCATTACGTTCCGCGTTTGCTTTTCCTGTCTCCAAATATTGGCTACCGTTCTTAGAGTGGCCAGTAATGTGCTGGGAGTGACGATGACCACATTCTGCCGAAAGGCGAAATCGAACAGCGAATCGTCAGCCTGCATGGCCATGGTAAAGGCTGGTTCGATTGGAATGAACATCAGGACGAAGTCAGGCGAAATAATGCCGTAGAGAGATTCGTAACTCTTTTTGCTAAGCTCGGATATATGAGATTTAACGCTTGTCAGGTGTTCTTTGAGATACTGTTCGACAAGCTCGGGTTCTTCCTGGTTTACGCATCGTTCATAGGCAATAAGACTCACCTTGGAATCCACAACCAGATGCTTTCCCTCCGGCAGCTTGATAAGCACATCGGGCTGAAAACGTCGTCCCTCATCATCGGTTAAGCTGGCCTGTGTTTCATATTCCTGTCCAGCAACGAGTCCTGATTTTTCCAATACTCTTTCGAGAATGATTTCACCCCAATTTCCTTGAGCCTTGGATTGACCTTTAAGAGCTGTCGTCAGATTGCGGGCCTCCTCGGACATTTTCTGGTTAAGCTGGCTCATGGCTTTGATTTGTTCCGCCAGTGAAGCTCTATCCTTAAGATCCTCCTCCCGCGTCTTCTCCACTCGCTCTCGAAACGAAACGATCTTCTCGCCAAGCGGCGTTAGCAACTTGTCCAGGCTTTCCTTGTTTTGCAAAACGAACTTTTTCGATTTCTCGTCAAGAATTCGATTGGCCAGATTCTCGAACTCAGTTGTCAGTTTCTTATGAATACGCTCTAACTCTTCTTTCTGCTCGGAGATGCGTTCCTCCAGATACTCGGAACGCTCATCAGCTGCAGCCAGCTTTCGATTAAGCTGCGTTGTCTCTTCGCGAGAACTTTCCAGTTCGGCGTTTGCCGCGCTAATGTTCGTCTCGAGATTCATCGTTCGTTCCTCCAGCCGAACAGACTTGGCTTTCTCTTCTTCTAGCGTATCCAGAATCTGAGTGTGCTGATCCTTGGGAATATCTCCACGAGCTTTTGAGCGGAGCGATTGAATAAGCCAAGCAATGCCAAACGCGACGAGCGCGGCCACCAGCCAATCCCAATTCTGAAACGGATCAACCACAGCGTTCGACATGGATTTTTCTGGCAGCTGGATAGCTGAGATTGCGCTCCACGCCATTGTTCATCACGACGGAAAGAATACCGGCTTGCGGATCCATTGTATTCACCTTCAACAGAATCCCAGGAATCAAGTCGTTGGATTCCAAATACTGAAGAAAAGAATCCTCTTGATCTTCGATGCGGCCAATCCGGGCCTCCTGCCCTTCTTCACATTGGTCGAGAGGAATCAAGTCTCGCTCGGTCATATCTCCGCTGGCCGAAGGAATCGGATCTCCGTGAGGATCCAACTTCGGCCTGCCCAACAAAGCATCGATTCGCTCCAGAAGTCTATCGGATATGGCGTGCTCCAAAGCTTCTGCCTCCTCATGTATCTCATGCCATTCCATGCCTAAAGTCTTAACAAGAAAAAGCTCAACAAGCCGATGTCGTCGCAGAACATGCAAGGCAAGCTTCTCGCCCTCTTCCGTAAGCTTTACTCCAATACGAGGCCGATAGGAAAGATGGCCGGATTTTGCTAGCGATTTAACCATCGAAGTCGCCGTTCCCGGAGCGACACCGAGCGAAGCGGCCAATTCGCCCATGCCGACATTCCCTCCCTTTCTCTTGTCGAATTGAAGAGCGTAAATACGCTTAATATAATTTTCTACCGTACTGGTTGCCATGGACGATACCGAGAAGCCATTCGTGACCGAGTTCGATTCGGATTGGAAGATAAATCAAACGAGCAAAAGCTGGTCGAATCGGCAATCTCCAGAGTGAACTAGCTCTTCCTCGATTTTGGTTAATTAAGTGTTAAAACCCGATTGTTGAAGCTCATATTGAGGACGTAGATTCACAGAAAAAGTTAAACGCCGATGAGTATCCCATCCATGGGAACTAAACAGAAAGTGTACATCGTCGAAGACGACACGACCACGCGGCGATTGCTCAAACTCCGGGTGAACGCTTTGGGCTACGACCCTGAGACTTTCGAAAATGGAAAGGACGCGTGGCAGGCTTTTTCGAAAGAACAACCGCAAATCGTAATCAGCGACTGGAAAATGCCTGGTTTAGATGGGCTTGAGCTTTGCAATTCCCTCCGGAAAAGCTACGTCGAATCCTACACTTATTTTATCCTAGTTACGGCTCAGCGCCGCTCGCGAGTAAATCTGGAACAAGCCATTGAAGCGGGTGTGGATGATTTTCTCAAAAAACCTATTAGCTCCGACGAGATTTGGAATCGTCTGCGGGTCGCAGAGCGCATCCTTGGATTTTGCAATCAGGTCAAGCAACTTGAAAACCTGATTCCAATTTGCACCTACTGCAAAAGCGTTCGCAACGACAAAGACATGTGGGAACAAATCGAGCACTACGTGAACGAGAGAACAGGGGCGGACTTCACACACTCCGTCTGCCCAAAGTGTCTGGAAACCAAAGTTCGTCCTCAGCTCCAGGCCTTCAAGCAGTCGATGCAGCGTAAGGTGGAGACTATCGCAGTCTAACAAGCGTCGCGCCCCAACTTCCAGAAGCCTCATTTCCGAGACGAAAGTCTTTCACTAGGGGCGACTTGCGCAGAAAGGAATGCACGGTCTCGCGCAGCGTTCCGGTTCCCTTTCCGTGAATGACGCGCACGTCTCGAATGCCTTTTTCCAAACAAGCTTCAAAATAATCCTGGAGCAGATCTCGCACTTCCGAAGGCCGGAAGGTATGCAGATCCAATTCGCCATTGATCGGCATTTCGATGGGATCGGGCTCATCCATAATGTTTCTAATAGGTGATTACCGAAGATCTGAGACACATAGATGAAGGATTATACTCAAAATTTCCACGTTTTCGTCGAATAAGCATATAATCGATCGATCAGCACTAATGAAAATATGGGGATATAGCGTCTTAATGGCCGCGTTAAGCTTGCCGCAGCTAGCGGTCGCTGAAGATTCGGAAGATAAAATCCGACATCCGATTGCCATTTACAAGGTGACGCCGACTCATCCTGAAGATCTTTATCAGCAAGGCATAGAGGGCCACGCCACGGTCGAGATAACCGTCGATGTAGATGGAAGTGTGATCGATCCTTCCGTTCATACCACCTCTCACGAAGAATTTGGTTTAGCGGCCATGCTAGCCTCGTCGGAATGGATTTTCGAGCCGGCTACCAAAAATGGAGTTCCAGTGGAAATTCGAGCCAAGCTGCCGTTCGTCTTCAGCCTTACGTTCGAACACAAGCTAAACGTGGAAATGGAACGCGAAGTGTTCAAAAAACTGGATACGAAAATTACACCGTCCTCCGATCTCGAAAAGCCTCCCTTGCCAACATTCGTTCCCGCTTTCGTTGATTTTTATCCAGAAGAGTTCATTGGCACCGGTAAATCCGCAGCCATAAGCATCGAATTCATCATCGCCCCTGATGGGTTTATACATAACCCGCGCATTATTTCCATTTCAACCGAAGGCTTCGAGGAAGCTGCCATCCGAGCAGTGAGCCACATGAAATACAAGCCCATCGTCGTTGACAACAAACCCGCTTACGTATCAATGGCCATGCCCATTCAGATGAGCGAGTAGATTGCTGACTAGCAGTTGCTCGTCACACTTCTCTGAATACAGCCAAAGAACTGGTGTAGCCATGGACAAAATTGCGGGTCCCAACAGGGCCGAATTCTCCGTTGCCAAAGAACCCCGCTAGACCCTGTGGCAGTACCATTTTGTAAACGACCGACGCGTCGTGGTTCGGTTGACCGAACATAGCCCATCCTCGCCCGGCGCAGTTCGTTAGGCAGGCCCCATAAATCTGTTTTCCCGAATCCGCTTTCGAGCGAGTAGCCACCAATTCCTTCAACTCATCGGTCGCCGCCTCGCCGTCGCGAATCTGAAACTGCAGGGTCTGCCCAACACGCGGGAAAGCTCCTATCGTCAAGAATCCACTTTCTGGATTCGCCGCCATTAAGTTCCTAACCAGGAAATCTCCTCGACCAAAATCCTCCTGGTATTCGTCAACAGCCAGGCCGATGAACAAGTTGCCTCGACTGCGAATGCGAAGCTCGTTGCTCATTTGGTTGAAGGTGTCTTCCATAATCTGAAATGCAGGACGATTTCCAATACGCTCGAGGACATTTTCTCTCACTTTCGTGATCGTCCACGTTTCACCGACGGGTGTACAACCTTGAGCCGTTAAACCCTTGATGCAGACGCCTCCAGCAAATCCGATCGCGACTCCTCCGTTACTCATCAGGGCATCGTTCCAAACGACAAGGCTTTGCTTCTCTTCCGGATCGAAGTGAGAAAGACCCCCATAAATGGGCTTCTCCGGGAAATCTTTTTGCCAGGAGTTAATCCAACCTTCGATATCGAAATGAAGTGGCTCGGCAAATACAAGCCAGCCATTGATACTTTCACTTCCCGGATCGAAACGACGACGCCAGAAACCCTCTTCGCCATTCTTCAAGGCGTCTCGAACCATTGAAGAAGAAAAAGCGAAATCCTGCAATTGAGCGCCAGGGAGGCAATAAAGGCCGAGCGAAATACCTGCGTCCCTTTCGTACTCCCGCTCATTAGCAATAACGCCACCTGAAACGCAGCCAGCAAGTGTTGGAATACCAACGGAGGACCGAAGTACCTCCACTAATTGGTCGGCAACCTCCATGTACTTTGGCGAGGCGAATACCAGTCCCAACGTCACTTCGCGCGGCAACAGACGACGCCGTAGTTGCAATGCCCACTTTTTGAAAGCCATGACATCCCATGGCTCATTCCATCGATCCGCTACGCTAAATGGAGGTTCAAGACTCATCTGTCGTGAAGATTACGATACACTAAACTACAAAATACTTGGAGTTACGATCTTTAATGACTCCGAAATTTGACAGTCAATTTTCGAGCGAGTGCCAAACGATGAATTTTCGCATTGTGACGGACATCCACGGGTAAGGACTTCTCGAAGCAGAAAAGCGTGATGGCTTTGGTGATATCGGTACTGGAGGCGAGTTCGCGCAATTCGCTCTGAAACGCTAGCTTCGACTTGGGATTTTTTGGAAAGTCGTCCGGATTGGGCTCTACGACTACAGCAGGCTCGACCTCGCCTTTAATCTCAATACCTACCAACGCGCAACGAAAGACCTTGGGATGCTGGTTGAACACGCCTTCGCAGCAGTCGGTATAAAAAATTTCATTACGCGTTATAACGCGTTCAACCTTTCTTCCGCAAAACCAAACCTTTCCACTCTCATCCCGATAGCCAACATCTCCCATACGATGCCAAACCATCGTTCCATCCACAATCTTCGCTTCACGCGTCGCCTCCGGAAGCTGATCGTATTCTTTGGTGATGGTCGGACCATTTACAACGATTTCGCCGATTTCGCCAGGGGGCAAAGATTGCGTCAAGGCTTCGGGCTCCAACGGCTGATCGTTGATTGGCAGTATCCGAATCTCAACTCCTGACACGGGAAAACCAATGCAGGTACCTTTGCCTTGCGTCGATCGATCAGCAGCCGAGTCAAGTACTTCGTCGTCAGAAATCGTGGATACAGGAAGCACTTCAGTCGCTCCGTAGGGAGAATGTGTCTTGCCATTAGGCATCACCTTCTTGAATTGAGCCATTAAGCCAGGCGGAACAGGGGCTCCTGCCATGAGAATTCGTTTAAGACTAGGCAAGGTGATGTCATTCTTTTCGCAATACCGTCCGATCTTTTTCCAAAGCGTAGGCGAGCCAAAAGAATTGGTCACCGAGCACTGCTGGATGGCTTGAACGATTTTCGCGGGATCCACTTGAGCTGGCTTGCTGGGATTGATTTCGGGAACCACGGTCGTCATGCCCAAAGCCGGATTAAACAGAGCGAAGATCGGAAGCATAGGCAGATCGACTTCACCCGGCTCGATTTCATATTCTTGACGAATCGCTTCTACTTGAGCCTCGAACATGCCGTGCTCATAGCAAACGCCTTTGGGAGGTCCCGTCGAACCAGACGTGAAAAGGATGGCCGCCAAATCATCGTTTCTCGTTTTAGCAGGTTCGGCATCGGATACTGCCTTCTCGGAAGACTGGCGACTTAAAGGTCCACCAACGTTGATTCGCGTAGAAAGCGTCCTGAAAGATTTTCGAAAAATACGCGAAAGCAAAACGGCTAGGGGAATGCCAACCAGGTGCTTTGGCGTAGACCGACGCACGCAGCTAAGAAAGCTTTTGAGACCCATTCCTGGATCGATAACAACGGGAACGGCTCCCATTTTGAAAAGGGCAAAGCAAATGGCGATGAGCGGCAAACCAGGCTTCACCATAAGCAGCACACGAGACCCTTGTTCGAGACCCTTTTGTCGAAATCGATCTACCCACACGTTCTGCTCATTCGCTAGTTCTTGGAAACTGAGAGACAGATAATCGATCGATCCATCGCGAAGCCTTCCTTTCGGTACGAGCAAAGCAGAACCTTTAGGACGCTCTTCCGCCATAGAACGCAGAAAGCGCGACACATTACAGCATACTGCGTCAGCGGTTTCGCCTCGCTTCTCAGTCACTGGAAAGTCGAATAGACAGACTATTCGTCAACAAAGGTAATCAATCCCCAAAGGAGAGTCACCTTATCGCCTTTTAGCTGGGTTCGCGGCGTGACATCTGAAGTCTTAAGCGTGAAAGTTAGCGGTCCAGCCCGATTGTATGAACCTTGCTCCGCTTTAACAATTCCACCCAGGAGATTAACCTCTCTTTTCCCGTAAGTGGTTTGCGGCGAAGCGCACCCTGCAGAAAAAACGAGGATCAAGAGTAGGCCGAAAAGCGGGAAGAGGATGTTCTTTTTCATGAGTGGAGGGATTCGTGTTTTAGGAGGAAGTTTGCGCCAAATGCCAACAAGGGCAACAAGAGAAATAAGGCAACAAACACAAATCTAGGAAGAAAGATTCCCGTTCAGACAAGGCATGAGTAGCTCTTTCTGCCATTCAAGGAGCCCATCTAGATTCTTAGGATCCCGAGCGAGTTGAGCAACAATGCTTCGTGTCGCTATCAGGGTGGGGTCGATTGAGAGCTCGTCGGCTCGTTTATTGCGGTAGAGTTTGATGCTTTCTTGCCGATCAAGCTCCGCTTGCGAGAGGGGGCCCTTCGTATCCACTCTTTGAGGGCGCCTGGGCACTGTACCCAGGTCGCGAGTCTCGCCTCGCTTCAAGGCGTCTACTAAGCCCTGGCGTTTGCGACGCCGTATCCCGATGGGCAGGGATTCAAAGACGTACTCCCAGTTCCCTTCGGAAGTCGCTTCGGACAAGGAAATCAGGAAATCGTTGCCTAGAACTTTGAAGGGGGGGCGATCCAACCGGGAGGCTAAGGATTCCCGCCAATGCCACAATTCATAGAGAGCCGCCTGGCCTCGAGCATCGAGCTTATCCGATTTTCCAATACGCCAGGAATGTTTGTCATTATCAGGAAAACCTGAGAGGGCCGTTTGGATTTGATATTCGCAGCGCTGACGTAGCCAGTCCTCTCGGCCTAATTCCTTGATCTTGCCTAAAAGGCTGTCGCGCAATTGAAACAGGTATTGCACATCGTTAGCAGCGTAGCGAAGCATCTTCTCCGTGAGGGGACGCTGCGACCAGTCGCTCTTCTGGCTATCCTTGGGAAGCTTGATGTCGAAGAATTCCTCGAGCAAAGCAGCCAAACCAATACGTTTTATTCCCAGAAGCTGGGATGCCAG
This sequence comes from Opitutaceae bacterium, assembly GCA_028281165.1. Taxonomy (GTDB): domain Bacteria; phylum Verrucomicrobiota; class Verrucomicrobiia; order Opitutales; family Opitutaceae; genus JANQRT01. The sequence continues at coordinate 39,931 of JANQKI010000175.1, read as the reverse complement.
CATGGAATCGAACAAGCTGGCAGCCTTGAAATTCGAGAAGTCCCGAAACAGCCTCAAATCAAAATCGCTGCCGTGCATGATGAGATGCTTTTGACCGAGAGTCTTCCAAAACTCATCCAGGTTCAGGTCGGCGAGTACATCCAGAAGATACGTCTTTTTATCAAATCTCAGTTGGACTAAACAAAGACGCGTATCGTAATGATGCAGGTTGTCAGCCTCGCTATCCAAGGCCAACTCATCTTCCTTGGCGAGTAATAGGCATAGCTTGTCTACGCCTTCTTGAGTATCAATAAACTCGTAACTGATTTCTTCCATACAGACCTGCTAGCTCTCAATCCACCCCTCGAGGAAACTTTCGATGAGCAGCGGCAAGTCATCGCTGTACCCACCCTCAAGCAAAGCGGCAGTAGGCAAACCTGCCTCCTTAATCCAGCTGCCAAGCGTCTGGAAATTTTCCTTTCTCAATCGCATTTGTGTAATGGGATCAAGTTCATAGGCATCAAAACCAGCCGAGACAAGAACGAGTTGCGGATCGAATTCCAACAAGGTTTTCCAGGATTCAGAAAGAGCCTCCATATGCTCGTCAATCGGGCAAAAAGGAGGTACGGGGAAATTGAAGCAGTTCTCAACAGAGCTTAATCCCGTTTCTGGATAACAGGGGCTTTGATGGACCGAGGCGTAGCGGATGCCTTCGACGCCAAAGAGAATGGCTTCCGTTCCATTGCCGTGATGAGCATCGAAATCCCAAACCGCAACGCGATCCATTCCTCTATCTCGAGCTTCCATCGCGCAAATGGCAATGTGGTTGAGGTAACAAAAACCCATGGCTTGGGCTCGCTCCGCATGATGCCCCGGAGGTCGCATCAGACTAAAGGCGCCATCACCGTTAAGCGCGTGATTCATCGAAGCGAGAGCAGCTCCCGTAGCTAGCTTGGCTAAACGTGAAATGTCCTCAAAATATGGCGTATCCAAATCGAAATCACGAGGTTGATCAAGGCGATCTAGATGCTCGGAAGAATGAGCTTTGAGCAAAACGCTATCCTCCGCTTTTTCGAATTCGCCCCACTCAAGAGAGAGATTGGAATTCCTCAGATGATTCAAAGAGCTCGCGATTCGAGAGGGCCTTTCAGGGTGGCCCTCCTGCTCGTAACCGAGACACGCTTCATCAGTGAAGAGAATCATGGCTAGCCATGATTTATTAATGGTTCTTCTTTGGCTACGAAATTTTCTACCTTAATAATAGCGGCTGATCGCTATTTGCAGAAAGCTGTCTCGTCTCAAAGAGAAAAAGAGATCTCTCGGATCGATGTTGGTTAGCTTCTGAGCTTCGATCTCGAGTTTGTAGCTGTTTTTCAACCGCCGTTCCCATTCGACCCTTCCCAAAGTCGATCCGCTATCCGGATCATAGAAAGCGCCGGCGATAAGGCTAGTGTCAGCATCGTCATTCCAAGTTAAGCGTCCTCCAGCAAAAACATCGCGATTGAAGGGAGTCGGAGCAGCGAGTCCTCGGGAATCCAAATGAACTTCGGTAAGCAAACCTAAATCCATGCTGGAACCAAACAAACCGTAAATCGTGTATTCAAATCCTCCTACCATCGCGCTGTAGCGATCCGTTGAAGTTTCTCGACCCAAAGCCTCAAGCTTCCATAGCCAGCCTTCCTTGGTGTATTGCAAATCGAGTCCCACTTGATCCATCTGCTGATAGTAAGGTCGCAGAACAGCCCTGCCAGACGAATCGCCCTCGGGGATAAAACCAGGATCGCGACTTGTGCCTCTAAAGTAATGCAATCCGATATCGAAATCTCCTATAACATTGAACCACCTAAAAGCGAAATCAACATGAGCGTCCTCGTCACTGGATTCATAAATTGGATTGTCTGTATCGACCCAAGGAATACTACGTAACCGACCTTCACGACCGGGGAAGGTCCGTTCACGAAAATAGGGTAGAACGAACGCGCTGAAATCGCCATAACGACTAACGTAGACCGCTTGAGCCATTGGTTGCCCGAGTTTGTCCTCGCCGTCAGGATTGGCTACCAAGTCAGTTTGATTGATGGTATCCACCAGGTGCTGAGACTCGGCAACGCCCCAAAAGACCTTCGAGATTCCAACGCGGAACTCCCAATCTTCGTGGACGTGAAGGTAGGAAAGCTCGCGAATATCAATTAGATCGCGTTCCTCATCGTGAGAATCGATTCGGAAATACGGCGTAAACTCTAACGCTTGATCGCCATCATTCCATTCTTGATAGAATTCGCTTTCGAAAATCGCCGCCGCGCTAGCGCCGCCCTTCTGCTCCCCATCCAAGGGCGAACGCTCGAAAGCGCGGATTTCGGCAGTTAAATAGCCTGACCATTCGGAGGCTAAAATGGTTGCCGGAGCTGCGGACAGCAGCCCCAGCAACCACCACACTTTTTTTGCCTCAAAAATAGTCTTCATCAATCGACCCAAGCCTCAATTGGATGTATTCAAAAAATAATGTTCCAAATAATGCCCAACTATCTAGCGTTCTGCAGGCTGCGCTGATCAAAATCCCGACTCGTGTAGTCGTTGCCAAACTGGTAGTCGCTCCACAAAAGCTCCGTTTGCTTTCCTGTCTGATGATTGACCATCATCATGCGATCAGCTCGCCAAAACTTGTCGAGATACTGCTGGTAGTCCTCGAACGCGAGCGTTTTGAGCAGCTCGTCTTTTCTATCATAGAAATCGATTTGAGTGACAATGTAACGATTTCTATCTACCCAAACAACTTGCCGCGTGTAACCAGATTTTCGATCAACAGGATATCGCTCGATTACATGAAATGGCGCTCCATCCACTTCTTCATCGCGGATGAACTTGTAAGTATATTTTTCAACCTCTTGAGAAGAGAGATCCTCATAGGCGAATTCGCTGCCCACAAAGGGTCCTGATTTGTTGTTCGAGGCGATGCGCTTAACCCGCTTGAGAGCCGGCAGGTAAAGCCATTGATCATCTGGCCCTTCCTTATGCGTAAACGAAAGGAAAGCCGTTCCTTTGACATCGCGTGGCTGATCGAAAGTGATTAGCGTTTTATCGCCATCACCCTCTACTTCTAAGGTACGCATCGCCATTTGGCGCTGGCTTTTTTCTCCATGGCGATTAGCTAAAATCATTTCCATTTCAGCTTTCGTATCGCCAAATCCTGTATCGCGCAGATCGACTTCCACTGCGATTTCGAGACCGCGTTGCTCGGGCGTTATGTTGGCAGTCAGAGGCATAGCAGCTAACAGAGCTCCTAGCTTGAATGCTAGCGTTTTACTAATCTTGTCGTTCATCGAAGTTCTAGGTTAAGTGTGTTTCAGTGGATTAAGTTGTCATTAAGATCGGACGTAAATTGGTTCTGGCTCCATATCCAATTGCTCGATACGTTGGGCTTTTTTCTTCCTGTCAATAGTCAACAGGAATGCGGGCAGCAGGACGAAGTCGGCAATCAAGGCAAAAACGATTACGATGGCCGTTAGCTGGCCCATCCAACTATTCATTTGGAAAGACGAGAAGCCAAGGATGCCAAAACCCAAGGCAAGAATAATGGTCGTAATCACCAAAGCCTTGCCTACCGTCTGGAAAGCATAGCGAACCGCATCCTCGCCATCCAGTCCTTTCTCGCGACGCCCTCGAAGATACTTGCTGAGAAAATGCACTGTATCATCGACAACAATACCGAGCGTCATTCCAGAGACCATCGCCAGCGAGAGTCCCACCTGGCCATACAAAAGGCTCCAAGCCCCAAAACCTAGAACTGCTGGCACCAGGTTGGGAATAAGGCTGATCAGTCCGAATCGACTGCTCTTCAGGGCGAAACCTAAAAGTAATGAAATGGCAACTACAGCAAGGAAAGTCCCACCAAGCATACTCTTGATATTCCGCTCGGAGATGTGGGCGAACATGACCGTTGGGCTGGCCGCTTTGACTTGCATATATGCCGGAGCGTTTTCTACCAGCCAAGCCTCGCCCCTATCGATTAGCGACCGGAGTTCCTTTGTCGGAACGTCCTTTGTGGTCACGGTCACTCGCGTGGCGGATTTGTCTACATTGATCTGATTATTGAGATCCAATCCGTAGGGAAGCGAGAATTCGAACAATAGTAGGTACTGAGCAGCCAATTCCCTGTTGTCAGGGATTTTATAATACGCCGGATCATCTCCATGCATGTTCATGTTCAGGCGACGCATAACATCGGCAAGAGTGTTAACCTGAACGACATCCGCTTGCTCGCGATACCAATTGGCAAATCTATCAAGCGTCTCCAAATACTCAGGATTACTGATGCCGCCACTCTCACCTGCTGGCAGGGAGAACTCGAAATTGTTCATCCCGGTAAGGTTTTCCTCGGCATAGTCAGCATGGTCGCGAAACTCCATGCCCTTATCGAAATACTGTACCCACTGGTCATTCAATTCGAGACGGGGAATCATTACGGCCATAAAGACAACGACGGCGACGGATCCGCTAAGGTAGGCTACACGACGGCACACTAGAGACTCGACGAATCGATCAAAGAGATTGGCCTTCGATGCAGATCTCGCTTTGATACGGAAGGGCAAAAGAGAAACAAAAGCGGGCAGAAAGAATACCGAAACAGCCCAAGCAATCATGACACCCGTCGCCACCACATTTCCTAAATGGCGAAACGGAGGCGCATCGCTGAAGTTCATGCTCATGAAGCCAATCGCGGTAGTAACGCTGGTAAGCAGAACCGGCATGAAGTTTACTCGGACACTTTCTATGATAGCTTCTCGCTTCTTCCGACCATTACGCAGTTCATTGATGAATGTGACGAGAATATGAATACTATCAGCAACCGCTAGGGTCATGATCATGGTAGGGGCGCTTGCCAGAGGCGGGCTGAGATTGATTCCGTACCACCCCATCATTCCCATAGCGGAAAGAATGGTGAAAAAGATAACGGCTCCAGCAGCCAGGGTTCCAAAGACAGATCGCAGCAATATCGCCATAATGATGAAAATGGCGATAAACATGGCGGGCATGATGGTCATCATGTCGAGCTGAGAGGACTCGGCAAAAGCGTTGTTCATCATGACCACGCCAGCAGTATGGACCGATATTCCTGGAAATTTCTCTTGGAATTTGGCCGAAAGCGCTCGCACCGCTGCCGCAGCTTCGGGAACTTCAGTGATGCTTTTCTCAGGAAATGTAACTGTAACGTTGATACCGGTCGTGTAGCCCCGGTCGTTGATCAGTCGATTAAAGAGAGCTGGCTCGCGTAGCGCGATTTCTCGAATGTCTTTAAGCTCCTTATCCGCAAGCGGCACATCGTAAGGGACGAGATCATCGACAAAGAGATCGTCTCCCTCAGCGACAGAATTCTGGAAATTTGTAATGGAATCAACACGACGCGTGAAAGGAAGTTTCCAGGCTTCGTCGGTCATCCACTGCACTGCCTCGAGAAAATCTTTTTCGTAAATCGAGTCTTTGGCTGCGGTGAGAACGAACATGGCGTTGTCGTCCTTAGTATAGATGTTCTGCAAGGCATCGAAGGCCTGCAGTTGAGGATTATCTTCAGAGAAGAAAATGCGATAGCTGTTGTCGAAAGCTATGTTCCTAGCCCCCATCATCGCTCCGAAGACGAAAAACAAAGTGCCAACAATGACCAGCCAACGATAGCGAAGCGTTCGATCCGCCAGACGTTCCGTCCAGGTAGAGTATTCAGGTGTATCCGAATTCATATTACAATTCCTAAGTAGCGTTATCAGATTAAAGTGAGGTACCGACCAGTTGGTATGAAGAGTGGGAAAATTTTTTAAGGCTTGAGAGAAAGCAAGAAGCGGGTGATGCCCTGGCCCACGCGGGACACATACTCCATGTTCTGGTGGGCCTTGATCATACCAATGCTACCTTCCAGAAGGGCGACGATAGCGGAAGAGGCTGACTCGGGGTCAACATCGCTTCTCACATTGCCCGCATCGATCCCAGCTCGAATGGATTTCTCGATGGCAAGCTCCCACTCCCTGTAGAGTTCCAGAAGCTTGAGACGGAATGTATCGTCCAGGGATGACATCTCTTGCGAGAGATTGTTAAGGGGGCAGCCGCACTCTAAAATATGAGGCTCATCAACCAACATCTGCGACATCTTATCAAGGATCGCCAGCATGTCATTAATCGGATCCACAGAGGTGGCCAGGGGCGTAATCCAGTGCTCCTGAATCTGCCTACGAAGACACTCTTCGACTACGGCATAGCCCAACTCATTCTTCCCCTTAAAGTAATGAAACAAGGCCCCTTTCGTGATCCCCGCCTTGTCGACAATCTGATTGATGCTCGTCCCCGTAAAGCTACCGCGATGAAAGAGATCCAGCGCCGTTTCCAGGATCTTCATGCGCGTTTCTTCAGGTGTGCGAACAGGAGACATGTTGAGTTAATTATGAAGTATGAATGAAAAGTTATGAGTCATAAAAAACCGACCAGTTGGTATGTTGTCAAGCGCGTTTTGCAAAATCTTTAGGGATGAGAACGTAAATCAGTAGGAAACAACGGTGAGCTGGCTGATCCGCGCAAAGTGCTCACGGTTTCTTGTTACGAGGGGAAGCCCATAAGTGAGGCTGGTGGCGGCTATCCAAAGATCATTGGTCCCTATCAGTTGACCCGTTTCCCGCAATTGGCGAACGAGAACGCCATAGCGGATAGCAACTTCCTCATTGATAGAAAGCACATTCGTATCGCGAATTAATAATTCTATCGCATCGCGAGGTTCGGCAAATCCCTCTGCATATTCGCCCAAAACAACAGCGGAGACCTCAATAGTCGCTTGATCATTCGCCTGAAGAAATCGATGGGCGGGTCGCTTTGCGGCTTCACCACGGCATCGCTCTCTTTGCAAATCGATAAGAAAAGTCGTATCAAAACTCAATCGCTCCATTTGTTCTCGGGAGGCGCATCTTCTTCTTGGGCTTCGTCCAAGGCAGAGAGGGTTTCAGAAGGGATTTGGGGATGCCCTTCGGATAATCTGAGAAAACGTCCACAGGTTTTCCTTTCCTTTGGCCAACGAGCTCGCTTGATCACCATGGAAAAAGATTCATTCGCATCCCGACGCGCTCTGCTCAACCGACGATAAGCTTCCATATCTATCGAAATCGTCTTTGTCGCCATGCATGTACCGTGCATGCACTAAGCAGTTTTGTCAATGCTCTAATTGTATAACAGAGTTAGAATGAACCATAGCCGTTTAGTCTGTAATCCTTGAGCATAGCAAGAAGCCAACATTTCCATAAATAGCTCTCCATCTTGCCTATTCCTCTGCCTAGTCCGTACGGCCAGCCCCATTCCTACTTCATGAATCATGCTTCCTCCCTTAATTCCCTTACCTACTGACTACCGCCATTTGCCGACTGGTTTTCTAAATGCACACGCCACATATCCTCAAGCGCGTCGCCAAACCGCTTGGCAAAACCTGGCCCATCCATGAGAAGAGAGTTTTCCATCCGAGACCGAAGCGTTCGCCTCACCTCAGCCAGCCGTTCTGGCTGCTGGGCTAAAGCAACCGCTTTTTCCACATATTCATCTTCAGTCTCTGCAATAAATTCTTCCAAGCCCACGCTGGATAGCAGACTGACTCCTACACGAGAAACATGCGTTTTACCAGCTAGCACGATAACGGGAACACCCATGTACATCGCTTCACACGTAGTTGTAGTTCCATGGTAGGGAAAGGTATCGAGCGCTATGTCGACATCTTGATAAGCCGATAGATGTTGTTGTATGCCTTTTTGCCAAGGACGACATATGATACGGTCATTCGAAATGCCAAGCTCTTGAAATTGAGCAGCAATCGAACTGGCAACATCAGAGTCAGCCAGAGTCTTTGATTTTAATATTATTCTCGAGTTTGCAATGGCCCTTAAGATTCGTGCCCACATTGCATAAACTTGTTTGTTGCTTTTGAGAAAATTATTAAAGCAACCAAACGTTATATGTCCCTTATCGGCTTGAAGCGAATGGTGGACTTCGGGACTCCCTTTCCAAGCGGCAAAATTCCAGGCGCAACCTTTTATTCGAACCAATTTCTCAACAAAATGATTATCAGTAAGGCCTTCAGGATCAGCAAGGGCATCTGTCAATCGATAATGCATTGTGCTCAATCCCGTTGTATTTGGGTAACCCAAATAGGAAACTTGAACCTGCGCGGGTTGGCGGGCAAAAGCGAGTAGTCGGCTTGCAGATGTGTGCGCTTGAAGATCGATCAAAATATCGATCTCGTTTTTACCGATAAGATCGCAAAATGCTTCGTCGTCTAGTCTAGAAATGTCGTACCATCTAGCAGCGATGTCTCTAAATTCTTCTGTCCGGGGCGTGGGGATTCGCAAGGCGGAGTAGCAAAACAAATTCATTCGCTCATCATCCCAAAAACGAAGCAGATTCTCAGTAAATTGTCCTACTGGATGCAGCCGCCAATCTCCTGAAACAAGGCCAACCTTCAAAAGCTTTTCTTTTTTTGTATGCCAATCAGGCAGGGCTTCTCGAGGATAGTAACGAGAAGCGTACCGACTAGCCCATTTTTCATGCTCCGCTTTAACTAGCTGCGGATCAGCGTCGACTTCGTAGTTATAGTAGAATAATCGACCAAAACCTGTATTCCGCTCAAATCTATCAAATTCGATAGCTTTATTTAAATATTCATCGGCCAGTTTCCAATTGCCCGTTTCTCTTTCGATTTTACTCAATAAATTCCAAGACTCCGGTGTTTCGGGCGAAACTTCTAGCGCTTTGCGGATCGCCTTACGAGCCTCATTGAAACGATAAAGTTTCATATATGCATCAGCGAGTCCATAAAGAGCGTTACTATGCCACTCGTCTATCGCTAGTACTTGATTATAGAAAGCTATCGACTCGGCATATTTCTGAAACTCGCGGTTAAGACTCCCCAAATTGTTTAATGCATCCAAATTATTCGGATCGTTTTTTAGCACACGGCGGAACACTTTCGAGGCGTCATTCCACTCGGATTCGTTGACGAGTTGAGCTCCATAGGCTATAAGAACGCTTGTCTCTTCAGGTTGCAGTTCTAATGCGGTGTTGATGCATTCTCTAGCCTGAGCGCTATTTCCCTGTAGACGATTCGCTATGCTCAAGTTAGTCCATGCCTGCCAATTATTCGGTCCACGTTCTACTATTGGCGTCAACAGTTCGATGGCTTCTTGATAATCTTCTCTATCAATATAGGACTTGGCCAAGTTCACGGCGACACTCCAATTGGCCTCATTATTCTCAAGGGCACATTTAAACCAATGAATCGCGTCCTCGGATCTCCCTTGTTGGCTGAAATTGAGTCCAAGATTGCTCATGGCTCGCCAGTTATTTGAATCAAGCTCGAGACATTTTTGGTAAGCAATACGGCTCTTATCCAGTCGATTCCTCGCGCGAAGAATCTCACCCAGACTGTTGTAGTAGTCAGCAACCTTTGGGCTTATCTTTATCGCTTTTTCTACGAGCTTTTGGGCGGCGTCATGTTTCGTAAAGCTTAGGGCAATCAGACCAAGCAAATGTAGCGCATTTGAATTATTCTCATCGATTGCCAGAATTTTGCGGTAGCATTTTTCCGCTTCTAGAAATTTGCCCAATTGGTGATAGGCAACTCCCGAATCAAGCAGTTTTTTTACCGATGTCGCCATATCTTTACTTCATAGGTATTTAAGGGACTATTTTTTCCGCAAATATTAATGTTTGATAAACGCAAAAAAAGCCCGCTCCGTTTATGGAGCGGGCTCGAAATTTTGTGATTTAGTCGTTTATCAGACTACGAGTACAATGAGTTGATTGGAGTTTTCAACCACAGCTTGTACAGCATCTGCAACACCATTGGTATCGCCGATAACCGCGCCCTCGCCTGAAGTAACATCTTGGCTCGATCCTTGCAGATTACCTACTTCAGTGGCCGCTACAATCGCGCTGTAAAAACCAGCTGCGGCCGTAGTATCGATGTCAGTCGAGGTTGTCTCATGCTGGAGGAAGCCGAAGGCGTTGGTCGAAGTGACTTCGACCGTTCCTACCGTTCCATCAAGCTGCGCATCAACGACAGCAACATTGTCCGTAGTCGCATCGAGATCATTACCCGCTGAAGTGGCGAGATCGCCAAAATCATCGTTGTCATCGATAGACCATACACCAGCCAATACACCGAATCCTCGGACATTAGCGTTGGTTGCTTCGTCTCCGCTCAAGCCATCAACTTCACTCTTATTGGAGGCGAAGTCTGTCTGCTTGGCGTTGATGGATATATTACCGATAGTCACTTCGCCGTTTGTATAATCCGGCGACGCATTAACGATAACATTACTACTATCTGCTGTAGCGGTCGAATCAGGTCCAAAGTGACCTGCATCGGCCAGTTCGTCATCCTCATTGAACAGGTCGCCATCACCATCGCCAACGGCAAACCAAACACCATCGGTTGCGGCGTCAGCGAACAATCGAGACTGCTGGGCTCCGCTAGTGCCTCCTTCAAGAGCGATGTTTCCTATTGAGCCAAGAGCTATAAAGGAGCTATCGCCATCAAATAAGGAAGTGTTAGTGAAGGCCTTGCTTAAGGTAGTAGCGATGGTAACGTTTCCGATTCCAAAGTCGGTGATATTAGAACCGTCAAGAGCTACCTTTTCGATGAAGTTGCCGTTAATGTTCTCGTCATTAGTAGCATCTTTACCGTGCGAGCTTGGCGTCGCTAGGATATTCAAGTCGGTTACTAATGCCTCATTCTCGGCAACCGCCCCAACGATATTGACTGGACCTATATTAGATGCCCGGATGTCGGTAACGCCAGTACCGCCTATTACCCGACCATTAACAGTCAGGCCAGCGATATCATCGAGGTCGGAACCCGTGTCACCAGCGACATCCACATCGTTAACCAAGATCGTAGTGCCAGTACTGGTTGACATATCCAGAACGCCAAAGGTCAGCACTCCTGTGTTGTGAGCTGATATGGTAGGACCTGTACCCGTGTTCTCGAGAGAAGCCGTTCCCGTCACCTCGAAGGCTCCAAGATCTCCATCAAGGACCAGCTGGGCGCCATCGGGAAGAGTCAGATCTCCATCAAGTGTCGAGTCACCAAGCGTATCTGCATTGATGAAGTCGCCAGCAACAACAACGAACTTGTTGCTCGTCGTAAGCGAACCAATATCATCAGCTTCAGTTACCAAGGCTCCATTGGCAGTATCGATCTCAACTTCAGCAAAGGAAAGACTGCCAATATCATGATCGGTTGCTAAATTGATAAGCGCGTCATCAATTTGAGCTTTGTCAGTAACGGTAAAGCTGCCGAGATCGCCATTAGCGAGATCGAGGAACGTACCCGATGTGCCATCAGTGACAGTCAGTTTACCTGTTACCGTGAAGTCGCCCGCACCTTCAGCTACATCGAACTTACCGTCAGCTGAAGTAACCACGTCGCCAGTCAGGTTTACATTACCCAGACCCTTAACGATATCGATTTCACCAGCGATATTGATGTCGGCGGCAGTAATATTCAAACTGTTGGTAGTGAAACCTTGAATGGTTGAATCACCAATATCGACGTGAGAATTATCACCAGGAGTTGTAATACTCCAAGCAGATACGTCACCAGACTCGAATCCATCAGCAAAGATAACACTGGAAGAGTCGCCAACAGCTGCTGAACCTGTATCGATACTCGTTAGAACGAGATCCTTATCGATTTGAGTATCGACATCAGTGGTGAAGGTTCTGAAACCGGAAGCGGTAAGACCATCGATGATGGTTTCACCTGCAGCGCCGTCTCCTTGAATAACGATTCCGGCATCATCAGTTCCATCAAGCTCAATAGTAGTGCCGCCATCTAAATCTGCTGCGTCACCGGATGTGGAATCACCAATAGTAGCATCTTGGAAACCAACGATTGACAGTGATCCGTCGGCAGATCCCAAAAGATCAGCTAATGTACCATCTCCACCACTAGAAGTAATCGAGGTAGCTCCATTCAGATCACCAGTACCTTCGAGAGTGAAATCATCGAATCCAGTAGCCGTAATGTCGGCATCAAAGGTACCAAAAACATTGAACAGATCACTCGATGTTCCAGTGACACTGACTGCCCCAGGATTAGTAGCATCGATGGTGACGCCATTCATTTCGACATCCTTACCGTCGCTGGCAGTAATGGAGATGCTTCCAGAAGAATCATCTGAATCGCCAGGATCACCCGTTTGATTGATTGCGCCGATGATCTGGTCATCACCGCCACCGCCGAGGAGGGAAACAGGTCCAAAGGTACCTTCATCCTGAACGTCAATGAAGCTTATTGCACCTGCGCCTTGATCCACATCACCTTCAACGGTCACGGAACCAAAAGTACCGAAGCGAGAAGTTCCAGTATTTGTGTCAACAGGATTCGAGATCAGGAAGGTGGTACCGGTTACGTTACCTTGAACAAGTACGTCGCCAGCACCCTGCTCCGAGTTGATCTCGCCGCTAGCATTGCCCGTGATAGTAACGTTACCAGCTTGAACAATGTCAAAATCGCCAGTCAAGTTACCCCAGACCTGAATGTCATTGAAGATACCGCCATCTACGTTTGCTCCCAGATTGGCGCCATTGTCGGCTGAACCAACACGGAAGAGTCCGCCAACACCGCCTGTTCCGAGGTCAATATCATCGGTGATACCTTTTTCGAATATCAGGTCACCAGCGATACCACCTGCGTCAACGGCAAAGGCCCCTTCAATTTCGCCTTCAAAAACGACATTGCCCCGAGCTTCGGCCAAGCTGACAGCGAAGTTGTTAGGCAGATCGCCTGTGAAGGTAATATTGTTAATGAAGGTACGACCGTCGGAGAAATCGTCGATTTCCGCTTGGGATTTTCCAGTGAAATCATACGTAGTAGCCGTCTCGATCGTAAAGACTTCGCGTCCACCAAATGCTCCGTTGTGAACTTCAGCTCGGTCGAGGTCGCCACTAGCATTAACCCCATCGATGAAGTTAACGTCATAAGTGCCAAGGTCGCTAAATGCTCCAGCGGCATTGTTAACGTTACCACCAATGATGTTAACGGTTCCAACTTGCGAATCAGTTGCGATTTCAAGCGTACCGAATGCAGAGTTGGTAATGTCGAAACCACCGATATTCAAGCCATTTAGTATGTTCGTCTGGCCGGCGTCGAATCCAACATTGCCATTAGAACCATTGAACAGGATATTGCCGCCTCCAAAGAAATTAAACAAATCACCAGCGCCATTAGGATCGTTGACGATTTTAACATTCTTAATGTCGGCAGTACCGTAAGTCTCGGCTGGATCCAAGAATGGATTGAGAGTGGCATCGAAATTAAACGGATCGTTTGGATCGACCACCAAGTCAGTCGCTCCACCGAGAGAATAAATGTTCAATTTAGTGTTTGAGCCGGACTGCTCGATCAGGACCTGAGCATTGCCACCCACGTAGAGGACGCCAGGCTGGTTATAGCGATCAGCTTCGGCAGGACCGGAAAAGCCTTCGCTCAGGTCGACGGAAATGGTACCATCACCAGTGAATTCGGCTTGAATGATCTCACCTTGAGCATCTCTCCAGGTAAGACGGGCCCACTGGCCGTCATCGGGGTCAACAGTGACCGACTGACCATTCAATAAGACCTGGTCGAAGGTCACGCCATTAACCGTCACATCAGAAGCGACTTCATCACCAGCGCCTACGACACCCGCCAATAGCTGGCGTGATTCCAGCGTTTCGACTTTGAGCTTCGGTTGGCGCTTAGCAAAGAATTTGGTTTTGTTTTTTGCCATTGCGATTATGTATTTTGATTTATGTTAACGTTAACGTTTTCTGTTTGCCGACAATAGGCCGGCAATTAGAGGACGCGGAGTTTAACAAATGGCTCGAGGGCTGTCTATCATCCATAGGGATGATAATCCTAGAGGAAAAGAGTGAGTACTTTTACAAGAAAACTCATCTTTTAGGATGAGAATTTAGGTGTTAGGTTTTGGGTTGCTGATTCTGGAGCAAGCGTTGCGGAAATGATGTTGAACAAGATCCTCGCTAAGCAAGGGCAAGATCATCACCTTCAGATGAAGGTTAAATCGTTTCTACGATCCTCAATGAATTCACTAGTCAGATGATTATATTTTCAAAACCACAGAGTACACAGAATTCACAGAGAAGACGACCAACTTGAACCTACCTCAACCGACAGCGACCAAATCAGCTCCAGCCTAAACCCTCAAAAGCTAATACTGCCAGCTAGACCGTAAAAACGATGACGTCGTCGTTTCCCTTGGAACGTTTTGGAGAGGATTTGGGGGTGGGTTTAGAATCGTAATCAATCGTTCCGCCGAATGGCTCTTCAGGCTTGGGAGCCAAAGCGTGGCCCTTGCCTATCGGCGAGGGATGGCTAGACCCCAAAGTAGGAGCCAGAAAGTCAGGTCCAGCGAGAAGCTCCCGCTTTTCAAGCGGTTCGAGCCACATCTTGGCAGAACGTGGCTTGTAAACGCGAACTCTAGACTTTTTGCGTGGCATTATTCAGGTACAAAAATTAGCTCTCTTTTTGGGAACGGCAAGTAAATTGCAGAGAGTAAACGATATCTTTCAGGACGAATGCGTTTCATGAGCGATTTATTAAGGGAAAGTGAAATTTATTTCCCACGAAGGTCACTAAGGAACACAAAGAGAAGCCGAGAAAAAAATCTTATGAAACCATTACCGAGGAGTAATTACGACGACATGACCACTACCGAACGAAGTGACACCTCAACGATGCGAAGCGAGAATAACAGAGCCCAATAGACGCAGATTGACACGGATTTTTGAAACTTGGGATGATGGGCCATGACGCGAGAGGTGGGAAAGAGGTCAGTAGAGGGGAGTCGGGTGACCGCCGTTCGAAGTAGCTTCCGCGAAATTCAGACATTTCCGTAGTTATTCTGCTTTTGTTTTTCTAACCAAAGAAGACACGACATTTCACGAAAGAGGTTACCTCGATGAAGAATGATATAGCCTTCCCTCGACAGTGGTCTTGTTTGTGGTCTAACCCGAGACCTAGAACCTAAAACCAAACACCTAATCTCAACTGACTACTTTCTACCCTACTTCCTTAGTTCGACAAGAAGTTCAAAACCATCCTCCTTTGTGGGCCGAGACTCGAGGTTTTTAAGTTCGGAGTGATCGGATTTTCCGTGTTCGACCTCTTCGACTCGGCTGAAACCAATATGCTCGGCCACCAATTGCAGGCTTTCAAAGCAATAGAAATGGACATGTTGCCAATTGGTGTAGGCCTCTTCCTTTCCCTGACTCGCTCCTTCGAAGTCGTTGGAGCGATAGTGTCGGGTTAGAACACCTCGAAGACCTGGAAAACAGAGACGCAAAATTCCACCTGATCTAAGTGTTCGAAACGCTTCGGACAGAAAAATAATGGAGTCGGCTTGGCTGAGGTGCTCTAGCATGTGCTCGGAGTAGCCAAACTGAAACTGCTCTGACGGGAAAGGGTGCGGACCAGCAACATTCGACGGGTAGATGTGAGCACGTTTGTCAGCTTCTATATTTTCATAGGCATAGCTGCCGTCAAAACCATCGACGTTTAACCAACCTCTCAGTACATGATTTCCGCAACCGTATTGGATTTTATCGGACATCAAGGACTCGAGAGCTAGATGCTGATGCTCAAATCCGGAGATGGTTTTTGTCGATACGAGATTGGAAGGATTCATAGAAGATTTTTAACCACAGATGACGCGGATTTACTCAGATAAATTATATTGCTTGAAAATTCCCGGCAGTTTGCTGCGGGAATCTTTATTTTGATTTAAACCAATAAAAAACTCGAAAGACACAGAAGTCCAAAAAGTAACATTTTTATGGATACCAAATTCTAAAAAATTTCGCGATTTTAGCGAGTTCGGACTGGTTAGCCGTAACGTGTCGATCTGCGATCTCGGTAGTTGTTTAATATAGCAGGATCCTTCTCTAGCCATTCATCGATATTCGCCCAGCCTTCGGTTGATTGCCATTCCTGAAAACGGGATATAATAGCTTCTCTTTCTAGCGGATTTACCAGTTTCAAAAACCATTCATGTAGTTTAGGAAGAACCATTCTTGGTAAGGATCTTAAGGAAGCCTCATCCGAAGAATGCCAACTTTCGAGAGACTTGATAACTGCTTCTAAACTGTAGACTGCCAGAGCCTTACGACTCCACGTTGGCCTGCCTGTTCGAGACAGGATCATTCGCATTTGTTCCAAATAACGTTTGAACAGACCTTGATTTGTCTTGGTTTCTGGATACTGGCGATTAGCAGCAATGAATCGGTTCAAACGTTGTCCTTTCAACCCAAGAGAAAAAAAGCTAGCAAAAAAAGTATAATCAAAGGTCCACGCTCTATCTGCATCAAGTGGCTTCGCTGCATCCCAAACCGCGCGTTTAAAAAAGCAGGTTGGCTGACATATAAAATTATGAGAGAATAAATATCTTTCTGCTACGGGATTTTCGGTAAAAACATTAGGATAATAGACTGTTCCATCGTATCCGATTTCCAATGCATCTCCATAAACAAAATCAGTATCCTGATCACTAGATAGCGCATTTAAAATACCTTCCAAAGCATTGGGCAATAAAAGATCGTCCGAGTTAAGCCAGGCTAAGACCTCTCCTTTTGCATTATCTAGTCCCCGATTCAGAGCATCGATCTGTCCATCGTCTTCTTCACGTATCCATTTTATTCGTTCATGATCGCTATATTTGGAGAGAATTTCAGAGGTATTATCGTCAGAGCAAGCGTCGTAAATCAATAATTCGTATTGAACATTGCCTTGCAGCAAAACGCTCTTGAGCGCCTTTTCTATGAATGCCCCCTGATTATAGGTGGGCATGATAATGCTGATGAGCATAGGAACCGACCAATGATCGATTTGCCTATATGGTCAAATGCGAATCGAAAGCCCGCTTTAGCGTTGGTCCCTTGGTATCGACGATAAGTCCAACTCGCTCGCCAGGAGTAAACTCGTCAGCAATCTTCGAAAGGACATGCTGTTTTAACGTCGTGACCGTTGCCTGAGAACGAGCAACGAGCTCAAGCAGTTGATTTGAAACCACATCAAACAAAGGCTCGCTAGATTCTAGTATGAGAGGCTTTTCTAAGCTTCTCTTGGACGTATCGAGATCGAGGAATTCTAAAAGTTCAGTTCCCTGATCAGGAAGCAAGGGTCCTATAAAGGCTTCCTCGATATTAAAAGTCTGAGCGAGTCCATCGAGGTTTTCGCTAAGGGCGGAGTCTTGTGGCACCAGCCTCACATCACCGGAAAAATTGGAGAAATCATAAAAATCGATTACCCCTTCAGATTGAGCCTCGAATTCGAGCTGATTGGAGCCCAAAAATTCTCCTGAAAGAACTATTGGGTCCGAACCCGCGATTTCAAAATCTTCCGACACGTTAGAAGACATTTCAACCAGGGCTAAACGAATCGTTTCAAAGTCGCCCAAACCAAGCCCATTCGTCTGAGTGAGGAGATCTATAGCTTGCAGAATCAGGAGGAGGTCATCGTCACTCAATGGATCATCGCCTACGTCGGGCACGTCAGTTTCAGATCCAAGGACCTCAGTCTCAACAGGGTCCAAGGGAGTAGCCAACCGAAGAAGCGATAAAACTTGTGAAGATAGGACTTGGGGATCTAGAGGATTCCCATCCGTCGAAAAACTAAGGTCTTCGGCTTGGGCGATAATTCCATCCAATTCAAAGTCATCGCCAGAAGCATTTACGGAAATCTTTTCGCCCTTGAGCATCATAAAATTGGGCGTTTCGCCACCCAACTCGATTTGAGGGACATCAATCGTGAACAGATGACTAGAGAAGTTATCCCTTTCTCCCAAATCCACGTCGACCTGAATATCTAGAGAGAGGAGATCTTGAGCATGGACCAATCCGATGTTTCGTTCTCCAACAACCTGGACGTTGGCCAATGATTCGAAGAAAAGCTGGGTTACCGTCGAAGGCAAAAGGTCGGTATTTACGACAAGGGTCGTTTCGGTGCCTTCAAGCCCTTTAAAACCAATCCTTTCAAAGGTATTAGGATTATCATGATTTACCGCAAGATAGCCGACTTCAACTAACTCATTATTCCCCCAAGCAGCCTCGTATCCTTCAAGAGCGGGATCAACAATGCCTGCCAAAAGGGTACGATCTTCTAAAGTCTCCAAGCGAAAGACTTTTCGATTTTTCATTGCCTGTGTCATGTCAGTCTCTGTCTGCAAAAGCAGTAAGAGACCTGTAATACTACTAGGATGAACAAATGATTCCAGGTATATTTCCGTAGTTTACCAGGAAGGAACAAAATCATCCCTAAGGATTAGATTTAATTGCTTAAATTGAACAAATCCAACAACCATCAAACCAAATTTTGAGAAAAAGATTCCAGCCGCTTGATCAGCCAGGTTTCTTTTCTATTCAGCGGGAATGCGACAGCTCAGGCCGACAACAATCTCTTCCGTTGGCTCGATTAGAATCTTAATACGAAAACCGCCACTGGCGGGATCGATAATGCTGTCAACAAAGGCTACTTCACCCTCGAATATCTTGCCAGAAGAGGGTCCGTTAGTGATTTCAATGGGGACTGAATCCCCTTTCTTGTACTTGCCCCAAAACGCAGAGTCCGCTAGAACGACCATCTCTAGCTGAGACACATCGAGAATACGGCCGATAACTTCCAATTTGTTCACGGCCTCGCCTGGCATTTTATATTTTCGCAGAAAGATTCCGTCGATAGGTGAACGAATGATCTTCTTTTCCAACTCAGCTTTGGAGATCTCGTAGGTTGCTTCTGCTTGGGCAAAACGACCTTTTGCATTAGCAGCGTCAAACTCCGCCTGCTCGAGGTCTTTTTCGGATGAAATGTCAGTCAGCTTAATGATTCGATCTAGAGATTTCTCAGCCCGCTCCAACTCGGCCTTTGCGCTGATCAAAGCTCCCTCCGCTTGCTTGACCCTCAGCCTTTCTTCATTGCTATTTAGCTCGAGCAGAGCCTGATCCTTTTTAACCTCATCGCCTTCTTGAATGTAGTAACGGCTGACAATGCCTTCAACTGGAACACTCAGCTTTACATCGGCTCGAGGTTCCAAAATAGATTGAAGGGTGCCTCTCATCGAGGAAGAGCCTTGAACCAGTAAGCAATCAAGGCTCAGGGAAAAAAGTATGAGACTACCGAATACGACGAGTTTACGAGAAGTTGGCATTTGATAATTTCAGAAGAAAAAAACAATGAACTCACGTTCATTGCTACAAGAAAAAGCCTGGGTTAGAACCAACGTAGTTTAATGAAGTGCACGAAATCGCGGAAGAAGACATAGGCCAACGGACGACGCCCCATTTCGAAAACCGCATTCCCGGAATAGCCAACTCTAAACTGAGATAGCTGCTCCATACTGGCCTGCATGGGAAGCACTACAGCAAAAGAATAAGAGCCTTTTCCTATTTCCAAACCATAAGCCAATTGAGTAGGATCCGTAACTGAAAGCTCATATTCGGTAGTTGGATCCGCATTAAACTTCAGCCGGACTGGTACCGAAAAATCTTGTTCGAGCGTATTCGAAAGATGGATAAGATCCTGCTCGCGAACATCTATTTTAACCTCCCAGTCTTCGAGTCGAGCCATCTCGATAATCGGTTCTCCAAGACGCAGAACCTGGCCCTTTCTTTGGCTAATGTTGAGAGGTCCGGTTACGACACCGTCAAAGGGAGCTCTAATCTTGGAGAGTTCAATTTCTCTTTGCAGAAGTTGGTAATTGGTATCAGCTTGCTCGGCCTTTAGTAAAGCAAGGCGCAGCCTGGCATCATCGCGCTGGCTTCGAGCCGTGTCGGCTTCAGCCGTGTGGGTTTCTCTTTCCTGCAAGGCTTGCTGCATCTCCAACTGGAGATCTCGCGTATCGAGCTCGGCCAACAATTCGCCTTCGCTAACCTGCTGACCTTCACGAACATGTATGTTCTCCAGGCGTTCGGAAATGGCTGCCGGAATCGACTCTGAAACCGTAGGTCTCAGAACCACGCTCCCTCTTACCTTGAACTCCATGGGCAAGAACATAAGGCCAACAACAGCCAATATTGGCAGGCCGACCTTCAAAAAAGCCTTTCGACGCGGAGTCTTATGAATGCGTTGCTTGAAACGTTGTAGCCCTTGAGCAAGTCGAAGCGATTTTCTGCCATGCCAGTACAATGCCGTACCAACGGCTCGTCCGCCTGAATACGCCAGATCAGTCATGGGCACAAAAGATTTCTGAGCCTTTTCAGCGCTATCTTGACCCTCAAAGAGCAATATACCGCAAAGTGACCCTTCTCTGTCGAATAGAGGCAGAGTAGTCGCCCAATTCATTGGAATATGGTCAAAGTAGTGATTAATCGCTTCTGGACGAGCTTTAGCCTTTTCAGGATCTCGATAAGTGAAGATCAATTTAAACTGTGGACGCTTTCCGGTGGGCATAGGAGGCGGCTTGTTTTCCGTCTCGACGCCCGTTTCCTGCTCTTTGGGTTCCTCTTTAGATACGGGCGTTAGCTTGCTCGCGTTGTCAGAAGCTCCATTCTTGGCTGGCTTGGGCTCAGGAAGAGATGCGGTAGCCTTTTGGTCAGCCTCAAGCGTCATTTTTGCCAAATCCCTGACAACCGCCTTAAGAACCTCAGCATGCTCGCTGCGCGGATGGGGGCGCTTCAAACCACTACAGGCCAGAATTTCGAATTCAGGAACCTTAGTACCGTTTGCTGGATAGTCCTTTACCGAAAAAATGGATACACGCTCGCATTCGACCGTTTCGCGAGAGAAGTTAACCAAGCTCCAGGCAACCGAGTCGAGCTCCAGATCACCAGCAAGATCCTCAAGAAGGTGGGAATAAGTGTTGAGCCGCGTGACTTCCTTCGAGAGATCAAGCGAACGTCGGGCCTTCAGGTAGGCTGTTATTCCTTCACTTAGGCTAATAAGGAGCGACTGACGGAGATTAACCGTTTCGGCGTTAGACGGATCAAACCAGACATGCAGAACGCCGGCAGCCTTGCCATCCATGGGGATGGGAACGAAAAACTGCTGAAAGGGGGTTTCGTTAAATGGCTGAATGTGCTGATCGGATACAGCGCTGTCATTGGTAAGCGTTTGCCTTCCGTGAGAAGGACCGCTCAGAGGCTGAAGAATCTGCACCTTGTTAGTTTCGGCGGAAATTAAGGCCGCATTGCGAAAGGCGGAGTCCTGCGATGCGTTGGCTCGCAGATTCAGCTCCTCCAGACGATTGGAAAAGATCCGCTGCATCGCCTTCCCGTTTCGCATCTCGTAGGAAAGGCCACGAGGCTTGAGAACGCTATTAACCAGCTTAGCGTGGGCCTTGAGGTAGGCGGAGAGCTCAGGGGGGTTATTCGCCAACTGCTTGAGCTGAGCTGAAATGCTGGCAGCGATACGATTTACCTGGGTAGCGGTGGTTGCGGAGGCCGTCTCCATTAAGATATTTTTCCCTTAAATGCGTGTCCGATAAAGAGCCCTACCCATGGTAAAAGCATAATCGTTACAAGCTAAAAAAATAATCGTTGCCAATCAAGAAGGTATTTGTTCCTTGGCACGGATGTCTTGTCTAAACGCGACACAGGGCCTGAACGCTCTCGAGCTGCAGATCGTTGAAAGCTCCCCTGCCGAGGCAAAGCACGTGGGTATCATCGGTGTAGGAGACGGCCGACTGGCCAGAGCTATAAAAGAGAAGTTAGGTGAGAGTGTAGAATTCACGCTGGTAGAATATAGATCATCACTTTTAAAGTATCTTGACGATTTTGAAGAGATCGGAAGCAACGCTTTCGATGTAGATTGGTTCAAAGACCAAGTCTCGAGAAAGGGCCCTTTCGATTACCTCGTTTTCTACGGTATCCATGAATATTGGGATGCAAACCTGACCGATTTCCGGTCCATTCTGGGCTTGGTTTCTCCATCCGGAAAAACATGGGTGAGCTTTTTAAATGGCTACGCTCGCAACTGCCTTCCCTATTTCCTTCCTCAGAGAGTTGGCAGCTATACCGGACTAGCCCAACCGGCAAGGATAGCCGCGAATGTCGACTATGGTTCCTGGGTGGCCTATCTGAATTTGATTGGCCAGGAAATCGAAATCACCTGGGGTCTTTTGGATCCGGAGGCTTTCGAATACTGCCAGACTATGGCCAAACCTGAGGGCGGAAAACCCGCTGATGTCGAGTTCGACGTCCAAGGAATGAAAATGAGTATTCGAAACGTCCAAGATGCCTACATGTGGGGAGGCGTTTTCATTGGCTTGATGATGGGAAAGAATGCGGAGACGTCAGGAACAACAAATCCTTCTTTTAAGGCCGCTGCCTTCAATCCAATGCTGTTCCAGTCGCTGCTTGTCCCATATCCAGAAAATGCATACAGGCAAGTAAACGACTTCATGACCGAATCTCAGGTACAACAATGGAAGGACCAGCCTGAAACGGAGCCGAACAAGGTCAGCAGGTTTCTCATAGATACCATTGCCGAAATCGAAGGGGTTCAAAGCGTCTTGCTGCTGGGGGCCGGCTGGGGCAAGGACGTCTTCATGTTCAGTAAAGCAAAGCCTGAATGGAGAGTAGCGGGCCTGGAGGTTTCTGAACATAGAGCGCACTATGCAAAGGAGGTCTTTGGCGAAGATGCAGTCGATCTTCAATTATACGATCCGGAGACAGATCTACCGTTTGGCGACGGTTCGTTTGATGTGATTCTAAGCACAGGTTTTCTAAGCAACTGCCACGAACCATTGGTGGAACACCTTGTAGCTCAATGTTCTCGCGTAGCGAGTAAGGCCATCTTCCATTTTGAAGACGCCAGAGGACCAGCTCAGTCTCTGCTGCTGAAATCGCTATCGCTCGGCGGTGCCTACAAAAAGCAAGGTCTGGAGGAAAAGCTATCCATGAACCCAGTCCTATTGGATGAAAAGCACAGCGGGCTAATGCTTGCTAGAGTGATTAAAGATTAGGGCAAATCACGAAATCGCAGGATTAAAACTTGAACGATTTCGAAGGAACAACCCCTTTGCAAACCCTTCCAAGGGTTGAAACGCAAAACTAGAATACGATGAAGAGACCCCTATTTGCCCTGGCGCATCTCGTTTCGCTCATTCTAACTCAGCAATCAACTGCAGAACAGAGCCCTTCCAAAAATGCGGATTCCGGTAGTTTCGAATCGGATACGTATAATACTGTTAATATTCCCCCAGTTTGGACACTGGAGTCGGCCATAGAACGAGCCCTTTCTCACAATCCAGATATCCTGAAAGCGCGAGCCAACGCGTTAAGGGCTCGCGGATCTCTCCTCGTAAGCAGGTCTGCCATGCTGCCGAAACTCAGGCTGGTGGGCGATGCGGACAGGCGCGATGTTGCGCTGATTGATTTGCCTCAGAATCAATTAGACAATCCAATCATTGATCCCGAAACACGGCAAGCCAGAGATGGATACAGCCTAAAGGCGGAAATCCGGCAACCGCTTTTTAGCGGACTACAAAATCAGCGAGAATATAAAGCGGAAAGGCTAATCGCAGAGGCGGCCGAAGCTAACGTTTACGATACGGAACAGCGTATCATTGCAATATTGATACAAAGCTTTGACGCGATCATACGATCTGAAGAAACGCGAGCATCACGCGAAAACAGCATAGCAAGCTTTGAAAGACTGCTCAGCGTCGCTGAAAAGAGATTCGAAGCCGGAGACGTCGCTGAACTTGAAACCCTTAGAATCAAAACCGAGCTGAGCCGAGCCAAGGCTGATCTTTCCACAGAAGAAACGCGCGTCGTTACGGACTATGAAAGGATTAGAAGAACACTAGACCTGCCAAGTTCGACCGGCTCAATAGAGATTCAGCGTGAACTCAAACCAAAGACCTATGAGTTTAGTTTGAGTCAGGCAATCGATAACGCCCTTGAAAAGCGTGGCGATTTGCAAAATCTCAAACTGCAATGGGAGGCGAGCGAATTAAGAGTCAAAGGCGTAAGAGGGTCTAAGCTCCCCAAACTTGAGGGGGTTGCCAGCTACGATGCAAGGTCCTCTTTCTATGACTCGAACAACCGTTTGGACGGATGGCAAATTGGCATTTTTGGCTCACTGAATATTTTCGAAGGAGGACAGCAGAAGGGACTGCTAACGATCCGTAGAGCAGAGGCAGAAGCAGCTCGCATGGATTATGAGGCGATGAAGCGAAGAATAGAATCACGCTTAGTAGAACTTAGCTCTCAACTCCAACAAGAAAAACAAACCTTAGTTAGCAGACAAGACGCCGTAGAATTGGCGGAAAAAGTATTCGAGCAAACAGAGAAACAATACGAGGCCGGACAAGTTGGCCTGGAAACGGTTTTGCAGGTAGAGGAAACCTTGCACCAGGCTCAAATTGAATTGGCTCTTAGCATATATTCACATAACTCTGTAGTCGCTCAAATACAATATGAGTCGGCTCTTGGATTTTAGAATTAGAAACCAAGCCTTCTAAAAAAGCTGAAATTTTGGCATCCGAAGAACTTCTCTGAAATCACCTAAACAATGAGCTCCGCCGGTCAGCCCATCGCTCAGTCTCCAGACAATTCAAAGGAGGAAGCTGTAAAAGCGATGGTCCCAGCTCGACTCAGGGCTGACCTAGTAATTAAAAAGCAGCGTTTTAAAAACGAAGAATATTACGTCGTTAAAGATCCTCTTGCTCTGACTTACCATAGGTTTGGTCCAGAGGAAGCCTTTTTGGTCAGCCTACTCGATGGGAAGCGGACATTAGCTGAAATCGTCGAACGCTTTCATCAGGAGTACCCAAATTGGGACATGGAGCTGCAAGAAGCCGCTCAATTTATTAACCAGCTTGGCAACAACGGCTTGCTCAACATCACAGCTCGCAAGTTCGTCGACTTCGCGAAAAAAAACCCAAAGGCAAGCCAAGCTATCCTTCAGGTTTGGATCAAACTGGTAGCCAAGCTTATATTCTTCAAAATACCGCTGGTCGACCCAAGTCCTTGGCTGGGAAAGCTAACCTACCATTTGCGATGGATTTGGACGCGCTGGTTCATATTGGGATGCCTAGGCTTTTTCGTTTGGACGATATTCTGGCTCTTCGCCAACAAGCAGGCCTTTGCCCACAACGACATTAACTTCTTCTCCGCAGAGAACCTCTTTCTAGTGTGGTTTCAGCTCATATTCATAAAGACGCTACACGAGTTTGGACACGCGACGACATCGAGAAACTTCGGGGGCGAGGTTCACGAAATGGGCGTCTGCATGATCTGTTTCACTCCGTGTGGCTACGTGGACTCTACGGACGCATACATGATGAAATACAAGCGGCATAAAATCTATACGGTCGTCGCAGGTATCTTCACCGAATTCATCATCGCCGCGATCGCGGCTCATGTATGGCTCTACGCTCCTCCAGGCCTTATCAAGAATCTGGCTTTCAATGCAATGATGGTAGCCAGCATCAACACGCTTTTTTTCAACATGAATCCATTGATGAAGTTCGATGGATACTACATTATCTGCGACCTACTGGAGATTCCCAATCTTAGGACCAAGTCGATCGCCTACTGCTCTTATTGGATACAAAAGAACCTTTTCGGATTGCGAAATCTAATGCTGGAACAGGTTTTTGAAGAAGAATCAAACAGCCGCGTGTTTCTCTTCTATGCCGTAGCTGCTTTCTCTTACATGGGCTTTATCATCGTCTCGCTCAGCCAGATTTTCGCCCGGGTCCTGACTCCCTATGGATTGGGGCAATTTGGCTTGGCACTTGGCGTATTGGTCCAGTTTTCCTTTATTGGCTATCCAATCATCAAGGTGTTGCTTGACGCATTCGGAGCGACTTCAAGAAATCATATAGAAAGGATCGAATCCGTGCCAAACGTACTACTTAAACGCATTCTTCCTCTAGTAGCAGTCATCACCCTGATAATGGTGATTCCCACTCATTTCAAAATTGATCGGCAAGGCACTGCCGTATTCGAAACCGCAGAACAAGTGTCGTCGACCAGCGGCGGAAAGCTGACTGAAATTCTAGTCAGAACCGGACAACAGGTCGAGAAGGGTGAAGTAATCGGCCGTCTCTCGAATCCGATCGTTGAAGCAGAGCTGGAAAACAGCCGTATCAACTTGGAGATGGCTCGTCTCCAGTATGGTACGTTACTGAGCAATCAGGAATACGACAACAATCTTAAGCTATCCCAAGTAGCGGCTAAGCTCGAATCGGCTCAAATCCAATATGATCGAGCCTTGGCAAGAGCTGAGTCCTTGGAATTGAAAGCGCCTATTGCTGGATACATTCTGACGCCCGATATTCATCTTAAAAAGGGGGACTTCATCAATCCTCAGGACACGATAATGCGTATTGGAACCCATGATGAGATGAGGTTGATCATCGCGCTTACGGAAAAAGAGGTGGATTTACTAGAATCCGATAGCCGTGTAACAGGACGTTGGGTTGCTAACGGTCAGTCCTTTGAAACGAACTTGGACGTGTTCCCGGAAAACCCGGCAAAGCTGAACGAATACCATCCTTCGATGCTAGCCATTTTTGGGGGGCCCGCCCCGATGGAGAAAAATAGCAAGGAAGGCGCAGCGCCTAATTATCGACTTTTCGTGGCCGAAGCTCCGCTGTTGGAGATACCTGAAGGAATGCGACCACAAGAGGGTATGCGGGTCAGGGCTACGCTACATGGCAAACCCGCCACAGTGGGAACAAAGGTATGGCGCGTCCTCGTTTCTTTTTGGGATAACAAGCTCCGTTCCTTCGCGGGCGGACCTCAGTAAAGCTGAAAGGAAATCGCCGCTCTCGAAAGACCACTCTTCAGGACGGGATCGCACGGCGATTGATCGAAAGTTACAAATTAGCCCTGCAGCAAAGACCGCAGGGAATGTCTAGTGGATTCGAGCAATCTCTTGCTTTGACAAATAGAGCGGATTTCCCTCTATAGTCTAATCCTTTCGAATGAATTCGCACCCCAACATAGTTGAGAGTCTGCTCGAGCTTTCTTACCAAAGCAGCCTCAACGGATTCACAAAAAGTCTGCATCAAGTAATGGGGTGTTTCGAACTTAACGGATGGGCCTGCCTTTTTCCTCCAAGCTTCAATGCAGGTGGACGCTACGTAGTGATGGGCCAGGGCATTCAGGAAAAGAGTCATATGCTGAATCAAAACATTCTTCAGCAAATCACCCAGTACGGAGTTAACGCTCAAACCGAATCTCTCCTCAAACATCTGGCCTACGAACTGGCAACGAATAAAGAATCCTCGATTCATATCGTAACCATGAATCGAGTGAAGCGTTCGCTTTTCATCCTCTTTCTTTACCGAGATGGCACGACTTTCTCGTCTGAGGAAAAAAATACATTCGAAGCCCTGGGGAAACATCTCGACCGCTGTTTCGTCAGACTGGCTGACGACCAGGAGCAGGAATTCATGATAAGCTTTTTTAAGCTAACCACGAATCTGTATTCCGAGGGCCTGTGCCTTTTGGATACGAACAAACAGTCGCTTTTCGACAACACCCCTTTCCGTGAACACATCTACATGTGGGAAAATGGGCGCGATGCTATTCGTTCGCACACTCTTCCCCGACAAGTAAAACTCCCCGACGTTTGGAAAGAAGCCTGCGACGAAGCGTTGAAAGTGTATTCAGAAAGCGAATTCCCACCGACTTCTTCGCGCATCGCTGTGAGCCAAGGCCCGTTAGTTAGACTTGAGATACCAATCGTACAATCGGAATTCATCGAAGGAGCGGTTCGCTACCTTGCGTTCAAAAGCGGCCTTGGTGTGCGCCCCTATCTTCTGCTTACGTCAAATTTAAGAAAGCGCTCCATCAGCAACTCGATTACACTAACCGACCTCTCGTCAAAGGCGTCCTTCTCGAGACGAGAAAAGGAAGTTGGAGAACTGATCATGGAAGGCTATACGGCCAGTCGTATTGCCGAAGCGCTTAACATCGCTTTGCCAACTGTAAAAACGCACATCCGCAATATTCTGAGAAAAGCCGGCGTTCGCAATCGCCTAGAATTAATGAGCCTGTGCGCGAAACAATGAATACGCTTTCCAGTCCCATCGAGCCAGATAGGGAAGCCAGCTTTTGGCTTTCGATCATACAGCCGTGGAAATTCATTTCGACTTTGATGCGGAATAAATCGCTGTATCTTCAATTCACAGCGAGAGCTATTCACGCCGAGCACAAAGGAAATATTCTGGGCAAGGCTTGGATGGTCATCAGCCCTCTTTTAATGATGGGCGTCTACACGGTTGTGTTTGGAGTCATTTTTGGCGCGAAATTCGCCGAGGTTGAAGGAGTGGAGCAGAATCGATGGACTTATGGTCTAGGGATCTTTCTCGGTCTGAGCATCTTCCAGCTCTTTGCCGAAGGCTTATCAACCGCTCATGGCTCAATCATTAGCCAACCCAACCTCTGCAAGAAAGTTGTATTCCCATTGGAACTACTTCCCGCCTCGCTGCTTGGCGTCTCTCTCTTTAGATTTTTGATGAGTTTGATGGTAGTGTTATTCGCAATCTCCATAAGCGGAACCCATATAGGCCTAAATGCTCTTTGGCTTTTTATCATCTTTATCCCTCTCGTCTTACTAACTCTAGGAGTGATACTAGCATTTTCTGCGTTGGGCGTCTTTATAAGAGACATAGCGTCTTTCACTCAATTTTTGGCCTTAGCCATTATGTATGGGAGCGCTATTTTCTACTCGGCTTCGGATGTAAGAGAAAAGGCGGAAACCGTCTGGAGCTTTCTTCGATTCAATCCACTCCTTCATATAATAGAGAACGCTCGCGGGGTTGTTCTCTTTAATCAACCCATCCAATGGGAGGGTATACAGTTCGCTATCATATGCGGCGTTGCGTTTTTCGCCTTTGGCTACGCCCTCTTCGCGAAACTGAAGCATGCGTTTGCGGACGTTCTATAATTTGCGAGTCCAAAGAATGTCTAAAAAACCACAGTTGCTTGCCGCAGAAAATCTTTCCAAAACCTACAAGCTTTGGGAGACTCCAATGGATAGGCTGCTGGCGATTGCCTTGTCGGGCTTTGGCAAAAAAACCTTCTTCATCCCCCCGATTCAAAAAGTATTCAATAATTGGGCACATCGTAGAGCTAAAGTCATCGAAGCTCTAAAACCATTAAGCTTCACTATAAAGCAGGGCGAGAGCCTTGGCATTATCGGAAGAAACGGCTCGGGCAAGAGCACCTTGCTTCAGCTCTTGGCTGGAACATTGAATCCAACAAGTGGATACGTACTGCGAAACGGTCGTATCACAGCCTTGCTCGAATTGGGATCTGGCTTTAACCAGGAATTCACGGGTCGTGAAAACGTGATCATGCAAGCCGCACTATATGGATTCTCGGAGTCGCAAATCAAAGAGCTGATGCCCGAAGTCGAGTCGTTTGCCGAAATCGGCGACTTCATCGATCAACCCGTCAAGGCCTACTCGAGCGGTATGCTGGTGCGACTCGCTTTCGCCGTTCAAACGGTGGTCGATCCCGATGTCTTTATCGTCGATGAAGCCCTTGCGGTGGGCGACGTTTTTTTCCAGTCGCGCTGTTCTCGCTGGTTCCGCAGGAAACTAGACGAAGGTATGAGCTTAATCCTCGTCAGCCACGATCTTCCCTCGATTAGAGCTCTCTGTTCGCAGACCATAGTTCTTGATAAAGGCAACAAAGCATTCCACGGCCCAAGCGATGAAGCCGTCAGCGTGTATCACGAATTACATGAATCTAGAGCAATGGCGGCAAAGCGGAAAATCCAAACTTCGAATACATCTTTTCAATCCGGAGAAGAATGGACGCCGCGGAATTGGGTATCGAATGACGAGATTGGGACGCGAGAGGCGGAAATCGTCCATTGTCGCTTGATAAACAAGAATAAAGAAACAACGGATGTTTTCGATGTCGGCGATCCAATTATCATAAGACTTCGAGTAAAAGCTCATCAAGCCATAGGAGAGGCTCATGTCGGTTTTCAGGTTGTAGACCGACACGCCCGCGCTTTATACGGAATCAATTCGCGATCTCGTGGAGACCTCACGGGAGGATTGAACGAAGACGAAGAAGGCGTATTCGAAATCGGATTACAGGGACTTTTGGGTCCCGGGGATTTTCTAATCGACGCGGCCATAGTAGCAGGCGATCGAGGCGACGGAGCCCCTTCGCACCACTATCATCGGATTGGAGGCATCGCTAAGTTTAGCGTAAAACATCCAACCATAAACCCAGACTTTCTTGGCATGACTAACCTGAAGGCGAATATCGAATGGCAGAGCCTAACCCACGCGCCATCGAAAATTGCCCATTAAAATTCTTCCCATCTCCAAATTGAACGATTTACTCGCCCCTTTTTAAATTATGAGCGAAGAGACGACGTACGATAAAGTTCCCTACCCGATCAACGCATTTGCCCAAACGCATCCGAACTCGCTTGAGACGATCGGAATACTTTTCGGGATGGATCCAAAACCCTCGACAAGTTGTCGCGTTTTAGAAATTGGATGCGCTAGCGGAGGAAATATTCTTCCTATGGCGGAGCAACTGCCAGAAAGTTCGTTCGTAGGTATTGATCTGTCGGCAACGCAAATCGAAAACGCCAAGAAGCTTTCGGAAGTTGCTGGTATTGAAAATGTTGAGCTCAAGCAGATGAACATCCTGGAATTTGGCGAGGATGAAGGGCTGTTCGACTATATTATTGCTCACGGCATCTACTCTTGGGTGCCGGATGGGGTGAAGGACAAGATTCTTTCAATCTGCAAAACCAACCTTTCGCAAAACGGTATTGCCTACGTAAGCTACAATACATTCCCGGGTTGGCGACTGAAGGGGATGCTACGGGACATGATGCTGTTTCATACTTCGCAATTCGAGAAGCCAGGCGAAAAGGTAACTCAGGCCAAAGCGCTCACCAAGTTTCTAGCCGACGCCGTTGAAGGGGAAGATACAGCCTATTCAAAATTTCTGTCCAAAGAATTGGACGACATGAAGAAGTACCGGGATAACTACATATTCCATGATGCCTTGGAAGAAGTAAACGATCCCTGCTATTTTCACGAGTTCGCCACCAAGGCCATGAACGAGGGCCTGCAATATCTTGGAGAAGCGAGTTTGGGCACGATGCTCACGCAGCTCATGAAAAAAGAAATCGCGGAAACGCTTTCGAGAATCACAGGAAACATCATTGCTCGAGAGCAGTACATGGATTTTGTCCGCAACCGCCAATTTAGGCAGAGCCTGCTTTGTCATAAAGAGACCACGCTTAATCGTAATATAAATATCGATACTTTTAGAAAATTTAAGCTTCGTTCCGGCCTTAAGCCAGTATCAAAAATGCCACTTCTTGATGATGGTATTGAAGAGGAATTCAAGCATCGCAGTGGAAACTCCACTAAACAAACCAATCCTTTAGCGAAGGCCTTCCTAAACGAACTAAGCATGGCCGACCCAGAATACCTTGCCTTCGAGGATGCCCTCGAAAGAGCCAAACGAGCAGCTTCGGACAAACTTAACTCAGTAGACACTCAAAAAGCGGAAGCGAGCATTCTACTACTGGCGTTTAGACTCTATTGCAGCAGCATGATAGACTTCGTCAACAACGCCACGAGCTGCGTGGCCATACCAAGCGATAAACCGGAAATCGCTCGGTTCGCTAGAGTGCAAGCAGCCAACGGTTTGCCAATAACGAATCGGTATCATCATACCGTTAGATTCGATATCCTAGGATTTAAACTGGCCCAGCTGTTAGACAGAACGCGAGACCGTGATGCCATTGTGGAAGCGCTGATTAAGGAGGCCCAAACAGAAAGCTTAAACATTTCACAAGACGGGAAAAAGATAACCGATAAAGAAACGCTGGAAAAAATCCTGAAGTTCAAAACAGAGCAATTGCTCCATTCGTTTGCGGCTAACGCCCTGCTCGTAAACTGAGCCCAAACCAAAAGGTTTGAGGAGCTGTGCAAATGACCGAAAAAGCCTACACGTTTGGATCGACCATTGCCAAGAAGCTGGATTATTTCGCCTATCCAAGAACGGGTAGCCACTTTCTTTGGGCATGTTTCACAGGATTGTTTGATTTGGTGTTTTACGAAAATGAATACACCTACCTACCGGAGGCCATTCAACGTTTCGACGAACTGAATCCACTTTCTTGTTACTCCTTGAAACTGAGACAGGATGGTGTCCCTTTTCAACCTGTATGCATCGAGGCGAATGCCAATGGATTGCACGGAGAGCCAGTTTTGCGAGGAAATCGCACCTTAATCCTGATTCGAGATCCTCATCCAACCGTATACAGCATAATAAAAACGGCTGGCGATCGTTGGGGGAAAAATGGGCATGAGACAATAGAATCGATAAGAGATCTTTACGAAAAATACACTTTATTCTATAAAAAGGCATTCAGCTTAGCAAATGACGACCCAGCATCTGTGTTTATAATTCGATACGAAGATGCGATTCACGATCAGGGAATACTAGAAAAAATAGTGGCTTATGTAGAGGTTGAACCAAAACTGAGCTGTGACTTTGTCCACTATTGGACTAGCTTCGAGAGAATGACCAACAACGGAGAAAAAACTTTCTATAGGCAGGGTGACAATGAGGCTTGGAAAAAGGACGAGGAGTGGAGCAGTCTTGTGGAAAGCGCTGAGGTCGGCAGCTTCAAGGAGTTTGGCTACTAGCGCCGAGCTAGAGAAATGAACATCGAGCAAGATCCTAGGTTCGAACGAACCAATAAATGTTGGTGTAATTGGGAATCCAATTCAGAAAGCGAGTTCTCCAAGATTTATAATAGATGCGAGCGATGCGGGACACATTTCTCTAAATATTTTCTTAAACC
Organism: Opitutaceae bacterium; assembly: GCA_028281165.1. GTDB lineage: Bacteria > Verrucomicrobiota > Verrucomicrobiia > Opitutales > Opitutaceae > JANQRT01. The sequence continues at coordinate 7,122 of JANQKI010000175.1, read as the reverse complement.
TGCTGAAATCGCCAAATTCTATAATTACCAACAGTATTGGCAGGATAGGCAAAAATCGAAAGCGCACCCTACCCTCGAAGAAAGAGGCGAAGTCTTGGTATCTGACGGTCGGATACAGCTTTGGAAGGAAACAATAAACAGATATCTCAGTGACGACGACAGAACGGCTCTTGAGATTGGTTGCGCGGAAGCATCGCTTCTTATTGAATTAGAGAAATGCGGTTGGAAAACTATCGGCTTGGAACCCGATTCCGAAGTCGCGAAAATTGTGCGTGAAAGGACTGGTTTGGATATTCGCCAAGGCGTTTTTCCAGAGGGAGACTTTAGCAATCTAGATCTAATTGTCGCATGCGATGTGCTGGAACACATTACTGAACCGCACTCTTTTTTGGAGGAAGCTTGGAAAGCTTTAAAACCTGATGGTATTTTACTGGTGCAACTTCCCATTTTAGAAAGTAAACTAGGTTTCGATCAAATGAATTCTCGCGTATTCGATCCCGAGGAACATGCATATATATATACACGAGATAGTATTGCCACGCTACTGGGAGCCAACCATTTTCAGGTTCTAGAAAATGATAAAGCATGGAGCGTTGCTCATGAAATTGTAGTCGCCCGAAAGTTTGAAAAGAATTCCCCAATGGAGCCAAAGCTTCTAGCCAATCTTTCAGACACATTTTCTTCGGAATATACGGAGTTTATCGATAAATTGAATAAATTTGCGGCGCCACTTGGGTTGAGACAATTTTCAAATTGGTCGAAAATTTGGGAGTATCCACGGATTTGGTACGATCAATTTTGCCAGTTGGATTTTTCAGGTTTAAAAGTTCTGGACATTGGTAGCGAGCAATCGCCCTGGCCCTGGTATCTAGCGAAGCATGGAGCGGAAGTTACGATCATCGAGACGGCGGAAAACTGGACGGAACAATGGGCGGCGATACGCGAGAAACTAAAGGTAGACGTAGGGTGGGAAATCGTGAACTCGTGCCATCTACCGTTACAAGACGCTTCTTTCGATGCAGTGACCAGCTTTTCAGTAATCGAACATCAGATGGATAAAGATCAGGCCGTTGACGAGATGATCAGGGTTCTTAAACCTGACGGTTTGCTTGGACTGTCGTTCGACATCATTGTCGATGGTTTTGGCATGAGCTATCCCGATTGGAATGGAAGGCCCTGGACACTATCGGATTTCGAAAAGTCGCTGTTGGATAGAGAAGAGCTAGTTGGCCGCAAAAACTTTACAAGAAACGAAAAGGATATCCCCTCTTTCTTAAATTGGCATCGAACTACAGCCCCTCACCACAACTATGTCTGCGGGGCCGTTGTATTGAAAAAAGCATTGCAATCTTCCACTGTAGCTCGCTGATGGAGATCCAATAAGTGAGAATTCTTATCACCAAACCAGATGCCCTAGGAGATCAGATTATTGTCGCTGGCTTTATCCAGCAGTTGAACAAGCAACTGCCTGAGGCTCAGATTTTTTGGCAGGTTCGATCAGGTATGGAAGTCATTTGGACTCTGCTTGAAGATACGCAACTTATCTATCTGGAATTCAGTCATTACGTTGAAGAAGAGGCTAAACAAATATTCGCCGCCGATTCCAGCAAGATACACATCATCCCTTACGATTTAAACCCTCTCGATCATTGGAATGAAGAAACCTGGCCCCGAATTTGGTGGTGGAAAGACATGCTTAGCGCGGTCAAATGGGACATTGTTATATCCCCTTCAATGAATCATAATTGGTTCAGCGGGCTCACACTAAGATTCAGCGAAGCAGGAAAAAGAATCGGGTTTTCGAAAAATGCGTCATGGCAGCCTCTGGAAGACAGTATAGCCGAAACCACGAAAGCTTTATCTCCTAGTGTAAATATTGAAGTAGCTTCAGATTTAGCCGCCTCGGAATACGAAAAGATAGGGGAGCTTTTCGAAGCAATCACCTGTCAATCTTTTGAGTGCGAGGCGATTACGCTAAGACATAGATTCGAGTGGACGCCAAAGCCTAAGCAAGCGCTTATCTTTCCTGGCGTGGGTCACCAAAAAGAGAGAGCGTGGCCGATAGAGAAATGGAAAGAGATATCCGATTATCTCGAAGCCAAGGGATGGGAATCCATATGGATTGAAGGACCTCAGGATGCGGCCACATTCGAAATTGCTAATGAGCCTATTCCAAAACTAAGATTCGAAACTAATCAGCTGCATGAAATTGCGTTGCTGATGAGCAATTCGTCACTCGTTCTCTGCAACGATACATCTTACGCTCACATCGCCGCTGCCATCGGCGTACCAACTGTATCCATTTTTGGCTGTGGGCAAGGGGGTCGCTTTTTCCCCATGAGGGGTAAAGTCAAGCCAGTCCAAGGAAGAACGATAGAAGAACATTGCCAATGGCACAACTTTATCGACATCTGGGCGAGCATCCGTGAAATCCCTACGGAAGTCGTCAAACAAGCCATCGACGACGCGCTGGAAAAGCAAGATTTTCAACCAGTCTATCATGATATCGGATTATCGGATACAAAAGCTTCCGAAACGGAGCTTCGACGAAAAATTTTCGATCATCACCTGGAAATGAATTGGGAAAACTGGACACGACTCCAGTTGCTTCGCGAGTCGGAGATCAAAATGCAAGAGCTTCTCGAAAAACTTGAGGGCAACCGTCAAGAATGAATTCTGCCGTAAAGTTGTTAATCTTTGCAAGACAATCAGTTGTACGTTGGAGAGTCCTAATTTTACTTAAGACATCTTTAATGAATTATCAGCTTGTCTGAGATACTAGCCACTCCAACATCTGCCCAGGTGAAATGGTCCATCATAGTACCAATGGGGAGACCCGAAAGAGCTAGGCAGACGTTCCAGTCCATTGCAGATCAAAGCGACATTCCGGGATCCTACGAAGTCATTGTAGTGGGCGTGAAAGCCCTGGAGATCAAAGACGCTTTCCCAAAGTTGCCCATCGTCCCTGTGATACTTCCCCACAACATGCTTCCTCCTAAAACGCGCCTTTTAGGAAGCGAAAAAGCCACAGGGGACTGGCTCGTTTTCACAGACGATGACATGGTGCTGCAAGAAGACTATTTTCTGCAGGCAGATAAATTTATCAGAAATTGGCCAGAAGAGAACCAACCGCTCGGAGCGATCGGCTGCCGACTTCCTGGAACCGTAGGCAACTTTGCCGACGAGCTAGTGAATGTGGGGAATTTTTGGTACCAACAGATACATGAGCCAGGCGAGAAGTACTGGCTTTATAGCGCTTCAATCATCGTAAATGGAGAAGCGTATCGAAAAGTTGGAGGCTTCAACCCAACTCTGCCGAATGGAGAAGACGTCGATCTAACGCAACGGATAAGAGCCGCCGGATACCAGCTTTACTATGATCCTAAACAAGTAGCGTTTCATAACCACGAGAGAACCACCTTTTTTAGAGTCTCCCAATACTTCTGGAGGAACGGCAACACTGCTCAATACTTCAATCAAGCAACCCAAGCTTCTCGTTGCTTCAGCATAAAGACGGCAATCTGGCACGCAGGCAATGACCTGAAGTCGAATATAGATTTGAACATGGGCAAAATTCCAAACTTCATTTTCTATATTCCCTTCATCTACATGATGTATCTGATTCTCCAATTTTCAATCGAATGGCACTACCAAGCCTATTTGTACGAGGATTCTAATTACAAGGATTTTGAAAAGAAGGAGGCGGGAGATTACGATCTCGAAAAAGCGTTCGATCTATTTAAAAACAAAAGATCAATGAGCGGGTGGGTCGTCTACCTTTTTTCAATGGCTAAGGATTTCGGCGCCCCCCTTCGAAGATGATCATTGGAATAAATCTTTATAATCTTCATCCCGGGGCAGGCGGCATCAACCACTACACGCTAACCCTCATTCGTCATTGGCACGATTACTATTCAAAGGACAAGCTTCTCTTGTTCTGCTTTGATCACAATCAGTCAATCCTGGACCACGTCGAAAAAAAAGACGGCATAGAGTTTAAAATTCTTAAAACTCAAGAGGAAATCGGAGACGAGGCTGGTCGCAAAACGTTCGATATATTCTTCTGTCCTCTGCAGACTTACTACCCGCGTCCGCTTGCCATTCCGACCGTTGTCACCTGCCATGATATTCAAGAGCGTTTTTTTCCTGAATACTTCACGCCAGAAGATGTGGCAAGTCGGCTTTACCATTACGACTGGTCGATCCGCATGGCTGATGCTGTAGTAACCATTTCCGACTTTACGAAAAAAAGCTGTAACCATATTATTGGGACGAAACAGAGTAAAATGATGACCATTCATCATACGCCGGACGCTCTGCCGCGCCCTCAAATGCCTAGGAGCTGGCCTTTCGACAAATATGTAGATTTCGCATACTTTCCTGCCAACGACTGGGCTCACAAAAACCATGATCGAGTACTTCAGATTGCCGAAAGAATAGTAGAGCAAGGCATCGATCTTAAAATAGTACTAACAGGCTTCCAGCATCGAGGCGAGGACTGGTGGATAGCCGAGATAGAAAAGCGTAGTCTCTCCGATACGCTTATCCACCTAGGCCATATTGCTCGACCGGAGGTCTCTTGGCTCTATCAAAATAGCATAGGACTTTTCTTTCCCTCGCTGTTCGAAGGAGGCGGCATACCTGTTATCGAAGCCATGTCCATCGGTTGCCCGGTCGCCTGTAGCGCCCTGGACGCCCTGCGCGAAGTGGCAGGAGACAGCGTACTGTATTTCGACCCTTACGACATAGATGCGATGCTCAGCGCTCTTATGTCATTAAAAACTCAAGAATCTTTAAGAGGAGCTTTGGGCGCGGCAGGAAAAGCTAAATCAGCCACTTTTGTCTACGAAAAACAGATACGCGATCATCGTAGAGTGATGGAAAAAGCCCGGGAACGTTACAGTCCACTAAAATTTTGGATACGAAACAAATGGCTTCAACCTCGTTCGGAAAAGCGTTTTCATAAGACAGTTCCCAAAAAACAGCTAGTAGCAGCTCAAGCCCTGCTAACGGTCAATCATTCTCTATGTACCAACAAGCCAATAGAGATCATTCCGGGAGAGGTCCAACCCACGTCTTCCGGCAATGTAAACCCCCGGGATTTCGCATCGGTGGTACGCGGTCTGGAGTATCTGCCGTTTGATAGTCTTCCTCAAGTCGAAGGAAGAGAAGACTTGCTGAAAAAGCAGAGTGGCACGGGAGTGGCGGCTGCATTCTACATCGTTCGCTACCTGCAGGATTCAATGCATTTAGAAGGCGATGTATGCGAATTAGGTGTGGCCAGCGGAGCCTCTGCCGCCCTTATCGCTAACGAAATCAAAACTTCCTCAAAGAAGATGTGGCTCTTCGATACATTTGAAGGACTCCCTGCTCCAACAACTGAGGACGTTCTAATCGATGACATTTTTGGATACGGTTCGATCGAAAAGTACAAAGGCCAAATGGCCCACGGAGAATCGGAAGTTTTAAGGAAACTAGCCGAGATCGAATTTTCGAAAGATCGGTGCCATATCATTAAAGGCAAAGTCGAGGAATCTCTGAAAACGGCAAATCTTCCCGACAGGATATCTTTTGCCTACATCGATTTGGACTTTTATTCAGGCGTTAAGCATGCGCTCGAGTTCCTTAATGAGAGACTTGTTCGAGGAGGTGCAACGGTTATCGACGACTACGACTTCTTTTCTTTAGGAGCAAAAAAAGCTGTAGACGAGTTCATTGCCCGAAACGCTAGCGCATACGAATTTCACCTTCCTCAGGCTCAATTCGGAGCCTTCTGCATTCTAAGAAAAAGAAACTAGCTGTGTCTGCGAAAACAGTTCCAGATTGGGCTATCGTCCAAACAGAAAGCGAACTCGGCTAGCCACAATGCTCCTGTATTCGGATTCTCATTAAGGTGGGTTATCTCAATAAGCGAGTAACCTGCCTCACCCATGCGGGTGATGACTTGATGCGCAGTGTTCTCCACCAAAGGCGCGCAAATACTCACCTCAATCAAAATGACTTCAGTCTTGCCTAACATGTCGGACGCTCCATCCAAGACTTTCAGGTCATAGCCTTCGGCATCGATTTTCAGCAAATCAGGCAAATGCCCGCCATTTTCTTGCACTACTCGGTTGAGAGTCGTCATCGGCACCCTGATCTGCTCCATTCCCCAGGCCTTGGCTTGCTCGACAGAAGGAACAAAGGAACTGTTATCATCCCTGTCACCAACGGAAAGGTAGGATTCGCCAACAGAGTTCCCGACACCCGCAGTGATCCATTTTATTTTGGCTCCGTTCTGAATAAGCAAATCAGCAGAGCCTTTGAGGGATTCCAAAGGTTCGATAAGAATAAAGTCGGCTTTCGGAAAATTGTCCCAAGCGCGGTGAGTCCAATTCGCTTTATTCGCGCCTACATCGATAATGAGGCTTGGCTTAAAATCGGCATATCTCAGTCGGTTTAGAAAAGGTTCGAGACGATCCATTTTATGCAGCTAGTAGACGTCTCGGGCATAACGCTTTTCCTTTTGCATGGCCTTAACGTAAGCGGCAGCGTCTTCTTCGCTCATTCCACCTTGTTCGGCCACAATGTCGTGCAATGCTTGATGCACGTCCTTGGCCATACGACTCGCATCTCCACAAACGTAGAAATACGCTCCGTTTTCTATCCAGTCGTAAATCTCTTTTGCATTCTCTCGCAGCCTATCTTGAACATAGATCTTAAAGTCCTGGTCGCGAGAGAAAGCCAAATCGACGCGATCAAGAACTCCACTTTTCTGATACCTGTCCCAGTCTGACTGAAACAGGTAATCCGTAGCCGCGTGTTGATCCCCGAAGAAAAGCCAATTTCTGCCACTCGCTCCATTAGCAGCTCTTTCCTCCAGGAAAGCTCGGAACGGAGCGATGCCAGTTCCTGGACCAACCATAATGGTCGGAACATTCCCATCCACAGGCAGTTTGAAGTTCTTATTGTTATGGAAATAAACCGGTGCCGTTTCGCCCACCTGCCACATGTCGGCAATGAAGGTTGAACAAACTCCTTTCTTCACACGACCAAATGCTTCGTAGCGCACCGAAGCGACAGTCAAGTGTACTTCGTTCGGATGAGCCTTAAGGCTTGAAGCGATAGAATAGAGCCTCGGGG